>VGCC01000004.1 GCA_016870195.1 Actinomycetota bacterium
GTCGTGGCAGGCGCTGGATACGACCGCGGAAACCAAATCACCCTTGGGAATCACCACACCGCCGAGTTCGACGTCCTCGACGGCGGTGGCCTGCATGGTGCCGATCGGCGCCATCCAGCGCAGCGCCTCGTTGACGGCGTCGTCCCACTTCTCCGGGTGCTCGCGCACGAAGCGCATCTGATCCGGGTGCATCAGTAGACCGGCCAGGCACGAGGCTGCGCCATGGCCGGGCTCCTGCATCCCACCCAAGAGGATCACCTTGATCGAGGGCAGCAGGTACTCGATCTGACGGAACGCTCCGGCCGGACATCCGTGGGTGAGCATCGATGCGATCGCTGAGTCATCCGGTTGCGTCTGCCAAGCCTGCATGAGCGGGCGCAACTCTGCTTCGATCTCCGCGGCGACCGCATCATTCGCCGCGGACTTCTCGGGATCGTTCTCGAAATTCGTTGCGCCTTGCGCCAATCCGCGGAACCAGTCCTGCAGCCGATCCGCGGACATGTGACCCAATCCGAGGACCCGGGCTAGCGCCAGCACGCTGATGGGCTCGAAGTACTCGACGACGAGTTCTGCCTGACGGTCCGGCTTAGCGAGTAAACGCTCCACATATTCGACCGCGATCGGTGTGACGAGATCATCGATGTACTCGGCCACCTTCTTGGGACGGAATTTCTCATCGAGGGTGCGGCGCAGTTCGAGGTGCTCCGCTCCGTCCATGGTCATGAGAGTGCGGCCCCCGAACGAGCGGTCCACGGGGGCATCGGGTGCCTTGGCGGTGAACAGTTCCGAGCGCTTGGTGACGAACTCGACATCGGGCAGCCGGGTGACCAGCCAGCAGTTCACGGCAGGTACCCAGGCGACCGGCTGCTCGGCCCGCAACCGGGCGTAGATCGGGTAGGGATCGGCGTCGAGGTCATCGACGGTGATGGTGTCCGCATAGGTAGGCACGTGCGTATTCAACCTTCCTGGGACCGGGGCTGTCTGGCCGTATTACGGTTCCGCGCATGGAGACACTCCTCACCCAACGCACCGTGTCCGATGTCGAGGACGCGGCGCGCCGGCAGCGATTCCCACGAGGAGCGGCACTCGAGTTCGACGACATCTCGGTGGCTGGACGCGAGGGTGCCCTCGACCACGTCCGCGAGACTGAGCCGATCACCTGGGCTCCGGCAATCGGCGGATGGTTGGTCACCGGGCGTGACGCCGCTCGTGAAGTCCTTGCCCGCAATGCCGGCCTCACCGTCGAGGCCGAGCAGAACCTGGTCCGGGCAGCTGCCGGTCGAATGATGCTCACCGTCGACGGTGACGAACAGGCCCGCATGCGCAAACCCTTCGAGGGACCGTTCAAGGGAAGCGTTGTGCAGGACTACTACGCGGCACCGCTACTGGAGTTGGTCACGGAACTTATCGATGCCTTCATCGATAGTGGTGAGGTCGAATTAGACGATGCGTTTGCTGCGCCGTTCGCTATCCGCACAGCGGGTCAGTCACTCGGACTCTCGCTGGACGATATTCCGGCGATGACATCTATCTACTCGGCGATCGCCGGAGGGATGGACTATGACGGTGACCCGGAGCCAATTCGGCGTGCCGAGGCAGCATGTGAGCAACTCAACGCGATCCTGCTGCCCGAACTCGAACGCAATCGCCGCAACCCCGGTCATTCGCTGACCGCGCTCTTGGCCAAGGATCCACAGGGACTCACGGATGATGAGATCGTTGCACAACTCCGAGTCGTGATGTTTGGTGCAATCGAGACCATCCAGGCTTCTGTCCTCACCACCCTCACGCTGCTTCTTCAGCACCCCGAACAACTCGACCAGGTACGATGCGATGCCGGGCTCCTAGCAAACTCTCAGGAGGAAGCTCGTCGATTGATTCCACCAGTCGCATTCATGGAGCGGTGGACCGAAGGAGCAAAGGTCATTGCGGGAGTCGAAATCCCGGCTCACGAGTTCATCGGTATCTCGGTGGTGGCGACCAACCGCGACCCTGCGACGTTTGCCGATCCCACGTCTTTCAATATCCACCGAGAGAATTCCAACAGGGGTCTGTCGTTCTCCTTCGGCCCCCACGCCTGTCTCGGAATCCACATGGCACGTTTGCAAACCGCCATCGCGGTCGAGCAGATGATTACTCGGCTACCGAATCTCGCGCTGGTGTCCGCCGGGCCAGCGTCCGGCTTCGCCTTCCGGCGTCCTACGAACGTCGTCGTCCGCTGGTGATCATTGACCCGCGGGAACAACTCGTTCCGCTGCCAGGCAGAATCCGGATCCGAATCACGGAACGAGAGGACCCACCATGCGCATGACCGCCCTCGATGGCCGCGCCCATGTCCAGATCGGCGATCACCTAGTCGACGTCGCCGAGGGAAGCAACGGAGCCCTCCCCTCCGATCCGATGGCGGTGCTCGCCCGGTGGGGTGAGGTGCGCGCCTGGGCTGGTCCTGCGGGTGACGGCGTGACTCCCGTGGCGCTCGACGAGTCCCGGGTCACGTGCCCCGTGCCCGCTCCTCGCCAGGTCTTCGCGATCGGCCTTAACTACCGCCTGCATGCAATCGAGTCGGGCCTGGCGATCCCGGAAGTCCCGATGGTGTTCACCAAGTTCCAGTCCTCGATCGCGGACCCCTACGCCGATTTGGTCGTCGCCACGGAGAAGGTGGACTGGGAGATCGAACTCGCGGTCATCATCGGCTCGATAACGCGGGGAGTATCGCGCGATAACGCGTGGTCGCACGTCGCCGGACTGGCCGTCGCGCAGGACTACAGCGCGCGAGACGTCCAGATGACACCGAAGGGTGCGCCGCAATTCAGCCTGGGGAAGAGCTTCCCCGGATTCCTCCCACTGGGACCCTGGGTGGTCACCCCCGACGAACTCCCCAACCCGGACTCCCTGCGCCTCTGGTGCGATATCGATGGTGAGCGCATGCAGGACAGCAACACCGACGATCTGATCTTCCCCGTCCCGGTTCTGATCGAGTACTTGTCCTCGGTCACCACGCTGTTCCCCGGCGATGTCATCGTGACCGGCACACCCGCGGGGGTCGGCATCGGTCGCGACCCGCAGGTATTCCTGCGCGCGGGCCAAGTGGTGGAGTCCAGCATCGAGGGGCTCGGCACGATGCGGCAGCGCACGGTGCCCGGTTCCTGGTCGTGGACCCCCTGATCGCGCACCATCACACCGTCGGACGGCACGCCGCTGCCGATACCCTTCCGACTCGAGGAGTGCACAACTCCCCGTGGAACTCGGGTCGCTAGCTCAACGGTAGAGCTGCGGACTTTTAATCCGTAGGTTCCGGGTTCGAGCCCCGGGCGACCCACAACTGGATGTGTAGTTCCGCCTGATGCGTGACGTGTTGGCTTCGGCTTGCGGGTTACGTGGCTTCGCCTGATTGGTGACGCTGGTTCCGCCTGATGGGTGACACTCGCTTGATGGTGGTGGAGCTGAGTGTTGTGGAGCAGAGGTATCAGGCCGTTTTGGCTGTGATTCGTGATGGTGTGCCGGTGGTGGAGGTGGCGCGTCGGTTCGACGTGTCACGTCAGGCGGTGCATCGCTGGCTGCGGTGGTATGAGCAGCAGGGGTTGGGTGGTTTGGCTGATCGTTCGCATCGGTCGCCGCGGTGTTCGCATCAGATGCCTGCGGCGGTGGGGGACTGTGGGCGGCCTCATTCGCCGTGGGAGTTGGGTTGAACGACGGATTCCGCAGGGGCATCTGCGCGAGCCTGGCCGTGAGGCCAGAATTCGCCGAATCCGGCCTGATCGTGCGGACGCGTAGTCCGTAGGTTCAGGCTGGGGCCGGCACGTGAGCCGGCCCAGGCTGGCAGACGCTGCCATCACGGTGGTCCCAACGCCGCAGACGAGCGCCCAACTGGGCAGGATCCGGTCCGGTCGGGCAGGCACAAGGACGGGCCCCATCCCGTTCAAGAGTTTCGTAGTACAATATTGGTGTGCGTGAGGTCGGTATCCACTCCAGTGCCCGACGGCACGGGATCGAGGATGGCGACATCAGGCACGCGATCACCCATGCCGTGTTCAGCGACGACATCGACCCCGAGCCCCCGGTTCGGCGCCTCCACCTCGGGCCAGACCGTGCCGGGACATGCTGGAGATCGTGACGTTGCACTTCGACGATGGTGGCGTGCTCGCGATCCACGCGATGCGCATGACGAAGCAGTACTGGCGACTCCTGGAGGGGTACCGCAATGGCTAAGAAGAAGATCCTCGGCGTTTCTGGTGGTCGGCCGATCACGCAGGCCGATGTCGAGCGGATGGCAGACGAGGCCGAGCGAGGCTACGGCGACGACCAGCTTCGCCATGTCGGCAGGGGTCGCCCCACTCTGGGTAGCGGCCCTGCCAAGGCGGTCCAGGCCCGGTTGGACCCCGAGTTGCATGCTGCCCTGCAGCGGCGTGCCAAGGCCGATCACAAGACATCAAGTGAGATCGTCCGCGAGGCACTGCACGAGTACCTGTCGGCGTGAGAATGGGCGAGCCTGACCATCAACAGTGGCCCTTACCTGGCCCTTACATGCTCGGGGGCGGTGGCCCTTTCTTGACGGGTCTGGGTGGCTCTGGGAGAGTCTGGGTGGATCGGAATCCGATGCAATCGCTTGACTTTCGGGTGGCTGTGGCGTGATCGCCAAGGCCTTTAATCCTTAGGTTCCGGGTTCGAGCCCCGGGCGACCCACTTTCAGTCGTCGATGACGTCGATGGTGAAAGTCGCCCGCGATCCCTCGGACAGGTTCAGCTCCTGTCGCACCTGTTTCTTCAGCGGCAAGATGTAGGTGCCCGAACTCTTGCTCGGGAATATCGATGTGCGCCAGGTGACCTCCTTGGACGTTACCTCGACGCGCACGCTCCCGAATCCGCGGAGGCGTCCGTCCATCAGATCGGCGATCTCGTCGGCGATGTCGTCGGGAAGGCTTACGAAGTGCCAGGGGGAGTCCCCCTGCCACAGCCACACCGTGCCCGTGAACCGGAAATGCGAGCCCACTCGTGCAGTATGTCCGATTTGTCCCCGCAATGGATCGGGAATCTCGGATAACAGCTCGATCACCTCACGTCGGCCCCGGCCCGGCCGATGAATATGAAGGCGCCTCGGGCCCTCATTCCCATGGGTCCCTTTTCCTCAGCAAGCTCCCCCTCCTGCCGATAGGGCTATAGGTAGAAGGTGTCCGCGTGCTCGGGAAGGAGGCGGTATGGACCTTTCGGGGCTGTCCGCCGTCCTGTGGCGGGAGCGCGAAGTGCTCGACGACCTGCTCTACCGACTCGACGTCCAGCAGCTCCTCCTGATGAGCGGCCGGGACATGTGGCTGGTTCGGGCGAGTCGGGAGATCGAGGAATCCATCGAGCGGGTCCGCTCCATCGAGCTCGAACGAGCGATCCTGTTCGACGCGGCCGCTCGGGAGCTGGGCCTAGAGCCCTCGCCGAGCCTGTCGAATATCGCCGCGGTGGTCGATGAGCCGTGGAGGGGCCTGCTCACCGACCATTACGACGCCTTCATGGACCTGTCCACTCGAATCCAGGCGATTATCTCCCTCAACCGGGAGTTGGCGGCCTCAGCCCAGCAGGCTGCCCAGGACGTGATTTCGGGGATCCGTGGCGAAAGCGAGCCCCCCTGCACCTCTACCAACCGACTGGCACTCCCGAGCGTGACTCCCGGGCCGCCGTCTTCGTGGACGAGGGCCTCTGATGAGTACCTGGTTGGGTATCTCGACCGCGTTGTCGTCGCTGCGCACGCAAAGGGTCGCCATCGATGTCACGGGCCAGAACATCGCGAACGTCAATACCCCGGGGTACGCGCGGCAGCGTGTTGACCTCACCGCCGGCATCGGCGTGGACGTCAGTTCTATTCAGCGCCTGTATAGCGGAGTTTTGGGCAGTCGTTCCCGCACTGAAGAAGCGCAACTCCAGGACTTCACGGTGACCAGCACCGCGCTCAAGGAAATCGAGCAGGTGTTCGCGGAACCGAGCGCGAAGAACCCCGTGGGGTTCGGTCGATTGACAGTGCGTCACATCGCCGCGGCCCCCGCCGTGGATTTCCGTGCGAATGGCCAGGTTCTCTTCGGGGCCCTGACCAACGGCGCGTCGGCGACCAAGCGAGTCGAGGCGGCAAACTACGCGATCACCGTGTCATTGGCGAGCAATGAGGCCGTGGTTCTGGGCCCGACCGCGGTGAATGCCGTGCGGCCGTTCAACACCATCGTCTACGCGTGGGGCTCCGCCACCGACGGGACGCTGGCGTTGGCGACCCAGCGGGTGAACGCCAAGGGTTAGGACTTCGCGTCGAGCTTGGCCTGCAACGAGGCCACCATGCTCTTCAACTCACTGAGCTCTGAGAGAACCTCTTCGCTCGGATCGGGTCGGGCAGCCTTGTTGCGGGCCAGGCTTGCTGCGACGGCGGCAGTCACGGCACTCAGCACACCGATGCCGAAGAACATGATCAGTACGGCGAGGGCTCGTCCCACCCGCGTGACCGGGACGAAATCGCCGTAGCCGACGGTGGTGATGGTCTCGAAGGACCACCAGATCGAATCTCCGAAGTTGATGATCTCGGCTCCGGTTGCCCCGCGCTCTGCGTTGAGCACCATCAGTCCGCCCACCCAGACGATGAGCAGGACGCCCAGGATCCCGGAGGCGATGCCACCACTGGTCAGGATGCTCCCGGTTTTGCCGCGGGTGAGGATCCCCTTGCTGGTGAACACCCGTAGCGCACGCAGGGCGCGCAACTGCGGAATGACCACGGTGATGGTGTCGAGGGCGTTGTTCTTGAAGAAGCTCTTCTTGACCGGGTCCACTATGAAGCGGAACAGCAGGTCGAGCGCGAACAGCAGCCACAGCAGGTAGCCGAATAGCTGCATGTATTGGAACCAGGCTTGCTGGGGGTAGTACCAGATCGCCTGCGCGGTGAAGGTGAACAGGTAGATCAGGGCGAGCACCGAGAGCGCGAGCGTGGTCTTCGCCTCGTACGTCTTCAGGAAGACCCAACGCTTCATCTGCGCGGGGTCGAGGGGGCGCGGTGGCGGTGGAGTGCCGGGTGGCGGTGGGATATCGGCTGGCGGTGGAGTGTCAGCCGCCGTCGCCATGCGTTGATGCTAGGGACGAATCCGCTATTCCCCCGGGAATGACGTTGCTCGAGGACCTCGAATGTCGCATCCGCGGAGCGTGTGGTTCCCTTGAGGAATGCGCATCTGGGTTGCCCTGGTCTCCGCGTGCGCACTTGTCGCGGGTGGAACCCCCGCGTCGGCGGAACCACGGGTCTTTGGTGGTTCGGTTGCGGTCGGCAATCCGATCGTGACCGGCACCGCGTATGTCACGGGCAACCTCTATCGCATCTGCAGCGCGTCTGTGTGGCGGCCGCGGATCCTGCTCACCGCCGCACATTGCGTGACCGAGGAGAACTCGGGTGCCCTCATCGATCCGTCGCGACTGCAGATCAACACCCCTGGTGCCCCGTACCAACTCGCGGGTGGGTCCCTGGTCGCGCGGAGCCCCGCGCGCGTGGTGCAGATCATCACGCCACCGGGATTCGTGCAGGTCGGCCGGCAGGTGATGGCCAACGACATTGCCGCACTCGTGCTCGACTCCGATATCGGACCCACGCTGATCAGTCGCCTCGCCTCGCGTGGGGAGATCGGACTCTGGACCTCCCAGAACGCTCCGGTCCTTGCGGCCGGCTACGGACGCACGTCCCTGACGGGCGGGGGAGGGGACGTTCCGGCCCAGGTTTCGCTTCCCCTCGCAAGCATCGATGAGGGCTACCGCGGATCCACCGGCTGGGTGATCAACTCACGCACCGCGGGAGTCGGCGATATCTGTTCGGGTGACAGCGGTGGTCCGCGATGGGCCTCGTCCACGACCGGGAACCTGCTTGCGGGTGTGATCGCCGGAGGATCCTGCGGGACCTCGATCGTAGGTGCGGCCTCGTTCGTTCCCATCACCTATCTATCGGTAGTGAACGCCGCCTTGGCCGCCACGGGGAACCCGCTGGTCCCCAGCGGACCGACGAATGTGAAGTCCGCGGTCGTCGGCACCACGCGCACCACATGGTGGACGGCACCGGAGGTCGCCCCCGAGTTCGCCACGTCATATCAGGTGGTGGGCATTGACGGGAACGCCGTATGCAACGGTGCGGGCACGATCTGCACCGCTCCCGTCGCATCCGTGCCCGCGGAGGCGGCCGTGCGCTCAATGAACGCCCAGGGTGAGGGGGATACGGCCCTCGTTCCTGCCTTCACCGTGCTCAAGCCGACCCCGCCGCGGGTGAAGCCGAAACGCGGTTCGGTGCAGATCGGAGTGACGGCCGTCGACTACCCGCGGGTCTCCGCCTACAGCGTGCGCACCACCGGGGGCAAGCAGGTATGCAAGATCCCGAGTGGTGATGAGGTGTTGTCCTGCACCATCGACGTCAAAAGCGGCAAGCACCGCTATCGCGTGCTCGCGATCACCCCCGAGGGCCCGAGTGCGGTCTCTGACTGGTCGCGCACCGTCCGCGTGAAGTGATCCCCGTGGCGTTGAGCCGGGTGCACCACCTAGGCTCCTCCGGAGCGAAAGGAGTGTGCGATGGCGGACGATGACATCGAGATTGGTGAAGATCTCCAGATCGACGTCGTAGTGGACGAGAACAACGTGGTGATCGGCGCGATCTCCGATGATCTCGTCGTGGCGAGCGGACCCGACGGATCCGTGGTCGACGAGACCATCGACGTGCTCGACGCCGACGGCAATCTCCTCCTCGAGGACGAGAAGATCAGCGTCTACGACGCCGACGCCGATCTGATCGCGCAGTCCGAGACCGTGGTGCTCCCCCTCGAGGAGTAGTGCGCATCCGGGGGCAACTGGTAGGCGGGGGACTGCTCCTCGCGCTGGCGTGGGGGGTCTCGACCCCCGCGCATGCCGATTCACGGGAGCAGGCACTGCGCGTGCTCAATTCACTCCCCGTCAGTCAGGAACGCGGGGACGGGTATGACCGCGACCTCTTCCGTCACTGGTCCGATCTTGATGGCAATGGGTGCGACACCCGTGAGGACGTGCTCGCCACCGAACGAGCGGCGGGAGTTGTGCGTGACTGCCGCGTGGTCGGTGGGACGTGGATCTCCCGCTACGACGGACGCACCACCACGGAGGCCCGCACCTTCGACATCGATCACATGGTTCCGCTCAAGGAAGCCTGGGACTCCGGTGCCTGGCGGTGGGATGCGCGGACCCGGGAGACTTTCGCCAACGACGTCGGGTACTCGGGTTCGCTGATCGCCGTGACTGCGGGGAGCAATAGGTCGAAGTCCGATCGCGACCCCACCGAATGGCTTCCCGACCGCGACGTGTGCTGGTATGCCAAAACCTGGGTCGCGGTCAAGTACCGGTGGCGCCTCGCCGTCGACTCCACGGAGAAATCCGCGCTCACGCGCATTCTGCGAGGGTGCCCGCCGCTCATGACTGTTCCCGACATCGTCGGCACACGCTGAGCGCCTGTGCCAGATTACGCATATGGCACTCGTAGCAGGGGTCGACTCCTCCACGCAGTCCGTGAAGGTTGTAATCCGGGACGCTGAGACGGGTGAGCTCCTCCGCGAGGCGCGGGGGACGCACCCGGATGCCACGGAGGTCGACCCGCGCCTGTGGTGGCGCGAGTTGAGCAGCGCTCTCGACGGGTTCCTCGACGGTGTGGTCGGACTCAGCGTTGCGGGTCAACAGCACGGCATGGTCGCCCTCGATGCTGCGGGTGAACCCGTCCGGGATGCACTGCTCTGGAACGACACCCGCTCCGCGCGTGATGCCGAGGACCTGGTGGCAGAGCTCGGCGGACCGCAGGCGTGGGCCGACGCGGTGGGCAGCGTTCCCCTGGCCGCCTTCACCGTGAGCAAGGTGCGTTGGATGGCGCGCAACGAACCGGAGAACGCAGCGCGCACCCACCGGATCCTCCTGCCGCACGATTACTTGACCTGGAAGTTGGCCGGGACGCCCGCGGGAGCGGCAACGGATCGTGGTGACGCGAGCGGCACCGGGTACTGGTCGCCTGCGGAGAATGCGTACCGGTTCGACCTGCTGGAGTTGGCGCTCGGTCGGGTCGTCGACCTGCCCGTCGTAGCAGCGCCGCACGAACACGTGGGCACGATCGTGGGCACGGACATCGTGCTCGGGCCCGGTACGGGGGACAACATGTCCGCCGCGCTCGCACTCGATCTGCTGCCCGGCGATGTGGTGGTCTCCCTGGGGACATCGGGCACCGCGTTCGCGGTGTCGGAGACACCGAGCAGTGACGCATCCGGACTCGTCGCGGGGTTCGCGGATGCCCGGGGGCGCTTCCTCCCCCTGGTCTGCACGCTGAACGCCGCGCGCGTCCTGACGTCCACGGCCTCGATGCTCGGCTTGGACATGGATGACTTCGCGCGTGCCGCGCTCAGTGCACCGCCGGGAGCCGATGGCCTCGTACTACTTCCCTACTTCGATGGTGAGCGCACTCCGAACCTGCCCGATGCGCGCGGCACCCTGCACGGCATCACCCGGCACAACCTCACTCCCGCGCACATCGCTCGGGCATCGATCGAAGGAATGCTCTGCGGTCTCGCCGACGCCGTCGATGCGCTCGTCGACGTCGGCGTGACACCGCGACGGGTCCTGCTCATCGGTGGAGCCGCGGCGAACCCCGCCGTGGCCCAGGTGGCGGCCACCCTGTTCGCGGTTCCCGTTCTCGTCCCGACGCCGGGTGAGTACGTCGCCGATGGCGCCGCACGTCAGGCCGCGTGGGTCGTATCTGGGAGTGCCGAGCCGCCCGCATGGCGCGGACCCCTGACCGATGCGGTCGAGTTCGCGCCGACGCCGCACGCGGGGATCAGGGAGAACTACGCCGACGCGCGCACCCGGATGCACTCCGACGGGACTGCGTGAGCGGCGCCCGAACACGGGCCTTGGTCGTGCTGCACGAGAGCGGCACGATCAGTCGCTCGGATCTCGGATCCGCTCTCGGCATCACCCGAAGCACGGCCGCCGCGATCGCCGCGGAGTTATGCCGGGCCGGGTATGCCGAGGAGAGCGGTGGACGGAGTGGCCACGTCGGCCGACCGTCTCTCACTCTGCGCGCCCAACCGACCTCGATCGTGGTCCTGAGCGTCGATATGCGCGTCGACTCCTGCCATGCCCTGGCGTACGGATTCGGTGGTGCGCATCTCGCGCGCGAGGTGATCGATCGGGAGATGGCGGGAATGTCTCCGGACGAGGCCGGTGCGACCGTTGCGCGCGCACTTGAGGCAGTCCAGAGTGCGTTGCCTGCGCAAAGCCGCGTTGCCGCCATATCTATCTCGGTGCCCGGCATCGTCGATGCCTACACCGGTTTCGTCTCCTACGCGCCCCATCTCGGTTGGCGGGATGTCGAGTGGGGCGCTGCGGTCCTGACCGCGTTGGGCACACCGCTGCCCGTGTCCTTCGGGAATGACGCGAACCTCGGTGCACTGGGGGAGCATCTGCGTGGAGCGGGACGCGGCGTGGAGGCGATGCTCTACGTGTCCGGAGGTATCGGCATCGGTGGCGGCTACGTGGAACGGGGCCGCGTGCGCATGGGTGGTGCGGGATTCGCGGGGGAGATCGGGCACATGCCGATCGACCCCGACGGTGAGCCGTGTCCGTGCGCAGCACGCGGGTGCTGGGAAACGCTCATAGGACGGGATGTGATCGCATCGCGATGGAACGGTGACTACGACGACCTCCTCGAAGCGGCCCGCCGCGGCGATGAGGAAGCACTGGAGGTGATGAACGTGACCGGTCACTGGCTTGGGCTCGGACTCCGGGGACTCATCGCGATCACGGATCCGGCGCGGGTGGTGCTCGGAGGTCACCTGGCACCACTCCTTCCCCTGGTCGTCGCGCAGGTCCACGCGGAGTGCGCATCGCTGCCGCAGGTGCGTGCCGGGCGTGTCGACATCGTGGCGGGTGCGTTGGGTCAAGACGCTGCTCTGATCGGCGGCGGGGAGGTGCAGATTATGGCAACGATCGGATCGGTATCACCGATCTAGGCGATCGGGGATGTGCGGAATGTGCTGATGTGTCCCCGCTGAACGGGGGACATTGCCTGTCCCTTGACTGTCAATTCACGGACATATCGCGAGTGTGGGTGGAGGATGGTGTCACTGCTCACCCCCCGAGCAGTGGGCCCTCGGGCCCAGGAGACCCGTGCGTCGGCCCCCCAGCCGCACGGGTCTTCTTCATGTTGGGCGCGCGTATTAGGCGCGCGGCTCGAACATCCCGAGCAGCGCCGCGATGCCGAGCACCGAGCGGGGCGCGTATGCCGCTCGCCAGAGTCCACCGTGGTTCGCGCCCTGGATATAGAGGTCCATCGGGTTGTCGAGTGGCGTGGCGGGATTCGCCGACGACGCCGGATTGCGCAGATCGTGCACGAGGAGCGCAGCCATGAGTGCTGTCGATGTCGCGGGCTCGAACACCTCGACACCGAAGCGATCGGCGCCCGCGTACGCGGCGGCAAGCGCGCGGTTCTTGATCACCGACTGCGTGCGGGTGGCGGGTGCGAGGTTCAGGGACACGGGAGTCCCCTCGGCGCGGGCGACGAGCGCGCGCCAGCGCTGGATGCGCTTGGCGAGGATGTAGTTCGGACCCTGCTGGGGGATGAGGGAGTCGTTCATCCCCACGACTCGACCCGAACCCGTGGTGTACGTCTCGGGGTAGTTCGGCTCGAACTGACCGAAGAGCCGCAGGGGTGCCTGCAGAAGGCCGGAGACTCCACGGGAGTCCCAGCGGCGACGCGACTCCGTCACGCATTCCTCGGGGACCATGAACACATCCGTCGGAGTTGCCAGGAACGCCAGGGTGATGTCGTCACGACTCTTCTGGAGTTCGACTATGACCGCGTCGACTGCCATCGAGAGACGAGCGTGCACGGCACCGTCGGCGTAGGCGTAGCTGCCGAGCGCGAACGGTTGGTCGATCTCCGCCAGCCACGCACCGATCGCGGGCATCGCGGTGAGCAGGTCCGCACCCGCGACACCCGCGATGACCTGGTCGTCGTCGGGATGGATCAAGCCGCCGACCACGAAGGGGGCTGCACCGGCCGTCGTCGGGATCGGGATGCGCAGACTTCCGGAAGTGCTGCGCGTGATCGCGATCAGTCGTTCCCAGACAGCGGGTCGAGCGAGATCGATCGCGTGTACGCGAGCACCCCAGCGTAGCAGCGATCGGGTTGGCGCCATCTCGGCACCGGCGCCGAGGAGTGCGATGTCCACGTCGTGCAGGTCCAGCCAGTCGGGGTTGTCCAGGACCAGGTGGATCGCGGCACCGAAGGATGGTTCGGCAACACCCTCTGCCACCCACGCATCGACCTGGCGTCGGAGGTCGGGACCGAAGAGCCGTCGCCCGCGGTAGGGAACGGACAGATCCATCTCCCGGGCACTGCGGCCCGAGACCGTCACCGAGGCGAAGTCGGAGCGGGAGGGGAGGTCACCGAGGGAGAGTTCCTCGCCATCCTGCGTGAAGGTGAAGCGCCGGTGGGCGGAGTCCAGTCCGGCTCGGGAGATGGCGATGGCCGCCTGCGTAGTGCGGGTGGCGGCCACGGTGATGTCGCGAAGGGGCTGGAGATAGCCGCGGCGCCAATCCTTCGTGTGCTCGATGCGCGCGGCGAGCGCGGGATCGACCCCGCGGATCGAGTCGGCGAAGATCGTCCGCCCCGTGGCCGACGTGCTGCGCTTACCGTCCCCTCCCCGGGGGAAGTTCACACCGGCATCGACCATCGGCGCAGGATATCCGTCGAGGTTCGCACGGGGGATGCGTGCACTTAGCCGCGAGCACGCTCCAACAGCCGTGCTCGGTATGGCGCGAGTTCACTGGTGCGATCGATACCGACCACGCCGACGAGCCCGGTGTCGTCGAGGTACTCGACGATGCACGGGCCGTCGACATCACCGTCGACGAGCGTGATCCGGTTGGCGATCCCGGGCATGCCGAACGACTGCACCTTGTGCTTGTACTGGTCGGACCAGAACGACGGCATCGCGGTGAAGGGTGCGGTGGCGGGTTCCTGTCCGCTCAGGATCGCGCCCAGGGTTGCGCCTGCGCGCTTGCCGGTCTCCGTCGGCATGTTCCAGTGCTCGATGCGGCGGGCCGGTCCGGGGAAGAGTGCGTTGGGGTGGCGGGCGAGGTCACCGACGGCGACCATCGGGCACGGCGCATCGATCACGCGCATCCCGTCATCGACGAGGAGGCCATCCGAGAGGTCGAGGCCGTTGCCCTCGAGCCACTCGGTGTTCGCGACCGAGCCGACCGCTTCGATCACGACGTCGGCGTTGAGCACCGTGCCATCATCGAGGCGCGCACCGACCACATGGTCTTCGCCGAGGAATTCGCTGATGGTGTGGCCAAGGTGGAACGTGACGCCCTTCGCCTCGTGACGTCTGCGCATGCCGGCACCGAGTTCGCGGCCGAGTGGTCGGATCATCGGCTCCTCGTCGAGTGCGACCACGTGCACGGTGGCACCGAGACCCACGGCGGTGGCCGCGACCTCGCATCCGATGAAGCCGGCACCCATGATCACCACGCGCGCGCCGGGGACGAGGTACTCGCGGACGCCCGCGGCGTCCTGGGCGGTGCGCAGGAAGTAGCGACCCTTCTCGGGTCCGGGAATGGGCAGGGCGCGTGGTCGGATGCCGCTCGCCACGACGAGCCCGTCGAACGGGAGCACCGAGCCATCGGCGAGCGTGACCGTCTGCGCGGTGAGATCGCTGGACACCACAGGGGACCCCAGTCGCCACTCGACGTCGTCGATACTCGCCTTGCGCCGGAACTCGAGTTGCTCGACCGACACCCCGCCGGCGAGTGCTTCCTTGGAGAGCGGCGGACGGTTATAGGGGCGATGCGGCTCGTCACCGACGATGACGATGTGTCCATCGTACCCGGCCCCGCGCAGGGACTCCGCCGCCCGCAGGCCGCCGAGACCCGCCCCGACGACGACGACCTGCCCGCTGGTCATGACAGTTCGAAGCTGATCGCCTGCATCGGGCAGACGTCGGCCGCCGACTCCACATCGGCGAGACGGTCGTCGCCAACCTCCTTGGTGTACTTCAACTTGCCGTCGTCATCGAGGTGGAAGACATCCTCCGCCTCGAAGCAGCATTGGCCGTAGTGCTGGCACTTGTCCATGTCGACGTTGATCGTGACCATCTCTCTCCTCTGTCCGTACCCGAGTCTGGCAAGCGCATGGTTAGGGAACTACTTCTCCTCGACTAAGGATGGGTAAAGATCCTTCGAGGGTGTGCGAATCCCCCGGAACTCCCAGTCACCACCCTGCGCGGTCGAGATGACCTCCTCGCTCTCCGAGGGTTGTGCGCCCACGTCGGTGCGGATGGGGTTCGGACCCTCGACGATCACATTGCGCAGGGTGCCGAGTCCCTCGACCTCTACCTCGACGATGTCGCCGGGATAGACCGTGCGGGAGTTCGCCGGGGTGCCGGAGAAAATCAGATCGCCCGGTACGAGGGTGATGGTGCGGGCGATGTCCGCGACCAGGTAGTTCATGTCCCATTCCATGCCGTCGGTGGTGTCATCCTGCTTCACCACTCCGTTAACGAGGGTTCGGATGCGCTTGCCCCGCGGGTCCCAGTCCGTAACGAGTCCGGGCCCGATCGGGGCCAGGGTGTCGGATCCCTTCACTCGCAGCATCGAGCCCGCATCGGTGTCGCGGAAGTCGTGCAGTCCGTAGTCGTTGCCGACGGTGAATCCGGCGATGTAGTCCGGGGCTTCGGCGGGGGAGATGTTGCGGCATACCTTCCCGATCACGATCACGATCTCGCCCTCGTAGTTGAGCCACTTGCAGCCCCGGGGCCGGACGACGTCTCCTTCGTGGGAGTTCAAGGCCGTGATCGGCTTGTGGAAATAGGTGGGTGCCGGAGGGAGTTTCGTCATGAACTCCTTTGTGCGGGAATCGTAGTTCAAGTGCACGCAGATGATCTTGGTCGGCTCGACCGGTGGAAGGTGGATGGCATCGGCAATGGCGACGACACGACCGTCACCCGCGACGAGGGAATCACCCTCACGCACCACCTGGCAGGGATATCCGTCGAGCAGGATCCTGCGGTACTCGGTCATGCAGCCGCCTTTGTGCCGGTCCATCCCGTCGCGGGACGCTCGAACCAGATGTGCACCTGACCCGTACCCACCGAGTTCTCGTATTCACTGTAGAGCTCACCCGGGGCGACCACGTCATCCTCACCGAGGGCACCGATCATCATCAGGTAGTGGGCGAAGCGCGCCTCGGGCTTGTACTTCAAAAACTCCGGCATCGTCTCGATGACGCGACGGTGGTCACCCTGCGCGAACCACTCGAGTCGCTCGAGGTCGGCGGCGTAGGCCTCCGGAGTGAAGATGTGCGCCGGATCGCTGGCCTCGTGGTCGCGGATCTCGCGCAAGGGCCAGAACGTGTGGGACATCGCGCCCGAGGCGATGAGCAGTACCTTGCGATCGGAGCGTTCGATCGCATCCTTGATCGCGCGGCCGGCGCGGAGGAAATCCTCGGTGTCACCGGTCTGGCAGACGCTCACCGACATCCAGCGCTTGTCCGGCAATCCACGGCCGAGGAAGTCCCAGAGGTTGATCGTGGCGTAGAAGATAGGAAGGTAGGGATCATCAATCGCGGTCAACCAGGTTCCCGCTCCTGGTCCCGCGGCGGCGATCGCGTGGGCCAACTCCGGATCACCGGGGAAGTCGTAGGGGATGCGGCACATCCCGCGGGGGAGTTCCTCGGAGGTGAACAATCCGGCCCGGCGATCCTGTGCGGTCACCACAAACTCGACGGTGGTGGCCCAGTGAGAGTCCAGGACGATGACGGTGTCGTAGTCGAGGGTGTCGAACTTGTCCGCTCGCAGAGAGCGCAATCCGGGGACCAGCGAGATCTCCTTGCCTTCGTTCAGTTCCCGGCGGACCTCCTCCGGCAACATGATGGTGGGAACGTGTGCGAGCAGCGCGGCCCCAACAACCTCACCCATGACTACTCCTTCCAGCCGTTCGGTGAATACACGGTGTTCTTGACATCCGCATAGAAGTCGAAGGACCACAGTCCGCCCTCGCGGCCGATACCGGACTTCTTCGATCCGCCGAAGGGTGCGGCGAGATCGCGGACGAAAAAGCAGTTGACCCAGATGGTTCCGGCGACCAGGTGCGCGCAGAAACGCTCGGCACGTTCGCGGTTCCCACTCACCACGCAGGCAGCAAGTCCGAACTCGGTGCCGTTGGCCTGCGCGAGGCCTTCTTCGTCCGTGTCGAAGGTCTGCATGGTGAGCACCGGTCCGAAGACCTCCTGCGTGAGAATCTCGCTTCCGGCAGGTGCATCGACGATCAACGTGGGCGTGAAGTAGTGGCTCCCGATCGCGGTGTTGACCTCTCCGCCGTAGGCGACCGTGGCACCGGCCGCTCTCGCTCGGTCGACGAACCCCTGGATGCGCTCGATGTGCTTCAGGTGGATGTTCGGCCCGATCTGGGTGGACTCGTCGCGGGGATCACCCTGGCGGATCTGCGCCGCGCGCTCGGCGAACCGCTTCGCGAATTCCTCGGCGATACCGGCCTGCACGAGGAGGCGCGTTCCCGCCAGACACACCTGTCCGGCGTTGTCGTACTGCTCGATGGCGAGGTCGACCGCGAGATCGAGGTCGGCGTCGTCGAGGATCACCGTCGGGCTCTTGCCGCCCAGCTCGAAGGAGCAGGGGATCAGGTTCTCCGCAGCGTTGCGCGCGATCACCTTGGCCGTCGGCACGGACCCGGTGAAGCAGATACGCGCGACGTCGGGATTGAGGGTGAGCGGCGCACCCGCCTCGGGGCCGTATCCCTGGACGACGTTGAAGACTCCCGCAGGAAGCCCGGCCTCGTGCGCGAGGTCGGCGAAGTACGACGCTGTGAGCGGTGCCCACTCCGGTGGCTTGAGGATGACGGTGTCACCCGAGGCCAAGGCCGGACCGATGCGCCAGGTGGCGAGCATCAGTGGCGCGTTCCACGGCGTGATGATCACCGTGGGTCCCGAGGGATCCCAGGACACGTGGTTCTCGTGTCCGCGTGTCTCCCAGACCGGATGGTGGAGATCGTTGATCACGTAGTCGGCGAAGAAGCGAATGTTCATGACCACGCGCGGCATGACTCCGCGGAGGTGTGAACGCAGCAGGGAGCCGTTGTCGAGTGTCTCGATATTCGCGAGTTGCTCGATGTGCGCCTCGACGTTGTCGGCGACCGCGTGCAGGATCGCCCCCCGTTCCCGTGGGGTGAGACGTGCCCAGGCGGGGAAGGCGGCTGTGGCCGCAGCAACTGCTGCATCGGCCTCGGTTGATCCCCCGCGGCTGATCTCGCCGAGGATCGCACCGTCCACCGGGGAGACGTCCGTGAAGGTCTCCGCGGAGCCGACACGTCGTCCACCGATCCAGTGGCGGGTGTCGACCTCGACCCCGGCGATCGCGATGGTGCTCATGCCCGTCCTCATGCCTCGATGGAAACCGTTTGGACCCTAACGGATTATCGGGCTCCCGTCACCCGGTTGGCAACTAGGCCCGACGGCGCCCGGGGCGGACGTCCTCGTCCTGCTCCACGGCGCGGATCAGGTCGCGCAGCACGGAGGCCGCCTCCTGCTTGCGTGAACGGTCCAGGTGCCGGGACACGTGGCGTTCCTCGGTGTTGAACTCCGGGAACAGTCGCTTCATGAGCCGTCGCCCGGACGGGGTGAGCTCCACCAGGACCAGCCGGCCGTCCTGCTTATCCCGGCTCCGGGTCACCAGGCCGCGCCCCTCGAGGGTGCTGAGTACTCCGCTCAGGGTCGCTTTGGAGAACCCGGCCTCGGCGGCGATCTCCCGGGTCTCGATCGGCTCCCAGATCCAGGTGACCCAGAGGACGACGAACGCCGTCCACGTGAGCTCGGACTTGGCGAGCACCGTGCGCTCCAAGTGGTTACGCACCGCATTCGCGGCGCGGAAGAGGTTGGAGGCGACGGCCATGGCGTCGAAATCGAGGTCCATCCCGCCGAGGCGCGCGGCAACGGCCGACTCCGTCTCGCTGAGCGTGTGCTGGCCGGCCATGTCACCTCCCCCCGACGTTGGGCGCCCTCACCGTAGCCCAGTTCCGGGAAGTGCTTGCCTCGAACGTTCGGATGCATAATGATTTGGACCCGAACGACTTCTCGGAGGAGAGCTCATGGGGACGACGACGGCGATCACCCTTGCGAATCTCGATCTGTTCGCGGACGGTGCTCCCTGGGGTGTCTTCGACGAGCTCCGGACCCACGACCCGGTTTCCTGGAACGAGGAGGAGTCACCCAATCACGGGTTCTGGGCGGTGACGCGCTACCACGACATCGTCGAGGTGCTCCGGGATACGGAGACATTCTCCAGCGAGATCGGTGCCGTGAACCTCGAGGAACTCGATGCGAGTCAGATCGAGATCCGCAAGTCGATGCTCGAAACCGATGGGGTGCGGCACCGTGCGCTCCGGAAGTTGTTGCAGCCCCAGTTCACCCCGCGGTCGCTTGCCGTCTACGAGTCATTCCTGCGTGCCATCACGGCGAACACGTTGGACACGGCACTGGCGAAGGGATCCTTCGACTACGTCGACGACGTGGCCGCCGACTTCCCGATCCGCGTGCTCGCGCGACTCTTCGATGTCCCGGAAGACGACGCAGACAAGTTGATCGCCTGGGGCAACCGGATGGTCGGCAACACTGATCCGGAAAGCGCAGATGTGCTGGCCACCGATCCCGAGAGTGAGAAGTACCGCGATCTTCCCTTCCGCTCGCCGGCTGCGCTTGAGGTGTTCGAGTACGGCTTCGATCTCGCCAATAAGCGTCGTGGAGGAAAGGGCTCCGACCTGATCTCGCAGTTGGTGAATCAGACGCCGATCGACGGCGCACCGTTGGATGACCGTGATTTCCGAAACTATTTCCTACTTCTCGTGGTTGCAGGAAACGAGACCACTCGGCACACCATCTCGCACACGATGAACCACCTGATGCGTAATCCGGAACAGACGGCGATCCTGCGCGAGGATCCGTCGAAGATTCAGTGGGCCGTTGAGGAATTCCTGCGCATGGCCAGCCCGGTGTATCACTTCCGCCGCACCGCCACGCGCGATGTCACTCTCGGTGGGCGCGATATCAAGGCGGGGGACAAGGTCGTGGTGTGGTTCGCGTCGGGGAATCGAGACCCGGAGGTATTCAAGGATCCCTACCGCTTCGATGTGCAGCGCCGTCCCAATGAGCACATGGCCTTCGGTCGCGGTGGGCCGCACATGTGTCTGGGCAATTCCCTCGCTCGTCTCGAGATCCAGATCATGTACGAGGACCTGTTGTCCCGTGACGTCGAGCTCGTGTCCGATGGCGACATTGACTATCTGCGGTCGAACTTCGTGCATGGAATCAAGCGATTCCCGGTGAATGTCAGGTAGAGGCAACCTTCGTCAGGAACCCGTCCACCAACGCCTGGGCGCGTGCGCGGGCAGCCGGTTCCTCCGCGTAGGTCATCGCGAGCATCACCTGGGGATCCTGTCCGTCCTCGGCGATGTGCTTCAGGGCGTCGTCGGGAGAGGTTCCCCACTCGCGCAGGGTGTCACCGGTGACTTCGGGATGGAATTGAAGCGCGAGGTTGCGCCGGAGGACGAAAGCTTGTGAAGCACGGGTGTTGCGCGCAATCTCGCGCGCACCCGGGGGAAGGGTCCAGCGGTCGTAGTGGAATTGGAACCACGGGCCCGGCCCGACGATCTCGGGTTCGTCGGCCATGATCACCGCCCACCCGATCTCATTCGCGCCGCGCGGCGCCGGCGCGACCGTGCCACCGTGCGCGCGGGCCAGGATCTGGCCGCCGAAGCAGATGCCGAACACCGGTACCCCGAGTCGGTCGGCACTCCGCAGCCACTCGAGTTCGGGTTGGAGCCAGGTGCCGATCGTGGCGTCGTCCCAAGCACCCCACGGTGATCCCATCGGGACGAGGACGTCGTACTCAGCGGGATCGGGGAACTGGAAATTGACGCTCGGGGATGTGTAGCGCTCACCGGGGACAACCAGCGACTCCACGATGTCGTAGCCGCGGGCGGCGAATGCGTCTCCGATCAGTCCGGGCGGACTGAGATGGTCGTGTTGGAGGAAGAGGGCCTTCATCATCCACCTCCCTTGTCGAAATCCCGGAAGGGGACCACGCTAGGGGGTCCGGGTTCTAGGATCGATCGTTGGTACCCGAACGATATTGGAGGAGACGTCATGACGGTGGACCTAGCCGAACTCCGGCAGGAACTCCAGGATCGGGGGATCGATGTCCTCCGGCTGATCTACCCGGATGTCCTGGGCATCACCCGATCCAAGGACCTCCTCGTCTCCCAGCTCGAGCGTGCAGCGGCGCACGGACCGGCCTTCTGCCAAGGCGTCTGGGTCACGAACACCCGTGGCGGCGTACTCGACGGGCACGGCAGCATTTCGGATGGTCTGCCCGATCTCGTCTCGCGTCTGGACGCGACCACCATCCGCACCGTCCCGTGGGAACCGGGACTGGCCTACGTCATTGCCGACGCGTTCGAACCCAATGGCGATCCGAGTCCCATCGCGCCCAGGTCGGTGCTCGCTCGGGTCCTCGATCGCTACGAGACCCTGGGCCTCGTACCTGTCACGGGGCCTGAACTCGAGTTCTACATCGCGCACCGACCCGAGGGATCCTGGACGCGAGTACTGAACAAGACCGGTCGCGTCTATACGACGGGAGCCATGGTCGATCCCGACGGAGTCTTCCTCGAGATGTTGCGCATGATCGACCGTCTCGAGATCGGCGCATTCGCCGGTAATCACGAGTTCTCCCCCTCGCAGTACGAGATCAATCTCTGGCATTCCGATGCGCTGGATGCCGCCGATCGCACCTTCCTCTTCAAGACGGGCGTCAAGGACATCGCGGCTGCGCAGGGACTTCTTGCCACCTTCATGGGCAAGCCGTGGAACGACGAAGGGGGCAGTGGATTCCATCTGCACTTCTCGGTCACCGACGACGACGATGTCAATCGGATGCACTCGGGTGATGGTGAGCTGAGCGATACAGCGCTGGCGATGATCGCTGGAATCATCGAGCATTCGGCAGCCCTCTCCGCGCTGACGAATCCGACGATCAACGCGTTCAAGCGTCTCGGACCGGACACCCTCGCCCCGTACCGCGCCAACTGGGGTTACGACAACCGCAGCGCGATGATCCGCATCCCACCGGAACGCGGGCAGGGGACACGGCTGGAGTTGCGCATCGGCGATGGTGCCGCGAATCCCTACGTCATTGCAGCCGCCGTTCTCGCCGCGGCCCTCGATGGCATCGAACGCGATCTGACGCCTCCACCGGCCCAAGCCGGATGGACGTACGAAGATGAGTCGGCCCCGGTGTTGCCGATGTCGCTGCAGGAGGCACTCGACGCTCTCGCCGCGGACACGCATCTGGCCGATGTGCTCGGCGCCACCTTCGTCAGCACCTTCGTCACCTTGAAGAAGGACGAGCTCGAGCGATACGCGGCCGAGGTCGAGGATTCGGTAACCCGCGATGTCACCCAGTGGGAGATCGACGAGTACATCGAGGACTACTAGGCCGAAACCGCGACTCAGGCGTCGATGGAGGATGTACTACATTGACGCACATGAGCGATACGGTAGGCCTGCGGGCCCTGCAGCAGAACGCGTCCGCGGTGGTGGCCCGGGTGGTGGCCGGCGAGGAGGTCGTGATCACGGATCGTGGCCGGCCGGTGGCGCGGATCGTTCCGTTGCAGCCGCGCCCACGGGGATTGCAGGAGTTGATCGATGAGGGCCTCCTCACTCCGGCAACGCGCTCGATCAGTGACCTGCCTCCTCCGATCGCCCTCTCGGGAGGTCCGACCGCGAGTGAGATCTTGGCGGAGATGCGAGAGGCGGACCGCGAAAGGTGATCCACTACATGGACTCCTCGGCTTTCATGAAGCTTGTGCTTCGCGAAGATCATTCCGATGCGTTGATCACATGGGTGGAGAGTGGTTCCCCGGACATCGCCTTATCGGAGCTCGTCGTTGCTGAGTGCTTGAGAACTGCGCGGAGACTGGGTCCTCAGATCGTTGTGGAGACCCGAGCGGCGCTGGCCTCCTTTCGCATGCGGACCATGAACGCGGAAATCTGGCGTTGGGCGGGCGAGATCGACCCTCACTCCCTCCGGACTTTGGATGCCCTGCATCTGTCGGTCGCCTTGAGTTTTGGTGCGCATCTCGAATCCGTAGTGACCTACGACAAGCGCCTGACAGAAGCCTGCACGGCGTACGGGATTCGGGTACTCGCTCCCGTGTGATCACTGAGCATCGACCCGTGCGATCACGTCGCGGCAGAACCGCCCATGGTCGCTCGGATCGTCGATGAAGATGCTCGGCTTGATGCAGAACGTGGTGAATCCCAGAGCCATTTGACGTGGGATCTCTTCAAGAGCCTCGGGAAGTGGTGCCACCGAATCGTCGTCTGGGAACCTGACACGAGTGCCACCAACGAGTTCGAACTCCTCCCAACTCCGTCCAAGTTGAGCGAGGCTGGACTTGAGGAGCGCCACATCGTCCTCGTGCACCCGGCCCACCGGATGGAAGCCGGAGCCGTAACGGGCGAGCCGCTCGATGATCTTCGGGTGGACCCGCTCCCCACCGAACCACATCGCCGGTCCCGCCGGTCGCGTCGGCTTGGGTTCGAGGTAGACGTCGTCGAAGCTGAAGAATTCACCGTGATGTGTCACGGGTGACGTGGACCAGACCTTCGACCAGATATCCAATTCCTCATCGAGGATCCGACCACGTGACGTGAAGTCAATGCCGAGTGCCGCGTATTCATCGCGGTGCCAACTGACTGTGGGTTGGATGACGAGCCGTCCCTCGGACATCAGGTCGAGTGCCGCAAGATCATGCGCGAGAACGAGTGGGTGACGCAGCGGTGCGATCAGCGCGATGGCACCGATGCGGATGCGTGTGGTTGCCGCGGCGATCGCACTCAAGAGGACGATGTTGGACGGCCAGGGCGTGGCCGGATCCTGGTTGCCGGGCATCGCGTAGTCGCGCGGATTCGCCATGCGGCCTTCGCTGCCGGCACTGGGTCCCAGGAGCACGTGATCACTCACCATGACCATGTCGAAGCCCGCGTCCTCGGCCTCCTGGGCCATGCGCACGATCCCGCGCAGATCACGCGGATCGAGCATGGTGTGGTTCTCGGTGAGAACACTGACCATGCGTGGCGGGGCCATGGGTGGTGGCTCAGACCGAAGCGGAGTTATCCGTCAGGAGCTTTCCCCCTGCGAAGGTCACTCCAACCTCGCGGTAGTAACCGCCGATGATCTCCTCGACCGGGAGCAGGCTTGCGGGCTGGTCCCAGGGGGAGTCGTGCAGTTCGAGTTCGGCGTCACCGCGCCACGGATCGCCGAGATCTGCATCGACACCGGACATCGTCACGATCTGCGACAGAGACATCCCCTCACCTGCGATCGAGGGCATACAGCGGTGATGGACCATGGGGTGCCCATTGACGAAACCATTCTTGTCGCACTTCTCGCGCAGGGTGACCTTGGCCGATGCGAGCCGATGGTCGTAGGCAGCGAGGGATGCGCCAAAGGTTCCTCCCGCCGCAACGCGCGGAGCGGCCTTTCCGTGGTGGAACGCGCGGGTCACGTAGATGCTGCCCAACTTCTTCGGATACCCCTGGAACCAGCCGCGACCGATGGCGAAGTCCGTTGTGACCCAGATGAGAACACACCGGCTGTAGGTGACGCCCTGGTACGCGGCACGCACGACGACGAAGGCCTCGAGGTACTGCGCACGCGACGGGTCGAGGAGCTCCTCGCGATCGGCGCTGCAGGATTGCCAATCCGCCCAGATGAACGCAACCGCCCCCGGATCCTCGGGTGCGAGGTCGAGTTCGTCGGGAAGGATCGCGCGCACGTTAGCCGGATCCGTGCGGTACTCGACGGTCAGCAGGGTTCCCGAGTAGTACCACGGCATCGGGGGCACGAGGGCGGTGCGACCGTCGGGGGTGAACGGGGGGAGGAATCCAGCCATGGCGGGAGCCTACCGAGAACTGTTCGGTCCCGAACGGTTTTTGCAGAGGCGTCCACTCGCTAGCCTTCGCGTGTGGCGCGCGCAGCTCGGGGACGTCCGGCCCGGCTGAGTCGGGACACCATCTGTCAGGCCGCGCTCGACCTCCTCGCCGACACCGATGCCGCCACCTTCAGCCTCCGGGCACTCGGTGACCGGCTCGGGGTCGACGCGACAGCGATCTACCGACACTTCCACGACAAGGACGACCTCCTCCGCGAAGTGGGGGACCGTGCCCTGGCTCCGGTGACGCGTGGTTTTACCACCTCCGCGGATGCGCGTGATGACATCCGGCGCATGTGCACGCGCCTGCGTAAGACGATGCTGCGCAGTCAAGTGGCGCTGACGCTCACGGCCTTCGGACCAACGCGGCGCGGAAACGAATTACGGATCACCGAGGTGATGCTCGACGCGCTGAGTCGGTGCGGTCTCAGCGAGGAGGAGACCGTCATGGCGTATCACGTGCTCATCGAGTACACGATCGGCTCCGCAACCCTGGACGGCCCCCTGGCTGCACCGGGGGCGGACAGGCGTGGCACGTACCGCACCTGGCGTGCGGATTACGCGGGACTCCCCGTCGAGCAGTACCCCACGTCGGTGCGGATGGCGCAGAAGCTCTACCCCTCGAGCGATGTCGTGTTCGCTGCGGGACTCGATGCCCTGATCGCTGGTCTGACCGGGCGTCAGTAGACGCGCGAGTACTCGTTCTGCTCCCAGTCGGTGACTGCGGCGACCCAACGCCCGCACTCGCGCCGCTTGAGTTCCAGGTAGACCTCGATGAGGTCCGGATGGAAATACGAGCACAGGACCGAATCCGCTTCGAGTGCATCGAGTGCTTCGGAGAGCGAGTGCGGTGTGTGTCGGTCGGTGTTCGGTGCCGAGTCTGCGTCACCGACCTGCGGCTCGGGAAGGGTCAGGTTCCGCTCCACACCGGAGAGGCCGGCGGCGAAGAGCGCCGCAGTAAGCAGATGGGGTGAGGCCGCACCATCCGCCATCCGGTGTTCGATGCGCGTGGTGGCGCCGCGCTGTCCCGGTATGCGCACGGTGGAGATGCGGTTGTCCAGGCCCCAGTTGGCCCAGTAACCACTCAACATGCCGGGGACCAGTCGCTTGTACGAGTTCACCGTGGGTCCCGCGAATGCCGCCAGTGCCTTATGGTGATCGAGGAGCCCGGCGACGAAGGACTTCGCTACGTCGGAGAGGCCATTCGTATCCGACTCGTCGATGAGCGCATTGCGTCCGGATGCATCGTTCAGGCTCATGTTGACGTGCATGCCGCTGCCCACGGCGTCGCCGAAGGGCCGGGCCATGAACGTGATGTCGATTCCGTTTCGGCGCGCGACTTCGCGAGCGAGGATGCGGAAGAGAAAAGCGGCATCGGCCGCGCTCATCGCATCCTGGTAGTGCAGCGAGACTTCGACTTGGCTCGGGGTGAACTCGCTGTTGACCCCCTCCACTTTGAGGTCCGCGGCCTCGGCGGTCTCGGCGATCAACTCGAGGGTTCCGGTGGGATCGGCACCCGGACCAATCCCGTAGACCCGATGGTCGGGGACGGGGAGTTTGGTCAACGGAGTGCGACCGGCGAGGAGGAAGAACTCCATTTCATATCCGCTCACCGGCGTGAGCCCGTGCTCACTCCACCGGTCCATCACCGACCGCAGCGCACGACGTGAGTCCAGGGGGAGCGGGCGACCGTCGGCGAAGTGCAGGAGTGCCATGCCCACCTGACGGTCACCCCACGGTCGCAGGGTTCCGTCCTCGAATCTGGCCTCCATGTCGGGGAAGCCGGAGCTGGTCGAGTAGTTCGGTGTCTCGAGGAACTCCAGGTCGAGGCCCTGCACCATGACCGTGATGGCGTAGTGGGTGGGGTGATCACGACGGGCGGCCGGAACGGTCTTGCCGTGTGCGAGTCCGAGCAGATCCGGGAAGAGGATGTCGATCTGGGAGGACACGACTACATCTCCTCGCCCGCGGCCACGCCCACCAGGCGCCCCCGGTCCACGACCTGGTGGTCATCCAGGAAGACGCTGCACTCGCGCATGGGAATGTCGAAATGACATACGCTGAAACGCTCGGCGTTCTCGTTGGCGCCGGTGCTGTACATGAAGTTCCCCTCGAAGGCGCGTGCCTCGGTGCCGTTGAACTGCGACCGGTCGTAGAGCTCGAGGTAGTCCCAGCGGGCCGCGGGATTCATTCCCCATCCGATGTGCGAGGTGGCGTATGCATCGGCATCGAACGCGGACATATACGACTTGAGCATCTCAGCCTGGTAGCCGTTGCCCTCGATCGCCACCACGAAGTCGTCCTCGATCGTCAACGTGATCGGATCCTGCACGTAATGCTTGAAGGTGATGTTGATGTCGCCGGGAGCGAGGACGATCTGCCCATTCACGCGATGGCGCGCCGGGAAGGCGAGCACCAAGCCCCCCGGCCAGTGCGCGATCTCCCCCGGTCCCTGGATCACGCCCGTGGATCCCGCGGTGAAAGCGTCGGCGAGTTCGACGTGGATGTCCGTTCCGATATCGCTGGTGGCACGCATGACTGTGGACGAACGCAGTACGTCATGCGATTTCGCCACGCGTCGTGCCATGTCCTCGTCGTGGGGGAGGCGCTCGAAGATCTCCGGATGCTCGTTGCTGATCATGAACACCGACGTTCCTGCGCCGAGGATGTCCCGCAATTCCCGGGAGTGCAGGAGTCCTTCCACGGTCACGTCGATGACGAGTGGCACCGAGGACACGGCTGCAACCGCTCCGGCGTGACCCTTGAGCGCCAGCGACGTTCCCGTCGAACGCAACGCGACCGGCCCACCGTTGGCGGGTGTTCGCATCACCACCTCGAAAGGCCGGGCTCCGAGGAACTCCGCGGCGAGGATCGATGTGGCCACCAGTTCGGGCCGACTATCGCTTTCCGAGAGGATCACGCACTCGTCGCCGGCCTTGAGGCCGTTGAGCGCGAATTGCTGCGCGAAGCGCTGCACCCACCGCCACTCGGTGTTCCCAGTCCTCACGGCATGACCTCCCGCCAGTGACGCGCGACCGCAGTGTTCACAGCATCCTCGGCCTCCAGGTTCAGCACATGACCGACCCCCGGGACGACCTCCAGACGACCATTCGGCAGCAGGTCGGCGATCGCCTGCGCGTAGGACACTGGCGTCTCGTCGTCGAGTTCCCCGACCAGGACGAGCGTGGGGGTGGTGATCGAGGGGAGGAGCCCCCGGCTGTCATGGCTGGCGATGGTGGACAGCGAATCCAGGAGGCCTGCGAGCGGAACGCGGCCCATCGCCTCGATCGCTTCGGGGAGGACGTGCGCGCCATTGGGGCCCACGAGCGAGGGGAGGATCAGAGGGGCGGCGGCCGCCGGGCTGCCCATCTGCTCGAGGCCGGCGAGCCGTGCGGCGCGCCATTCATCCGGATCCGTTCCATCGAGCCCGAACTTGGGGCTGGTGCACAGCAGGGTCAGGCTGCGGATGCGATCGGGGGCCAGAGCCGTTACGTACTGGGCGATCATCCCGCCGAAGGACATGCCGACCAGATCGACGGGTTCGCCAGGCGAGACGGTGTCGATGAGGGAGAGGGCGGCGCGGGCGTAGGCATCGAAGGTGGTGTCGAGCACCGGAGTCGATTCCCCGTACCCGGGTGCATCCCATGCGACACATCGCCGCAGCTCGGACATAACCTCCAATTGCGGACGCCACGCGGTGCGTCCACCCCCGAGCCCGTGCAGGAACACCGCGACCGGACCCTGGCCCGCCTCCCGCCATGCCACGGGCGAGGCATCGACGTCGATCACGTGGGAACGGTAGGCACCACACGCACTATTGTCAACGCTGTTGACAAAAGTCCCGCGGTCCATCACGATCGCGTCATGACACCACCAGTCGCAGCCCACGAAGGCACCCGGGTGCACACCGGCGTGCCTGGGAACTCCGGCCCCGTGAAGTCCCGGGACGAACTCGTCACAGTGATCCGCGATCTCGGCCCGTCCTTCCGCGAACGCGCGGTCGACATCGATCGCAACGCGGTCTTCCCGTTCCAGAACTTCGCCGATCTCCGCGATGCCGGATTCCTCGCACTCTGCGTGCCGGCCCACTACGGCGGTCTCGGTGCGAGTTACGCGGACTACGTTCGCGTGTCGGCGGAGATTGGTCGCTACTGCGGCTCGACAGCGCTCACCTTCAACATGCACAACGCGACCATGCTCTGGGCGGGGGAGGTCAGCGACCTACTGGACATGAGTCCTGAGCAGCGCGAGACCCACGAGCGGCGCCGCGGGGAGATGTTCCGCGGAGTCGTCGAGGATGGCGAGATCCACTCGCAACCATTCAGCGAGGGGCTCAACCCAGGGGCACTTGCAGGTGTCGCAACGAAGGCCGAGTTGACCGACGGCGGGTATCTCGTCACCGGGCGGAAGATCTTCGCCTCCCTGTCGGGAGCCGCACACCGCTACAACGTCACCTGTCAGGTACCGGGCGAGGAGTTCCTGAGATTGCTGTCGGTGCGTGCCGATGCACCCGGCGTCGAGATCGTCGACGACTGGGACCCGCTCGGAATGCGTGGAACAGTCTCGCGCACGCTCCTCCTGAAGGAAGTTTTCGTTCCCTTCGACGACGAGATCATGCCGGGTGGGATGTACGACCAGGCGGCCAACCGGTATCCCTTCCTCTTCATGTCCTTGGCGCCGTCCTATCTCGGGCTGACCCAGGGGATCATCGACTTCACCCGCGATTACCTGCGTGGTGAGTTGCCGGGTGCGGCCACGGGCACGGGTCGCCGCGACAACCCGATCAAGCAACTCGGCTGGGCCGAGATGCAGATCAAGTTCGAACAGAGCCGTGCTCTCCTGTTCACCGCGGTTGACAACGCGCACTTGGATCCCGACGTCGACACCATGGTGCAGGCGTGGGCCGCCGTCTACACCGTCATGGAGCACGCGAACCAGGTCGCGAGCATTGCGGTGCGCGTCTGCGGCGGCCAGTCCATGTTGAAGCACCTGGCGCTCGAGCGGATGTATCGCGATTCGCGGCTCGGCTCGCTGATGCTCCCGTGGAGTGCGGAGGTCGCCCTCGAGCGCATTGGCAAGGCCCGTCTGTATGACTGAGCCGACGGGCCACGTCGATACCTTCACCCGCGATCGACTTCCCCCGCGGCAGCAGTGGCCAGTCCTCCTGCGCGACAAAGAACCCCCTCGCATCAACGCCTGTGTGGAACTCCTCGACCGCACCATCAATAGGCATGGTGCTGACCGAACGGCATTCATCGCTGCCGACGGGACGTGGACCTACGGCCAATTACTCGACGACGTGCAGCGATGCGCGCATGTTCTCCGCTCAGCGGGGGTGGTGTCAGGTTCGCGTGTGCTCCTCCGGGCACCGAACAATGGGTGGCTGGCGATCGCCTGGCTTGCGACCCTTCGACTCGGCGGGGTAGCGGTCACGACCGCGCCGTTGCTCCGGGCGATGGAACTCGATCCGATCGTGGACATCTCCGCGCCCGCCGTCGCCCTGGTCGACCACCGATTCCTGGACGAGTGGGAGAAGGTCGCCGGATTCGCGGGATCGACGATCGTCGTCGGGTCCGGCGCAGCGGACTCCCTCGAATCACGCGCGCACGCGGCCCATCCCCTTGTCGATGTCGCCGATACCGCTGCCGACGACATCGCGCTTCTCGCGTTCACCTCCGGCACCACCGGCAAGCCGAAGTCCACGATGCACGAACACCAGGACATCCTTGCGATCGCCGACACCTTCAGTACGCACATCGTCAAGCCCACATCGGATGACGTGTTCGGCGGGAGTCCGCCTTTGGCCTTCACCTTCGGTCTCGGTGGACTCGTGATCTTCCCGATGCGCATCGGCGCGTCGTCGGTGCTGCTCGAGAACGGCGCACCGCCTCACCTGCTCGCGGCGATCGATCGGGAGCGCATCACCTGCCTCTTCACCGCCCCCACCGCGTACCGCGCGATGCTCCCGATGCTGACGGAGCACGATGTGTCGTCGTTGCGCCGGTGCGTGTCCGCGGGTGAGACGCTGCCCGAGTCGACGTGGCGGGCCTGGTTCGACGCCACCGATGTGCCGCTCATCGATGGCATCGGTGCCACCGAGATGCTGCACATCTTCATCTCCGCCGCCGATGAGGACATCCGTCCGGGGAGTACCGGTCGGGTGGTCCCCGGATATGAAGCGGCCGTCCTCGACTCGGACCTGGTGCCGATGGCTCCCGGCACGGTGGGCCGACTCGCAGTGCGTGGCCCGACGGGCTGCCGGTATCTCGCCGACGATCGCCAGACCGCGTACGTGCAGGGTGGCTGGAACATCACCGGTGACCTCTACAGCATGGACGCCGACGGCTACTTCACCTACGTCTCGCGCGCCGACGACCTGATCGTCTCCAGCGGGTACAACATCGCGGCACCGGAGGTGGAGAACGCACTTCTGATGCACCCCGCCGTGGCGGAGGTCGCGGTCGTGGGTGCACCCGATGCGGATCGGGGGACTGTCGTTAAGGCGTTCGTGCGCTGCACGGAGGGATACGCCGGTTCCGAGGCACTCGCCGTGGAACTCCAGGACCACGTCAAGGCCACCATCGCGCCCTACAAGTACCCCCGGCTTGTCGAGTTCGTCGCCGACCTGCCCAAGACCGTCACGGGGAAGCTGCAGCGCCACCGTCTCAAGGCCGTGGAATAGAACTCACCCCGATGAGGGAAATCGGCCCCTTGAATCGGCCAAGTCGCTTGACGGCGAATATTTGATACAGGAGCCTTGGGCCTTTGGACCCGTACGACCATCGGAGGAGAGATGTCACAACGGGAAAACCTTCCCACGTCAGACCAGGCGTTGCAGCCTGGTGATCCGGAGACCAAGTCCACCAGCCTGAGGAAAGGTTCCCTCGGTCTGATCGGCATCGTCTTCTTCGTCGTCGCAGCGGCGGCGCCACTTGCCGGCATGACCGGCGCCTTCCCCGTCGCCATGGGGCTCGGTGTCGGCTCCGGGGCGGCCGGCATGTACGTCGGCGTCGGCCTTCTGCTGCTCATCTTCAGCGTTGGCTACGCAACCATGACCCACTACGTGACGAACACGGGCGCGTTCTTCGCATATGTGGGACGTGGTCTGGGCATCACCTGGGGCGTGGGTTCGGCCTTCGCATCGGTGGTGGCCTACATCGCGGTCATGTGGGGCGTGCTGGGCTTCCTCGCGGGACAGCTCACGTTCCAAATGGAGGCGAAGTTCGGTCTCGCCCTCCCGTGGTGGGTCTACGCATTCATCATCCTCGCCGCGGTATTCGCGCTCTCGGCCGCATCGGTCGATGTGGGTGCGAAGGTTCTCGGCGTCTTGCTGGCCATCGAGTTGCTCGGACTGGTGGTTCTCGCCCTAGCGATCCTCTTCCAGGGAGGTGGGCCCGACGGCCTTGACTTCGGTGCGTCCTTCTCACCGGCGAGCATCTTCACCGAAGCGATCCCCGGAGGTATCGGTATCGCATTCGCGTTCGCACTCGCATCCTTTATCGGCTTCGAGGCGACCGCGATCTACGGCGAGGAGTCACGGGATCCAAAGCGCACGGTGCCGAGGGCCACGTACACCTCGGTGCTGCTCGTCACCGTACTCTTCGCGCTCGTCGGATGGGGGTTGGTGTCCGGCCTCGGTGCCACCGACATCCAGACGAAGGTTTTCGAGGTCACCGCGATCGACGGCGTGCCCCTGGCCGATCCATCGGCAATCCTCTTCGGTCTGAGCACGGAGTTCGTCGGCTCATGGCTGACGGAGATCTTCAGCTGGTTGATCCTGACCTCGCTGTTCGCCGCCACGCTCGCATTCCAGAACAGTGCTGCGCGCTACTTCTTTGCGATGGGGCGTGCGGGAGTCCTTCCCAAGGCCCTGGATCGGACGAACAAGGCCCAGGCGCCGATCATGGCGACCGGACTCGTCACCGTCCTCGGGGTGATCATCGTCGTCTTGTCGATGATCTTCGCCTGGGATCCGATCCTGAACATCTTCTACTGGTTCGGGGCTGTTGCGGTGATCGCGATCGTGCTGACCGAGATCCTGGTGAGCATCGCCGTGATCGTGTACTTCGCGCGCACAAAGCAGGACACGCGCGTGTGGAATACGAAGATCGCGCCGATCATCGCCATCATCGGTCTCGCCGTGGGCGAATACATGCTCATGGCGCACTTCAACCTGTTCTCCGGTACCTCGTCAACACCTGACGCGCTTGCCTGGGAACACAACACGACAGGGTGGATCCTCATCCTGTTGCCCTTCGTATTATTCCTCATTGGCCTCATCGTGGGTGCCTCGCGCAAGGGCAAGGAGAACTACGACGCTGTGCACAACTTCGCCAGCTGAAGCACTGTTCGAGAAGGGGGGCGCGTCCTGCGCCCCCCTTCTTGTTTCCCACACCCATGAGCCCTAGGGTCACCAGCGATGACCGTGAACGCGCAGGTGCGCCCGAACGTCATCGTCGTGATGGGCGTCATCGCGGTGATCGCCTTCACCCTGCGAGTTGGCCTCACGAGCGTTCCCTCGGTCCTCGAGAGCATCCAGGGATCGACAGGATGGAGCGATGTCACGCTGGGCGCGTTGACGACGATCCCGGTCCTGTGCATGGGTGTCTTCGCGCTCCAGGTGCCGCGCTTCGCTCGGCGCATCGGGACCCGCGCCGCGGTGACGTTCGGACTCGTTCTCCTCGCGGTGGGGATGGCTGTTCGCGGACTGGAATCCCTGCCATATCTGCTCTTCGTGGCAGCCTTCCTGGTCGGCCTAGGGATCGCGGTCGTCGCCGGCCTCGTGCCTGCGCTCGTGCGCTCGGTGATGCCCGCGGCGACCGGTCTCGGCTCGGGAATCTGGACCGCGGTGATGTTCACCGGCGCAGCGCTGGGTGGAGCGCTCACTCCCACCTTCGCTCTGTGGTTCGGATCCTGGGGGTGGGCCCTGGCGGTCTGGGCAATTCCCGCTGTGCTCGCCGTCCTCCTCTGGTGGCCGACGCCGACGCCGCAGTATGCAGCCATGGCGACATCCCCGGTGCGAATTCGGGAACTCCCATGGCGCGACCACCGTGCCTGGGCATTGACCCTCTACTCGGCGACGAACTCCATCGTGTTCTACAGCACCGTGGCCTGGTTGGCACCCTCCTACGTCGAACGCGGAAACTCGCAGGCGGCAGCGGGCGGACTCTTCGGTGTGTACGTCATCGGCACGATCGTCGCCGGTCTCCTCCTGCCCTGGATCGGCCATCGAGTACGAGGACGCAGATTCCTGCTCGCGATCGTTGTCGTACTGGCCTCCGCAATGCTGCTGGTGATCGGATTCGCACCCGATACCGCAACACTCCCTGTCCTCATCCTCTTCGGATTCGCATTGAGTGGTTCCTTCGCGCTAGTGCTCGCGTTGCTCAGCGAATACGGCAGCGATGCGGCTGGCTCCGCGCGGCTCACCGCCATGGTCTTGTTCGTGACCTATGTCCTCGCCGCACTCGGGCCACTGTTCATCGGTGCGCTGATCGCCGCCACCGACTCGTGGCCCCTGGTCTATTCGGTGCTGGCCATTCTCTGCCTGGCGCAGGCGGCATTCGTGGTGCCCCTACGGCGCGACGTCAGGATCGGGTGACGAGCCGACCAGGCAGTGACGTGATTCCATTGACGAAATTCGACGGGGTCCGCACCATCGGCCCGGTGGATTCGAAGCGGAGGCCGCGCTCCACAATCCCCTCGAGCAGGATGCGGATCTCGAGCCTGGCGAGTGGTGCACCGAGACAGTGATGCGGGCCCTGGGCTCCGAAGGAAATCATCTTGGGCCTGATGGGACGCTCGACATCGAAGGTCAGTGGCTCATCGAAGACCCGTTCGTCAAAGTTCGCCGAGGCGTACCAGATGACCACTTTGTCGCCCTCGGAGATTGCTACATCGTGGAGGACTGTGTCGCGGGTGGCAGTGCGTCGCATATGCAGCACAGGTGACGCGTAGCGGATGACTTCTTCGACGGCGTTCGGGATCAGATCGGGGTCCCGATGAAGTTTCTCCAACTCCTCCGGATTGTCCATGAACGCCCGAATGCCATTGCTGATCGCGGTCCGGGTGGTCTCGTTCCCGGCGAAGACGAGGAGCTGAAACATGTTCGCGTACTCGGCTTCGGTCAGTTGGTCGCCGTCCACCATGCCGGTGACGAGCGCGGTGACCACGTCGTCGTGGGGATTCTGGCGACGTTCCTCGCCGAGCTTCCTGCCGTAGTCGAACAGGGCGAATGCCGCGGGTGAGTTGAACGGCAGGAGTTCCAGCGGAGTGGTGTTCCCGTAGGCGTCGGGTGGTAGTTCCGCGCCGCCGGAGACCAGGTGATCGGTGAGCTCGACCATGAGATCCGCGTCCTCGGCGGGAACACCGAGGATGCCGACGAGGACGCGAATGGGTAGTGGAGCGGAAATCGCTTCCACCACATCGATCTCCTGCTCGGCCAGCGCGGCATCGAGCAATGTGCCGGTGATGCTGCGTGCCGTCCCCTCGTAGTCGCGCACGCGTCGCCCAGTGAAGGCGGGCATCCCGAGCTTTCGGAGCCGCACATGCTCGGGGGGATCGGTATCGATGAGCGAGCGGCGCGCTTCCATCTGCTCCGGAGTGAGATCCCAGATATTCGACATGCCGCGGGCACTCGAGTACGTCGCCGCATCGCGCGTCACGGTGACCAGGTCCTCGTAGCGCGTCACCGACCAGAACGGACGACCCTCGTACGTGAGGGATGCCACGGGCTCGTTATCGCGCATCCGGCGGAACACGTCGTGGGGTATCCCCCGGGCATAGGTGGAGGGGTCGGTGATGTCGACCGCGGTCATGACACCGCGCTCGGAACGATGACGAACCGACCCTGCACGTCTCCTTTGGCGAGTCGATCATGGGCACCCTGGATGTCGGTGAGTGAGATCACCTCGATCGGGGAGTGGAGCGGGTGTCGTTGGGCGAGCTCGACCAGTTCGCCCAACTGCGCACGCGTACCCCACACCGAGGTCATGAAGCGCGCTTCGTGCGGCACGGCACCGAAACCGAAGGGGATAGTGCCTCCGTACAGACCGACCACGACCGCGATGCCCTGGCGAGCAACGTGATCGCGTGCGGTGACCAGGGTCGCCTCCGCCCCGACGAAATCGATGACTGCGGTGAACGTTCCCTCGACCTCTCCCGGAGCGACGACCTCCTGGGCCCCGAGGTCGCGCGCGATCGCACGCTTGGCATCCGAGGCATCCACAACCGTGATGTGTGCGTTGGACTGGGCGGCGAGGAACTGCAGACCGAACTGGCCCAATCCACCCGCGCCGATCACGAGTGCCCGCGGTGCGCCTGCCTCCCGGAGCGTGGGGAGGACGTGGCTGACGGCGCGGTAGGCGGTGAGACCGCCACAGGCCAAAGGAGCCGCATGCGACGGATCGAGGTCCCCGAGCGGAACGAGATACCCCTCGTCGGGCACGGCCATGAGTTCGGCATAACCGCCATCGCGAACCAACCCCGCCTCGGTCGCGTTTGGGCAGATCATCTCCTGTGCGGACGAGCACGCCCAGCAGTCCGGCTTCCGGCAGCCCCAACACGCGTAGACCAGGACGGGGCCGAGCCGGGGGTGACGCGCGGCCACCTCGTGCCCGAGGATGACCGGCAGTGTCGTCGGATAGTCCCCGGCGGCCGCATGGAGGTCCGAATGGCAGATCCCGCAGGCGAGTACTTCCACCACCGTGTCCCGGCGGGGGTCGGGCACCTCCTGGAGTTCCAGGGGACTGCCCGGCTCGGTCAGCACCACAGCGCGCATGGGGATCCCTTCACGATTTCGCCTCCGACGACCTCACCGCAGACTACATTTATCAAGTATTAGATTTCTAGGAAAGGACCGGATGTGACCCGCACCTGGGCAGACGTCGCCCGCCTGTGCGAGGAGAACGACGTCCACACCGTGGAGTGCCTCTTCGTCGACACCTGGGGTATCCCGCGCGGCAAGCGAATCCCCACCCGGCAATTCCTGCGCGGCGCCGGATACGCGATCGCCAACGTCGTCTACACCTGGGATCCGACCTGCTTCATCTTCGGCACTCCGTGGGTCGACGAGACGGATGGCTTCCCGGACATGCACGCGATGCCCGATCTCGACTCCTTCCGCATCGCCGGATGGACCGACGGAGTCGCCGTCGTCATCTGCGACACCTTCCATCCGAATTCGCACACCCCGATCGAGATGGATGCGCGCGCCATGCTGAAGCGACAAATCGCTCGCTTCTCCGACCAGGGATTCGAGGTCAATGCAGCCACGGAGCTCGAGTGTCACTTCTTCACATCGGACTGGCAACCGTTGTATTCGGACATCAACTGCTACTCCATCGCACGCGGTGCGGAGATGGAGTACTTCATGCTCGATATCCGTGAGTCATTGCGCAAGACAGGGATCGAAGTCGAAGCGTCGAACGTCGAATACGGCCCGGGTCAGACCGAGATCAATCTCCGTTACGGACCGATCATGGAGATGGCCGACGCCACGGTGCTCTTCAAATACATCGTGCGTCTCGTCGCCAAGCGTCACGGCATCAACACCACGTTCATGGCGAAGCCGTACCTCACCGAGGCCGGTAACGGCATGCACGTGCACCAATCCCTGTCCCGCGACGGAGTCAATGTCTTCGCCGAGCGGGATGAGGACACCGTGGTGGGCAACGTGGTGATGCGCAAGTACCTCACCGGGCTTCTTGCACATCACCGGGAGCTGCAACTGGTCATGACGCCCACGGTCAGCGGCTACAAGCGGGTGGAGGATTACTCGTTCTCGCCGACCCAGGTGACCTGGGGACTCGACCACCGGTTGGTGGGCGTCCGCTCGATCGTGGGAGCCGGCGATGCCAACCGACTCGAGGTGCGGTGGGCGGCCGCTGACGCCAATCCGTACCTGGTGCTCGCCGGATGCCTCGCCGCGGGGATGGATGGCCTGATGAGCGAGTACCCGCTCCTCCCGCAGGTGATGGGCGATCCGCATGCGGATGAGTCCTGGGATCGACTCCCGACAAGCCTGCGGGGCGCCATCGAAAACTTCGACACCCCGTTCACGAGGGCGACATTCGGTGACACCTTCGTGGAGAACTTCCTGATCATGCAGAATCGCGAAGCGGATGAGTTCGACCACAACGCCGCCGGCGAGGGCGTGACGGAGTGGGAGATCGCGCGGTATCGAGCAGTGATCTGACCATGCGGGTTCTGCTCATCAGCCATGAACCCCAGGCCTCACCGGGTGTCATCGGCCGCCTCCTGTACGAGCGTAGGATCGAGACAGAGACGCACATCGTCCTGGAGGATCCAGTGAATCCAAACACCGCGTTCCCCGATCCCGGAGACTTCGACGCGGTGATCTCGTTCGGTTCGTTCTGCAACGCGTACGACCCTGCTGTTCGCGACTGGGTCGAGCCCGAGGTGTCACTGATCTCGGACATGGTGGAGCGAGATATCCCGTACCTCGGCGTTTGTTTCGGTGGCCAGCTCCTGGCCGAGGCCCTCGGTGGGTCGGTGGAGCGCGCCCCTGCGGGATCCGACGAGATCGGTCTGATCGACATCGACTCTGACGTGGCGGAGATTCCGAGTGGGCCCTGGTTCAGTTGGCATGAGGATCGCACCACTCTTCCCGACCACGTCACCGTCCTCGCTCACAACGGAAACGCTCCACAGTTGTTCCGCTACGGCCGTGCCGTGGGCACGCAGTTCCACCCGGAGGCAGAGATCCCGCTCGTGCGCACCTGGACCGAGATCGGTGGGGACCACATTCCAGCCCGGACGTCGGCGACGGAAATTCTCCACGACCTCCAAGTCCGACGTGAGGATCTCGAAGCGAACTGCGCACGCCTCGTCGACTGGTTCCTGGAGGATGTGGCGCGTGAGCGCTGACACCCCCCTCGCCGGCGTCGTGGTGGTCTCGATGGAGCAGGCGATCTCCGCGCCATTCGCCAGCCGCCAACTGGCCGACCTCGGTGCCACGGTCATCAAGGTCGAGCGAGCCGAGGGTGACTTCGCCCGGCACTATGACTCCATCGTGTCGGGATCGTCCGCATTCTTCGTCTGGGCGAACCGCGGGAAGCACTCGGTGGCAATCGACATAGATGCGCCCGGGGCGGCCCGCATTCTGGAGGAGTTGATCGCCGGGGCGGACGTTTTCCTGCACAACCTCTCGCCGGATGCAGCGGCACGTCGACACCTCGATGTCACCTCGCTCCACGCTCGCTTCCCGCATCTGATCGCCTGCGAGATCTCCGGATATGGGCTCGGTGGCCCGCGCACGGCCGATAAGGCATACGACCTCGCGATCCAAGCCGAGGCCGGGGTGTTCTCGGTGACGGGCGATGACGGGATGAGCAAGGTCGGCTTCTCCGTGGCCGATATCTCGTCGGGCATGTATGCGCTGAGTTCGATCCTCGCGGCTCTGGTCAAGCGGGATCGCACGGGCGAAGGTTCGGCGATCTCGATCTCCATGCTCGACTGTCTCGCCGAGTGGGTCTCGGCACCGATGTATGCGGCTGTCTACGGCGGAACCCAAGCGCCACGCACCGGTCGCCGACACCATGCCATCGCTCCGTATGGAACGTTCACGCTCAGCGACGAGAGCACTCTGCTGATCGCGGTGCAGTCCGATCGCGAATGGCAGGACATGGCTGTCCACCTGTTGCAGTCTCCCGATCTCGGTACCGATCCTCGGTTTGCGACGAATGCCGATCGCATTCGCAATGTCGATGACCTCGAAGCCATTGTCAATGCGACCTTGGCATCTCTGTCACCCGATGAGGCGCGCGCGCGTCTCGCCGCCGGGAGAATCGCGGTGGCCCACGTCAACGATCTACATGGCGTGTGGGAGCACCCACAACTGCGGGCACGCCATCACTTCCACAGTGTGCTCACCGCTCATGGCGACATCGAGATGATCGACGCCCCCTTCGGATTCCTCGAGGAGTTTCCAACACCCGACTGGATTCCGGCACTCGACCAACATGACCCGAATGTGCTGGCGCGGGTACGCGCGCGCGGTGCTGAGGTGCTGGGAGATCAGTAGGACTTGGGAAGGCCCAGCACATGCTGGCCCAGGTAGGCGAGCACCAGGTTGTTGTTGATCGGCGCCACCTGGTAGAGCCGCGTCTCCCGGAACTTGCGCTCGATGTCATATTCCACTGCGAACCCGAAGCCTCCGTGCGTATCTAGTGCCGCATTGACGGCTGCCCACGAGGCCTCCGATGCCAGGAACTTCGCCATGTTCGCTTCCTCGGCACACTTCTCGCCCGCGTCGTAGAGCCGCGCGGCCTCGAACCGCACGAGGTCTGCGGCGCGCAGCTGGGCGTACGCGCGAGCGAGGGGGAATTGCACGCCCTGGTTGGCACCGATCGGGCGACCGAAGACCTCACGTTCATTCGCGTAGGCGATCGCCCTCTCCAGCACGAAGCGTCCATCTCCGATGCACTCCGACGCGATGAGGATCCGCTCGGCATTCATGCCGTCCAGGATGTAGCGGAAACCGCGCCCCTCCTCGCCGACGAGGGCAGCGGGAGGGATCACCACATCGTCGAAGAAGACTTCGGTCGTGTTGTGGTTCATCATCGTCGGGATGGGCTTTATGGTCAGACCGGGAAGATCGCGCATGTCGAAGAGGAATGTCGACAACCCATCCGTGGGCTTGGCGCACTGCTCGTACGGGGTGGTGCGCGCCAGGAGCAGCATGAGATCGGAGTGCATTGCGCGCGATGTCCAGATCTTCTGCCCGTTGATGCGCCATCCGTCAGCGGTGCGTTCCGCACGTGTGCGGATGCGGGTGGTCTCCGATCCCGCACCGGGTTCGGTCACCCCGAAGGCCTGAAGGCGCAACTCCCCGGAAGCGATGCGAGGGAGGTAGTCCCGCTTCTGCGGCTCGCTCCCGTGACGCAGCAGGGTCCCCATGATGTACATCTGCGCATGGCAGGCGGAGGGGTTGCCACCCGACGCCGCGATTTCCTCGAGGATCACCGACGCCTCGGTGAGCGTTGCGCCCCCGCCGCCGTACTCCTCCGGGATGAGCGCGGCCAGGTAACCGGCGGCGGTGAGGGCATCGACGAAGTCGGTGGGGTAGCCGTCGGGCTCGAGTCCCCGCCAGTACGGGCCGTCGAACTTCTCGCAGACGGCTCGGACGCCGTCGCGCAGCTCGTCGTGCATCGACTCAAAGCGCATAGGCAATTTGTATCATTGATAAGAAATACAAGCCAGGGGCGGCAAGAATGAACCCATGACCGACTGGCGCTCCCTCACCACGTCCTTCCGGTTCCCCACGGGGCTGCTCATCGACGGAACCTGGTTCGAGGGATCGGACTCCTTCGAGGTGATCAGCCCCATCGACGGAGCGGTGCTGGGGAGGGTTTCGTCGGCCGATGTCGCCGACGTCGATCGGGCGGTGCGTGCGGCCCGACGCGCATTCGAGGACGGGCGTTGGTCGGGAAAGACACCGGCAGAGCGCAAGGAGGTTCTCCTCCGCTGGGCGCAGTTGTGCGAGGAGCATCGCGAGCGGCTCGCCCTCGCGCACGCGCTGGAGATGGGCAAACCGGCCCGTGAAGCACACGGTGTGGACATGCGCGCCGTCATCCGAACCCTGCAGTGGTTCGGCGAGGCCGTCGACAAGATCGTCGACGAACTGCCACACGTGTCACCCGATGCATTGGCGATGGTGCAACGCGAGCCCGCCGGAGTGGTGGGCGCCGTTGTGCCGTGGAACTTCCCGTTGACGATGGCGGCCTGGAAGCTCGCCCCCGCACTCGCCTCGGGATGCACCGTGGTGCTCAAACCCGCGGAGCAGTCACCCATATCGGCACTGCTCCTCGCCGAACTCGGCATGGAGGCCGGACTCCCCGATGGGGTGTTGAACGTGGTGAACGGTCCCGGGCATGTCACCGGTCAGGCACTAGGACGTCATCCTGATGTCGACGTGCTGACTTTCACCGGGTCGACCGAGGTCGGACGCAGGTTCATGGAGTACTCGGCGTCATCGAATCTCAAGCGGGTGTGGCTCGAACTCGGTGGTAAGGGTGCGAATGTGGTCTTCCCCGATGCGGACCTGGACAAGGCTGCGCGCACCGCGGCCTGGTCGATCTTCTACAACGCCGGCCAGATGTGCTCGGCCGGTTCCCGCCTCCTCGTTCACGAATCGGTGCACGACGACGTGGTTCGCACCGTCCTCGATGTCGCTGCGACCATGCAACCGGGTGATCCCCTCGACCACGACGTACCCATGGGAAGTGTGGTGACCCACGAGCATCGCGATCGAATCCACTCGATGGTCGTCGAGGGTCTGCGTGCGTCCGGGGAAACGTTGACCGGCGGCAGTCCGGTGCTCGTGGACAGCGGTGGCGCCTACTACCCACCGACTGTGATCGACTCCGTGGCGTCGGACACCCTCCTGGCGCAGCAGGAGGTCTTCGGCCCCGTGCTCGCGGTCACCTCCTTCCGGACGGAGGAGGAAGCACTCGCGCTCGCGAATGGCACGCCGTACGGGCTGGCATCGGCAGTGTGGACCAACGATCTCAACCGCGCGCATCGCTTCTCCCGGGCACTGAAGTTCGGCGTAGTCTGGGTGAACTGTTACGAGGAAGGTGATCTGACGGTGCCGTTCGGCGGTGTGAAACTCTCGGGATTCGGGCGCGACAAATCTCTGCACGCGTTGGACAAGTTCTACGACCTCAAGACCACCTGGATCGACCTGACATGAGTGAGACCAGGCGTGTTCCCCGACGCCGGAACCTGTCCGAGGATGTCTCCGAGTACATCCGTGACGGGATCATGTCCGGGGCGCTCCGCCCGGGGACGCGGATCGATCAGGACGCCATCGCGGCGGAACTCGGGGTAAGCCGGCTGCCCGTGCGCGAGGCGTTGATCAGCCTGGACAAGGAAGGCTTGATCAACACCATTCCCCGGCGCGGCGCCTTCGTGGCGCAGATGGAGCGCGAGGACGTCCTCGACCACTATCAACTCTTCGGGCAGGTCGCCGGCCTGGCTGCTGCTCGTGCGGCTGCGCGGTTGTTGGATTCCGACATCGAGCGACTCGTCGACGTGCACTCTCGGATGCACGGAACGTCCAACCGAGACGAGCAGCGCAAACTCAATGACGAGTTCCACCGCATCATTAACAAGGCGGCCGGGAGTGCGCGGATCACGAGCATGGTGGGTCTGCTCTCCCGGTCACTCCCGATGCCCTACGTGGATTTCCCCGACACCTGGTTGGACGAAGCCGACCGCCAACACCAGGAGATCATCGACGCGTTGAGGAAGCGTGACACCCTGGCGGCGCAACGCGCCATGGAGCAACACATCAATCTCAGCGGCCGTCACGCCGTTAACGTGCTGGAAGGAATGGGCTTCTTCTCTCCCGAATAACTCAGCGGGAGCGTTCTGCAATCACCACGCCACTCAGAATCAACGCACCACCGATGATCTGGATCCAGGTGAGGGATTCACCCAGGACAACCCACGCGATGAGGATCGCCAGCAAGGGTTCGGTCAGTCCGACCGTGGAGGCTTGCGAAGCGCGCAGGTACTTCAGCGCCACGACGACGAGCCAGAACGGGACGATCGTCCCCAGCACGACCAGCCAGGTGGCCATCACCCAAATGTGAAGGGATGATCCGGCGAGTTGTGCATCACCACCGAATGTGGCCCAGGGGTACGACCACCATGGTTGGGCGACGACCCAGAAGAGGGACGCGAATCCGAAACCCCACATCGTGAGCGACACCGGATCGCGTGGTTCCGGTTCGCGCACCTCGCGGTCACCGAGCACGTAGTAGATGGCCAGTGCCACAGCGGCACCTGCTGCGGCGAGGACGCCGATGGGATTCAGGGTGAATCCCTGCCACACCTGGGCGACCAGACTCAGGCCGAGGAGTGCGATGACGAGTGCGAGCCACACGGTGGCGCGGGTGGGCTCCCGGTAGCCAAACCGGAACCACAGCGCAACCAGGATCGGCGCGGTGAACTCAATGAGCAGGGCCACACCCACCGGCAGGTACTGCAGTGCGACGAAGTAGAGGTACTGGGTCATTGCCACGCCGGCGATGCCGTAGACGAGCAAGGGCACGATGTCCCGGCGCCGGAGTCGCAATGCTCCGGGTTTCGTGATGGCGACGAACACCGCCAGGATCAGGAAGGCGCCGGTGACGCGCAGCTGCGACAACCGCGCGGGATCGAGCCCATCGAGCAGGAGGGTCTTGGAGACCGTGCCGTTGATCGCGAAGAAGAGGGCGGCTGTCACGTAGAGGACGTATCCACGTGCCGGGTGTGCTTGGTGCGAGGGGCGTACGCCGGGGACCGGTTCGACGAGGTCGCTCACGATCTCCCAACCTCGCGCACGGGCTGAGCCTAGGCCCCCACGCAGGTAGGCTCCGAGCGTGAGTGCGGATCCGCACGTGCTGTGCATGGTCCTTGCTGGTGGCGAGGGCAAACGCCTCATGCCCCTGACGGCCGATCGCGCGAAGCCCGCGGTTCCCTTCGGTGGCTCCTATCGACTCATAGACTTCGTCCTGTCCAATCTCATCAATGCCGGATTACGTCGCGTGTGTGTCCTGACGCAGTACAAGTCCCACTCGCTGGATCGTCACGTCACGCAAACCTGGCGCATGCCGACCCTCCTCGGCGACTACGTCACCCCGGTGCCAGCCCAGCAGCGACTTGGCCCGCGATGGTTCACCGGCAGCGCGGATGCGATCTATCAGAGCCTCAACCTAGTCTTCGACGAAGCACCTACTCACGTAGCCGTCTTCGGCGCAGATCACGTGTATCGCATGGATCCGATGCAGATGATCGAGGCGCATATCGAGGGAGGCGCCGGTGTCACGGTCGCCGGAATCCGCATGCCACGGGCCATCGCGCATGACTTCGGTGTGATCCAGGTCGGACCGGACGGCCGGACGATCGAGAATTTCCTGGAGAAGCCCGCCGACCCGCCTGCAATCCCCGGGCACGCCGATGAATCGTTCATCTCGATGGGCAACTACATCTTCAGCACGGATGTTCTGCTCGAGGCTCTGCGCGAAGATGCTGCCGATCCATCGTCGGTGCACGACATGGGCGGCAACATCATCCAGATGCTGACTGCTCGGGGCGCGGCACAGGTCTATGACTTCGCCGACAACATCGTCCCCGGTGCCACGGAGCGCGATCGGGGCTACTGGAGGGATGTCGGAACACTCGACAGCTATCACGACGCACACATGGATCTCGTGTCCGTGCACCCGATCTTCAACCTCTACAACCGCAGGTGGCCCATCCTCAGTTACATCACCCCGCTCCCCCCCGCGAAGTTCGTCGAGGGCGGGAATGCACACGAGTCCATGGTCGGTGCTGGCAGCATCATCAGCGGTGCGCACGTGCGCACATCGGTGATCTCGTCCAACGTCAGCATCGATTCGGGTGCCTACATTGAGGGCAGTGTGCTGATGCCCGGTGTCCATGTGGGCCGCAATGCCGTGGTGCGGCGCGCAATCCTCGACAAGAACGTGACCATCCCAGACAACGCCCAGATCGGCGTCGATCTCGAGCGTGATCGAGGCATCTACACGGTCAGCGACGGTGGGGTCGTGGTGCTCGGCAAGGGCGTGACCGCCGTCTCGTGAAATCACGGATCACGGGGATCTGGACGACCAGCATCCTGTGCGGAGCACTCCTGGTGGGTGCTTTTCCTGCATCTGCCCACCCCACTCTCCATCCGCGCGTTGTCGGCGGCGCACCGGTACCGATCACATCCGCCCCGTGGCAGGTTGCCCTCTTCATCGGGAACAACTCGTTCTGCGGCGGATCGCTGATTGCATCGACCTGGGTGCTGACCGCGGCACATTGCCTCGCAGGCGCACCCTCGCCACGGGTCTTCATCGGTGAGTCGAATCTGAGTCAACGTTCGGAGACCGACGAGTATCCGGTGATCCGGACGATCATCCATCCGAGCTACGACTCGCGCCGGTATACCGCGGATCTGGCCTTGATCGAGCTCGGGAGGCCGATCACTCCCGGCGCGGCGATCGGCGTCATTCCACTTCCGACGTCACCGGATCCGGCGAGTTGGCCTGCCGTCGGCACACCCGCGAAGGTCACCGGGTGGGGTGCAACGTCGTTCGGTGGGGGTGCGGTCACCGATCTCCGGGAGGCGACGGTGCAGGTGCTCGTCGGTCCCACGGGAGGAACATGTGGCGACTACGGCACCGGATACGACGTGCGCGCGACCATCTGCGCGGGTGTTCCCCAGGGTGGGATCGACACCTGCCAAGGGGATAGTGGTGGCCCCTTCGTCATCGATGTCGCCGGCGTGCCAACCCTCGCGGGGGTGACGAGCATCGGGAACGATTGCGGGCAGGCGACCTTCCCCGGCATCTACACCCGGGTCACCACGTACCTCGACTGGATTCGATCGGCGGTTCCCGTTCCCGCCGCCGCCCCGAGCCCACCGGCGGGCGTCGGAGTCAGCACCGAGTCCCTGGGTCGCGTGGCAGTTCGCTGGACAACGCCCACGGCGAACGGCTCGCCGATCACGGGGTACACGGCGACCGCTGGTGAACGTTCCTGCGCGACGACTGACGTGACCTGTGTCATCGACGGCGTTCCCACGGGAGTACCGGTCTCGGTGACGGTGACGGCCAACAACGCGGTCGGCACGAGTGCTGTGTCGTCACCGATCGAGGTCGTCCCTGTCGATGGTGTCACCAGCGTCGGAACCAGGGTCAGCGATACCCGTCTGGAGACCTGGGCAGGCATTCCACGCAGGTCCGGTGACCGCATCGCACTGCGCGTGGCGCCCGAATCTCGACGCATCTGCGAGGTGAGTGGGGATCGTGTGCGCATGCGAGCACCGGGTCTGTGCGCCGTGCGCCTCGTAGTGACGCGAGCAGATGGCTCCCGTCTCCGGGCCACCACGTACGTGGACGTCCGATCAGCCAAATCTCCCTGACACGTAGTCCTCTGTCTGCTTGACACGGGGATTCGAGAAAATCTGCGATGTCTCACCGATCTCGATCAATCTCCCGGGTTCTCCGACGGCATTGACATTGAAGAAGGCAGTCGTGCTTGACACGCGAGCGGCCTGTTGCATGTTGTGTGTCACGATCACGATGGTGTATGTGTCCTTAAGTTCGTGGATGAGATCCTCGATGGCCAAAGTGGAGATCGGGTCGAGAGCCGAGCATGGTTCATCCATGAGGAGGACCTCAGGTTCGATGGCTATGGCACGTGCGATGCACAGGCGCTGCTGTTGGCCACCCGAAAGACCCGCGCCGGGTCGATCCACTCGATCCTTGACCTCGGCCCAAAGATTCGCGCTACGTAGTGATCGCTCCACGACGTCGTCAAGGTCCTTCGAGCGCCGCCGCCGCTTGCTTAGCCGGAGTCCGGCGACGACATTGTCGTAGATCGACATGGTCGGAAATGGATTGGGCCGTTGGAAAACCATGCCGATCGTTCGACGCACGAGGACCGGATCCACGTCGACCCCGTAGACGTCCTCGTTGTCCAGGAGAACTTCCCCGGTGACATAGGCCCCTGGAACGAGTTCATGCATGCGGTTGATGCTCCTGAGCACGCTGGATTTTCCGCATCCGGATGGACCAATGAAAGCTGTCACGGATCGCGGGTTCACCGTGAGTGTCACCTGTTCCACCGCGAGGAAGTCACCGTAGAAGATATCCAGGTCGACGAGGTCGATTCTCTTGCTCATGGTTCTCCTACTCCCGGGCCGGGGCGAAGACGGCCGCGATCACGCGTGCTGCCGCGTAGAGGACAAGTACGAACAGGATCAGCGCATATGCGCCTCCCCATGCTCGATCAATTGCTGGTGCGGTACCCCGTGAAATCTGATCCCAGATGAACGTGGGAAGAGCGGTCTGGGACCCATCGAAGGCATTGAAGTTGACATCCTGGGCGAGAAATGTTGTGAGGAGCAAAGGCGCCGTTTCGCCCGCGACACGTGCGATGGCGAGCATTGCGCCGGTGATGATGCCCGAAATTGCGGTGGGGAGCACGACGAATGTAATGACTCGCCACTTTGGGATGCCCAGTGCCAACGCACCTTCGCGGAGGGAGTTGGGAACTATTCGCAACATCTCCTCGGTGGAACGCACGACAACCGGGATCATCAAGATCGTGAGAGCCAGCCCGGCGGCGAATCCCGATTGCGAGAATCCGAAAGTCAGGATGACCGCTGTGTAGATGAAGAGTCCTGCAACGATGGAGGGAACGCCCGTCATCACATCCACGAAGAAGCTGATCCAGCGCGAAAGAGTCTTCCCGCGCCCGTACTCGACGAGCTGTATCGCTGTCATGATGCCGATGGGCAATGAGATCAGAGCAGCGATACCCACCTGCTGAAGCGTTCCCACGAATGCATGTCCGATCCCACCGCCTTCGACGCGAGGACCAATGTTGCGCATCGTTCCGGTGATGAACTCCGTGTTCATGACCGAGTAACCCCGGATCGCGACCGTGATGAGGATCCAGACGAGCGGAACGAGTGCGAGGAGGAGTGCACCAACGACCAGTGAACCCATCAGCCTGTCCGTTGCGTGCCGACGGCCTTCGAGAATCCACGACCACGTGGAACGGGCGACGATGAAGCCGATGGCGGCGAAGAGGGCCGGGGCCAGGCCGAGAGGGCTGATCCCGCCGAACTGGAGAACCAGGCCGACAAGGATTGCGGCAGCTGCCACCACAGGTGTGGACCACCGGGGTAAGCGTCGTCCGGTCAGGATCGGCACAGTGGTCACGTGTATTCCTCGTGGCGTGCGATGATCCAGCGCGCGATCATGTTGACCGCGAGCGTGATGAGAAAGAGGACGAGTCCGGCGGCGATCAGGGCTGATCGACCGTTATCCGCCGCCTCACCCCACTTCAATGCGATGTTTGCAGCGAAGGTGTTGCCACCGGGTTCCGTAATCGCCCAGTTGATCTCAAAGATCGCGGATAGGAGAAGTGCCACCGCGATCGTTTCTCCGAGCGCCCGTCCCAAGCCCAACATCGCGGCCGACACCATCCCGGGACGACTGAATGGGAAAACCGACATCCGGATCATCTCCCAGCGTGTAGCGCCGAGAGCAAGGGCTGCTTCCGTCTGAGCCCGGGGAACTTGCAGGAACACCTCACGGCTAATGGCCGAGACTGTTGGAAGAATCATGATTGCCAGGACTACCCCGGCCATCAGGATGCTCTTGGTGTAGATCTCGAGGTCGTTGCGAAATAGGGGAATCCAGCCGAGATACGTGCTGAGCCACTCTGCAAACGGAACTATGCGCGGCATGAAGTAGTAGAGGCCCCAGAGACCGAAGATGATTGAGGGGACTGCAGCAAGGAGGTCGACCGTGAAGCCAAGAGCGGTCGAGACTCGTCGGTTGCCGTAGAAGGCGATGAAGAGAGCCACCCCGAACCCGATGGGAACCGCGATTCCCATAGCGATTAAAGATGTCAAGACCGTGCCGAATGCGAGGACTGCGATTCCGAACACCGGAGGGTCTCGATCGGGTAGCCACTGTTGCTCGGTGAAGAAGTTCGCGCTATCGGTGGTCAGCGACGGAATCGCTTTCCAGACGAGAAACACAGCGATGGCCGCCATGACCACGAGGACGAGCACCCCTGCTGCCAAGGACAGTCCGCTGAATACTCGGTCGCCGGGGCGAACCGCCTGCCCGGACAGCACGGCTGTCACGGTGACATCCGTGTGATGATGTCCCGAATTCGTTGTAGGAGCGCGCCGGTGATGGGTGCGTATCCGCCTGCTGCCAAGGTTGCCTGACCGGGATCGGACGCCGCGTATCTCAGGAACGAGGCAACCAGTTCAGGATTGAATGAGTCGGCGAGCCCTGATGAGCAGACCAGCTCGTAAGTGACCAGGACTATGGGGTAAGCGCCTGCGGGAGGATCGGCGTAGTCGAAGGTGAGTTCCGTGTTCCCGTCCTCACCCGATACCTCGGCCGCGGCAATCATGGCGCTTGCATTTGCGGGTGTGGGAGCGACGGGTCCTGCGCCGGTATCCAGGAGTGCTCCACGTGCATTGACCGCGACATCCACGTAGGAGAGATCGACGTACCCGATCGAGTTCGGTGTGACATCAACGGATGCGATGACCTGGTCAGACCCCTTCGCGCCCTGACCTCCAGGAGCGATCCACTCCTTACCGGGCTCGAAGGGCCATGCCTCGGATGCTGCGTCCGCGAGGTACGTGGTGAAGTTTGCTGTGGTCCCACTGGCATCAGAGCGATGGAATTGCGCGATAGCCGCATCGGGCAATACGCCACGCGGATTCAATCGAACAATTTCCGGGTCGTTCCAGCGGGTGATCTCGTTTGCGAAGATTCCAGCCACAGTGGGCGGATCCAGGATGAGCTGCTCGACCCCCTCCAGGTTGTACACGACACCGATCCCGCCTCCGACGAGCGGGATGTTGATCGCCGAACCACCTTCGCAGCGCTCACCTGCAGCCGCCCTCTCCTCGTCATCGGCTGCCGAGTCCGTGCCGGCGAAAGATGTCTGCCCGGCGACGAACTGCTCCACGCCTGCACCCGAGCCGACCGCCTGATAGTCGATCGTGGCATCGGGACAGGCGGTTTGGTACACGACGATCCAGTCCGTGATCGCATTCGCCTGGGCGGTGGAGCCCGCGGCCTTGATCGTCCCGCTCGCACATTCCAGCCCCGGGGGCACCTCGATGGATACCGGCGGGGGTGCCGGTGCGCAACCGGCGAGGCTGATGGTGGCCACAGCGGCCGCGAGGCGTTTCAGGGACCCTCCTTGGTGAACCGCACGTGAACCTAGGAAGGCGCGGTGACGAATAAGCGTGCCCATAATGAACACAAGGTGAACACCAAGTGAACGATGGGGGTCAGGACCGCTCGGGAGCCGGGTATCTCTCCACCCCGACAACTCCGCCACGGGAGTCACGGTGGATCACCACGAAGGCCGCAGGGGAGAGTCGGGGATCCCAACTCTCGTCTTCGGGCACTCCGGTGTGGGCGGCCAGAGCATCGAGAAGCGTGGGGAGCACCGGCCTGTGACTGACCACGACGGTCGGTTCGCACCTCGCATACAACTCGACGATGCGCCGGGCAGCCTCCTCGGCATCCGCGTCATGCGCGTGTTCGGTAAGGGCTTTCTCCGGCACCGTCTCCACGTCGATGCGACGGGCGAAAGGACGCACGGTTGCGGTGCACCGTTTTGCCGATGAGGAGTGAATGCTCCGAACACCGAATGCCTCGAGCAGGGGGGCGAGGGCTTTCGCCTCACCGCGACCGCGGCCGGAGAGTGGGCGATCGTCATCATCGCTGCCCGTGAAGTCCGAGCGTTTGATCGCCTTGGCATGACGCAGGACCACGAAGGGCGTGGTGGGTGGGATGGCTGCAGCCCGCTGCACCAGTTCGACATCCGCCGCATAGGTGAGGTGCGACCCCGCATCCTTGATCGGCACCCAGGCGATCGAATCCACTTCATCGTCGGGGGCGAAACCCTCATCGCCGACAACTTCGGCGAGCCAGTAGTCGACTCGTTTAGGGCGCCCGGCAGCGATGTACTCCATGGTTCCGACGCAGGGGCCGAGCGTCACCTGGTACCCCGTTTCCTCATCACATTCGCGGATCGCGGCAGCAAGAATGTGTTCGCCGAACTCGACTTTGCCCTTTGGTAATGACCAGTCGGCGCGATGTGGACGATGCACGGTGAGGACCTCGCGCTTACGGGATTTGCGGCGCAGAACCACCACCCCCGCTGCGCGGAGGATGTCCTCGACCACGTCTACTCCAGTCCCGCCTTGTGAGCCGCGTGCACGACATGCGGCCAGAGGTGCCGGAATTCCTTCCGGAAATCCTGTTGCCGTTCTGCCTCGTGCTGGCTCATCATGCCAAGGGCGAAGGCTTCGTGGGGATCAGATCCGGTGGCAAGGGTGCGCAGCACCGTGCGGGCCACGTGCGCGTCTTGATGCGTTCCGAGAAGGTCGGTGACCTTGGCCAATGCCCCCGCGCACGTCATCATGTGCTTGCCCATCACCGGGCCCAGACCCTCGGCGGCGTATCGGGCCTTCTTGGCCAGGATTCGCACCTCATGCCACTGTTCATCTGGCGCAGATGAATTGAGTGCGTCGACCCGATGGGCGAGCCGACGCCAGGTCCGCCGCACCCGGGGGAGCAGTACGTCCTCGACCGGCCGAAATGCATCGTCGGTGACGGGTGGCTCGGTGACAAAGGCGATCAGATCCTCGAGGAGCTGATCGTGGCGATCAGTGCGGAGCGCTGCCATCACACTCGCGCGCGCTGCGGGCATGCGTTTGTCGTACCAGCGATCCACCGTGGCGAGGGCCGCAGCTCGATCCTCGTCCTGTCCGAGCTCGGAACTGAGGTCGACGAGGAGGTCGTGGATGACTTCGGTATCCCGGACAGCACCCAATTCGCGTGCCAGCCACGATAGGTCCTCCCGCACCGGTGCCACCGCTTCCTTGTCCAGAAGCGAGCGATAGGTGCTGAATGTGCTGCGCAATCTGCGTGCTGCAACCCGCATCTGATGGACCGAGTCAGGGAGGTCTCGGCGCACTGCAACATCCGACATCACGAGATGGCGCACGTGACGTGCCAGCACCGAGCGCAGTGCGTCGACCGCGAGCCCGTCGGGTCCCACGGGCGGGAACTCGGGCACATCCGGCGGGCCGAGATCGCCCAGCGCTGATGCAGCCTTGCTCACCGAGCTGGGAACGGCACCGTTGTCGCGGAGGCGATCACCGATCCGGGTGACCGCTGCGCGGGCAGCAGGCGAATCGGCCACAAGCTCGAGCTCGAGTTCCCGGAACGTGCTTCGAGTGCCCGCACCGGAGACCTCCACGTGGTCATCGACGAGTTCGATGAGCGCCTCATCGGACGTCGATGAGATCAGGTACGGCGTTCGGTGGGTGGTGACGTGGGCACGATGCTCGACGTCCTGCCCGCGCAGGAACGGAGTCAGGATCTGTACGAGTTCGACTGGCACGGTGTCACCCATCGCCGACACTCGAATCTCGTCTCGGGTGGTGACTTCGGCTCCAACGACGGGAACCTTGGCATGCCATCCATCATCGGATCCACCGGACCGACGCCGGAGTGTGATCCCCCAGCGCAGCAGTGTCGTGCGCTCCGTGTCGTAGTAGTCCGCGTCCAGGATCAGCGGTGGCTGGGGGTCGATCCGGAAGTCAAGAGTCGTGAGGTCTGGAAGGTCGAATTCCGGGTTCACCCGGAACTTGAACTCTGTCTCGCGGAACTCCTCGGTCACAGCAACGTTCCGCGCTTGCTCGTCACCTCGATGAGGGTCTCCTGATAGTCCCTCAGATGACGGCCCTCGGAATCGAGGAGATAACGGGTCCAGGTCCCATCGGGGTTGAGTTCCCAACGGGCAGTGCCAGGATCGAAAGCGAAATCGAGCATCGACTCAACCTCGGCGATCTGCTCAGGATCAGCCAGGCTGACCAGGGTCTCGACTCGGCGGTCAAGGTTGCGGTGCATGAGATCCGCGGAACCGATCCAGACGGACGGGTTTCCACCATTGGCGAAGCAGTAGGCCCGTGAGTGTTCGAGGAATCGTCCCAGGATGCTGATCACGCGGATGTTCTCACTGAGTCCGGGAATCCCGGGTCGGAGAGCACAGATGCCCCGCACGAAGATCTCCACCGGAACGCCCTGGGTCGACGCTCGATAGAGGGCGTCAATGATGGTCTCGTCCACGATCGAATTGCACTTGAATCGGATACCTGCTGGTCGTCCCTCGCGGTGGTGCTCGATTTCCCGCTCGATTCTCATGACGAGCCCATTGCGGACCGAGTGCGGGGCGACGAGGAGTCGTTTGTAGTCGGTGTTCATGGAATAGCCGGAGAGAACGTTGAAGAGATTCGACACGTCTTCGCCGACATCCGGATTGCACGTCAACAACCCGAAGTCCTCGTAGAGGCGGGCTGTCTTGGGATGGTAATTGCCCGTGCCGATGTGGCAGTAGCGCCGTAGTTGATCACCATCGTTGCGAACGACCATCGACAACTTGCTATGGGTCTTGAGCCCGACGAGGCCGTAGACGACATGGACACCGGCCTGCTCGAGCTTGCGTGCCCACTCGATGTTGTTCTGTTCGTCGAAGCGCGCCTTGATCTCCACCAGAGCCAGCACCTGCTTGCCGCTCTCCGCCGCCCGGATCAGCGCGTCGACGATCGGTGAATCGCCGGAGGTGCGGTAGAGCGTCTGCTTGATGGCGAGGACGTGGGGATCGGCGGCTGCTTGCTCGAGGAAGAGCTGCACGCTCGTCGAGAAGGCGTCATAGGGGTGGTGCAGCAGGACATCGTGCTCGCGAACGGTCGCGATGACGTCGGGAGCGGTCGACGTCTCAACTCCGGCGAGCTGCCGTGAAGTTCGGGGAACGAACTTCGCCTGCTTGAGTTCCGGCCGGTCGAGATTGACCAACGTCCACAGCCCCGTGAGGTCGAGTGGCCCGGGAAGGCGGTAGACCTCCTGCTCGGTCACGTCGAGTTCGCTGACCAGGAGTTCCAATACGTGGTGCGGAATGTCCTCGACCACTTCTAGTCGGACCGCAGGACCAAAGCGCCGGCGCACAAGTTCCCGTTCGAGTGCTTTCAAGAGATTCTCGGCATCGTCCTCTTCGACCTCGACATCCTCATTGCGGGTCACTCGGAAGGCGTGGTTCTCCACGATCTCCATGCCTGGGAAGAGGTCACGGAGGTGGGCCGCGATGACGTCCTCCAGTGCGACGTACCGCTGGGGCCCCACCTCATAGAAGCGCGGCAGCAGCGGTGGAACCTTGACGCGCGCGAAGAGGGTGTTTCCCGTCTGGGGATTGCGCACGACCACCGCGAGGTTGAGGGACAGGCCGCTGATGTAGGGGAACGGATGGGAGGGGTCCACGGCAAGCGGCGTTAACACGGGGAACACGGTGGAGTCGAAGAGGACGTCCATCTCCTTCTTTTCCGCCGGGGTCAACTCCTCCCATCCCAGGAGTGCGATCCCGTTCCGGTCCAATTCGGGGCGGATGACGCGCGCGAAGAGGTCGGCCTGCGTTTGCTGCAATTCGTAAGCCCGACGCCAGATTCCCTCGAGCACCTCCTTGGGCCCCCGCCCACTGGCCGAGGGTCGCGCGATTCCCGTCGCGATCCGCCGCTTCAGGCCCGCCACGCGCACCATGAAGAACTCGTCCATATTGCTTGCGAAGATGGCGACGAACTTGGCCCGGTCGAGCAGGGGGAGTTGTTCATCCTCGGCGAGTTCGAGTACCCGCTTGTTGAACGCCAGCCACGACAACTCTCGGTCGAGGAAGCGCCGGTCCTTGGCCTGATCCGGATCCTCGGCCGCGGTGAGGGTCGCGGTGTCCTGCAGGGTCACCCGGGGATGGTCCCACAGCAAGGTGAACGAGTTATCAGGTGGAGCGGCGGTAGAGGACGTCGGTATCCCAGCGCACGAATCCAAGGTGGGAGTAGAGCGAGATCGCCGCCTCATTTGTGTGGTCGACGTAGAGCATCACCTGGTCCAGTCCGCGCTCACGCAGGTACCGCAGGCCCGCGACGGTCAGTGCCTGTCCCAGGCCGTGGCCGTGCATGCTGGGATCGACCCCCAGCACGTACACCTCACCGATGGGTTGGTGACGGTGGTGGTCCTCCCCGTGCACCTTGGTCCAGTGGAAACCGACCAGCGTCGATCCCGACCACGCCATCAGGAAGCCCTGGGGGTCGAACCACGGCTCGGCCATCCGGGTCGCGAGGTCCTCTCGGGTCCACGAGCCCTGGTCGGGGAGGGATGCGAATGCACGTGCGTTCAGTGCGAGTAAGGCATCGTCATCGACGCCGGGGCGAAATGGAGCGACGGTGACCCCTGCAGGGAACGTGGCGTGCGGCAGGGGTGCACGCAGGGAGCGACGCATCTGCCAGAGGACACGGAGGGTGTCGAAGCCCATGCTCGCGGCGAGTGCCGATGCGGCGTCTCCTTCGCTGTGGGACCACAACCGAAGTCGGCCATCGGGAGTCGCTGCGATGAGGTGTTCGACGAGTAAGCGTCCGAGTCCACGACGACGTGACTCGGGTGAGATCACCAATTCCGCGGAGGATCCGGCAACGGCGTCCGTGGTGTCCAGGTGTGCGTATCCGACCACCTCTCCCTGTGCCGTTCGAACGAGAAAGTGGTGATCATGGTCATCACCGCCATGGCGGAGATGTAGCCACACGTGTTCACTGAGGGGTGACACACCGTCGGAGGTTGTCGCGGAATTCACCAATTCGGTGACGGCGGCCACTTCGGAGGAGTCGAGGTGTTCGTGCACCTCGATCAGCGCATCGTTCTCGCTACTGGGTGAAGGCGGATTCATCGACGTCGAGCGTTGCGATGGTTGCCGCATCCGGACGCTCGGGAACGAAGCGATAGCCAACGTTGCGCACCGTACCGATGAGTGATTCGTACTCCACGCCGAGCTTCGCGCGGAGCCGCCGAACATGGACGTCGACCGTGCGGGTTCCACCGAAGTAGTCGTATCCCCAGACCTCTTGGAGCAGAACTGCCCGGGTGAAGACCCGCCCCGGGTGTTGGGCGAGGAACTTCAGCAGCTCGAATTCCTTGAAGGTGAGGTCGAGTGGACGCCCACGAAGGGTTGCGCTGAACGCGCCCTCGTCCACGTGGAGGTCACCGCTGCGGATCTCCTCCGTTCCCTCACCGGCGGGCGATCCCGGCGCAGCACTCCGCGCCACGCTCAACCGAAGTCGTGCCTCCAACTCCGCAGGAGAGCAGGTATCCAGGATCACCTCGTCCATGCCCCAGTCCCACTGGATCGCGGGGAGGCCGCCCTCGGTTGCGATGAGGATCACCGCTTGGGTCACCCCGCCTTGGCGGAGGAGACGGGTGAAACTGCGCACCGAGGGGAGATCGCGTCGGCCGTCCACGAGGAGTGCGTCGGCATCCGGGGTGCTCAGGAGGGCAGTGGGCTCCGCGGCCATGGTGCGCACGTGGTGGGCGAGCAACGCGAGCGACGGGAGTACTTCCGCGCTGGATTCCATGCCGCGCGTCAGGAGGATCAAGCGCATTGAACCTCCCACCACGAATGAAGTCGTCAGGATAGTGGACTCCTGAGAGACAATCACCCCGTGGTCGACGTGCACCTGACAACCACCGATGGCGTCCGCATCGGGGCTACCTGGCTCCCGCGTTCCCAGGACACCGCGTTCGTGGTGGTCCACGGGCTCACGGGTAGTCGAAGCACCCCGCGGATGGCGGCGATCGTTGATGTCCTCCAGAGGCATGGATCGGTGTGCGCGATCGACATGCGCGGTCATGGGACGTCGGCGGGTGAGACGACGCTCGGAATGGACGAGGTCCTGGACGTGGACGCTGCCGTGGCGTACGCGCGCAAGCAGGGAATCGATCGCGTTGTCACCATCGGTTTCTCCATGGGCGGTGCTGTCGTAGTGCGGCACGCGGCAGGGGCCGCGGCCGAGCGCGATACCCCCCACCACCGAGTCGATGCCGTCGCCAGTGTGAGCGCTCCCGCGTTCTGGTTCTATCGCGGTACGCGCATCATGCGGGTCGTGCATTCCATCGTGGAAAGCCCAGCCGGGCGACTCGCGATGCGCGCCCGCGGTACCGCCATCACGCACCGGCCGTGGCCGACACCACCGCCCATGTCACCCGAGGAGGCGGCACGACTCATTGATACCCCGTTTCTCATCGTGCACGGGGATGCGGATCACTACTTCCCGATGGAACATCCGCGGGCCTTGGAGCGTGCGTCGGAGGCGAATCCCCAGCGGTCGGTGGTAATTGTCCCGGGGCTCCGTCATGCGGAATCCGGGATCTCCCCCGAGTCGGTGGACCTCATCGCGCGCTGGGGCTGCGCACCCGCCCGGCTGTAATGTGGCGACGTGCTCGAAGTGTTCACCACGGGACTTCTCATCGTCGCGATCGCGGGGGTTGCGTGGTTCGCCTTCCGCAGGGTCCTCACACTCTTCAAGGGTGAGGGATAGGCGTGGCGTCGGGCGAGCTCCCCGAGCCGATCATCCCCATCTCGTGGTTGATCGGCACCTGGGTGGGAGTGGGAACGGGCCACTACCCGACGATCGAGGACTTCCGGTTCGGTCAGGAGGTCGCCTTCCAGTGCGACGGGCGGCCTTTCCTCAGTTACTTCTCCCGGAGTTGGTTGCTCGACGACGACGGGAACCGCGTTCGCCCTTTGGCGACGGAGTCGGGATTCTGGCGGCCTCAGCCCGATAAGCGAGTCGAGGTCACCCTCGCGCACCCCACCGGATACGCGGAGATCTACCTCGGTTCAGTCGAGGTCACCGGTATCGAGAGCGCGGTGATCACAGGCGCCCGCGCGACCCTGCGCACGGATGTCGTGACGCGCACCGATTCCGCCAAGGACTACAGCGCGGGTGAGCGGCTCTACGGTCTGGTCAACGGGCGGCTGATGTGGACCTACGACATGGCGGCCATGGGACAACAGATGACGAATCACCTTGCCGCCACGCTCCTCCCCGCAGGTGGCTCGGATGAGTGACGGCTGGGAGGTTCGCCTACGCGAGCGTGGGTATCGCGTCACGCCGCAACGCCAGCTCGTCCTCGAAGCCGTTGACCGGCTCCGGCACGTGACACCGGAGGAGATCCTGCTCGAGGTGCAGTCCACGGCGAGCGGTGTGAATCTCTCGACCGTCTATCGCACCCTGGAGGTTCTCGAGGCCGTCGGATTGGTCACGCACGCGCATATCGGTCACGGAGCACCGACGTATCACGCCGTCGACGAGCATGTGCATATCCATCTCGTCTGCGACATGTGCGGATCGGTGAGCAGCATCCCGGCAGCAGTCGCGGACCCTTTCATTGGTGAGCTCGATTCCTCGTATGGATTCTCGACGGACATCTCCCACGTGTCGATCCATGGACGCTGTCTGTCCTGCCGTGATCGCATGCCGGAGGACATTGAGGAGGACCCCCTGTGACACGCGGTGTTCCGGCCCCGGCCGGAGACATCGACGAAGGGGTCGCCTGGCATTACGGAGATCCGCATGCGGAGCAACGACTCCTCGCGTCCGGGCGCGGTGTGGTCGATCTCTCCCACTTCGACGTCGTAACAGTGTCGGGGCCCGATCGGCTCACCTGGCTGCATGCCCTCACCACGCAGCACCTCGAAGGTCTCAGTGCGGGTTCGAGTTCCTTGGCTCTGATCCTCAGCCCGCATGGGCATGTGGAGTTCGAGCTGCATCTCGTCGATGACGGAGCCACTACCTGGATCATCACGCAACCAGGCACCGCGTCCGCACTTGTCGCCCACCTCGAATCGATGAAGTTCATGACGCGAGTGGAGATTGCCGATCGCACTCCGGATTTCGCGGTCGTCTGGGAACCCACCATGGAGCGCGACCTCAAACACCCGACGTGGATCGAGCCGGCGGACTTCGCCGGCACCGGTCGTGTCGATGCCGGCAGTGACCGGGGTGGGAGTGCGGATAAGTACGTCCCGTCTCGTCCACATGGCTTCCCGGGGCGTGAGGTGATCCTGCCCAGATCGGACTTCGCCGATCGCGTCGTCCGAGAGCCTGCCGGAACGTGGGCATGGAACGCCATGCGCGTTGCTGCCGCGGTGCCCCGGGTGGGTCAGGAGACCGACCACCGCACGCTCCCTCATGAAGTGGGATGGATCGGACCCGCAGTTCACCTGGCGAAGGGCTGTTACCGAGGTCAGGAAACCGTTGCGCGCGTGCACAATCTCGGGCGCCCGCCGCGACGCCTCGCACTCGCACTTCTCGACGGCAGCGACGAAGTACTGCCCGCGCACGGGGATCCCGTCTTCTTCGAGGGCGCGGACGTCGGCTGGTTAGGCAGTGCTGCACGACACTACGAACTCGGGCCGATCGCCACCGTCGTGGTGAAACGCAGCGTTCCCGAGAACGCGACCATCATGGTTCATCACGGCGACGCGCAGATCGCGGGCGCGCTCGAACCGGTCGTGGTCTAGTCCGCGCTATCCATGACGAGCGTCATGGGTCCGTCGTTCGTGAAGTGGACCTGCATATCCGCCCCGAATCGACCGGTGCTCACCGGCGCGCCCTCGGCGCGAAGTGCCTCGACGAAGGCCTCGAAGAGTGGTTCCGCGATCGGACCCGGCGCGGCCGCGTCCCAGGTGGGTCGCCGGCCCTTCCGCGTGCTGCCGTAGAGGGTGAACTGACTGATGGCCAGCACCGGCAAGCTGCCATCGCGGGCTGAGACCTCGCGTCCGGCATCCGCGGGAATGCGCCCTCCCACCTCCTGCAGGTGCGCCTGCTCGAAGATGCGCAGGCCGTAGACCCGAGACGCGAGGGCGGCCGCCTCGGCAGCGGTGTCGGTGTGGGTGACCCCGACCAGGACGACCAGGCCTGGCCCCGGGAACGACCCCACGACCGTCCCGTCGACGCTGACCGAGGCATCCCGGGCCCGCTGCACCACCACGCGCACCACCGAAGCCTGGCATGCCGCATCGCTAACTACGGCTAGCGATTGCGTTTGCAATTGCAAGCACCCTGTGGCACCCTGGAGGCATGCCTCTCAACGTCGGATCCCTCGGGGACTTCATCCGCGAGCAGCGGGACCAGGCCCAGATGTCCCTGCGGCAACTCGCGAAGGCAGCCGAGATTTCGAACCCCTACTTGAGCCAGGTGGAACGGGGGCTTCGGAAGCCGAGCGCGGAGATCCTCAACCGGATCGCCCAGGGGCTCCGCATCTCCGCCGAGACCCTGTACGTCCAGGCAGGAATCCTCGACGAGCGTGCCGGGGATGCCGCCGTCACCACCGCGATCGCGGCTGACATGACCTTGACCGAGCGGCAGCGCACAACGCTGTTGCAGATCTACGCGGCCTTCCAGGCCGAGAACACCACCCACCGTGGCGCAGAGGATTCTGCGTCGCCCGCAAAGGAGCACTGAAATGACGCAATACCTCAACCCCACCTTCGTGATCGGAACCGCCAAGGACGTCGCCAGCGCAGCCGCGGGCGTCGTCGCCAAGGTCCCGACCAAGCAGGTGACGCTCTCTGTTCCGGACATCACGCTGCCCAACGTCGACGTGCGCGCACTCGCCACGACCACGCGCGAGAACCTCGGCAAGACCGTTGTGCTCGTGCGCGAGGCCGTCGGGATTTGACGGATTCGCCCGGGATTTGACGGATTCGCCGAACCCGTTAGCGTGGAAGCATGTTCGATGCTGTCCAAGGTCTCGTGGTCCTCGTTCTCTGGGGACTCTTCCTCGTAGTCAAGGGATACGCCTTCGTTGACTGCATTCGACGCCCCACCGCAGCTTTTCCGGCGGTGGGGCGTCAGTCCAAGGTGCTGTGGATGATCCTCACGGGCGCGGCACTTCTGACTGGCCTGCTTCCCGGGATGACCCTGAACATAATCGGGATCGCCGGGACCGTCGCCTCGCTGATCTACCTGTTCGACGTGCGGCCCAAGATCCGGGAGATCACCGGACGCTGACCTGCTTCCGTTCCCAGCGGACCGCACTCGTGCTCAGGGCGACTCCCGCGAGAAGCACGACTCCGACCACGATCGCCATCGCCCGTTCATCTAGTTCGGTGAACGCCGCGGACGCAGCCTCGATCGCGGCGAGAACCACCGTCACGCCACCGAGGATCGCGATGATGCGTATGCGCGTCGGCCGTAGCGACAGGGCGATCACGGTGAATCCGACGTACGTCAGCATCAGCGAATTGGTCAGCTCGGTGCCGTAGAGGCTTTCCAGGATGTCACCCTCCTTGGTGATGGCGACCGAGGACAGACTCAGGCTCGCCGTCCCGATCCCGAGTATCGCGATCGCGTGGCCGAGGAGGTAGAGCAGAAGGAGCCCAGCGCCTGTCGGTGTTCCTCGATTCCACAGCACGTCGAAGTACTGCGCCCAGGTCAAGCCGAGCAGGAACACCACCAGGACGATTCCGAGGATGTTCGGCCGACCACCGAGCTGGGAGCCGACCGCGATCTCCAGGAAGGACTCACCGACCACGATCAGGAAGAGTTGTGCAAGGCGCTCGCTGAGATGCTCGCGATTGATCGGCATCTGACGGTCCATGCGCGGGAGGAACAGCAGGAAGTACCCGCCCACGATGACGAGAAAGGAGAATGCCAGCGCGAAGATGTTGAAGGACTGTGGCGTGAAGGCGTTGACCCCAAGGATGAGCGCCGCGATGAATGCTCCCCATCCTGCGTGGCGCTGCAAATCAGCAGGTGATCCCACCTCACGTGCAACGGTCCGAGCGAGGAGCCCAAGCGTCACGAAGACGATCGCGAAGAAGAAGAGGCCGACGTTGTCGTCAACGCTGCTCGTCTGCGCGGCGATCAAGACAGTGCCGATCAGTGCACCCATCTGGGCGAAGACGAGAAAGCGCACCCAGGTGGATTGATCGCGAAGCCGGTTGAGGGCGAACGTGGTCATCAGCCAGACGCTAAAGAGGAGGAGGACGATGAAGCTGAGCCACCATTGATTCTCGGCGGAGAAGTCCTGCTTCATCGACATGAAGATGATCAGCGTGCATGCCGCGAAGATCAGGTCGTAGAAGAGTTCCAGCCATCCGACCCGGCTCTGGCTACTCATCTAGTCCTCCAGTGCGATTCTAATGCGGCGGAACCCCTTGCCCTTGTTCTCCACCTTCAGGACCTGCATGCGCCCGATGTGAGCCGTCGACGCGACGTGCGTTCCGCCATCGGCCTGCACGTCGAGGCCCGTGATATCCACGATACGCACGATCTCGATGGTTGGAGGCAGGAGATTGGTTGCGGTCCGGATGACGTCGGGGATCTGAAACGCCTCGTCGCGTGGCAACTCGTAGGCTTTGATCGCTCGATCGGTGACGACTTCCACATTGCAGGCTTCCTCGACGGCCTCCTTGAAGCCTTCCGGGACCGTGTCCAGGTTGAAGTCGAGCCGACCACTCAGCGGGTCCATGTTGCTGCCCGTCACCAGCGCACCGAAGTCGCGGAAGACCACACCGGAGAGCAGGTGCAGTCCGGAATGGGTGCGCATGAGTGCTGTTCGCCGTTCGTCCTCGATCGCACCCTGGACCTGGGTGCCCGCGGGAGGCAGCGGGTCACCCTCGGCAGGGATCAACCAGTAGTCGCCTAGCCGACGCACATCGATGATGCGCGTCTGCACCCCGCCCCACTGGAGCACCCCGTGATCGGGAGGCTGGCCGCCACCACCGGGGTAGAAGGCCGAGCGGTCGAGGACGATCCCCTGCTCGGGATCGGCGGCCAGGACGGTCGCGGTCCATTCCCGCAGCGTGGAGTCAGCGAGGTCGAGACGGACCGTCATCGACGGCCTTGGGCGGCAACCGCAGCCGCCGCTTCCGCCGCCGCTGCCGGATCGAGGTACTCCCCTCCGGGGACCACCGGCCGCATGTCGTCGTCGAGGCGGTAGACCAGGGGAATCCCGGTCGGGATGTTCAACGCGGCGATGTCCTCGTCGGAGATGCCATCGAGATGCTTGACCAATGCGCGGAGTGAGTTCCCGTGGGCGGCGACGAGCACGGTGTCACCCCGCCGCAGACCCTCGGCGACGATCACGTCCTGCCAGTAGGGGATGAGCCTGCGCACCACATCCGCGAGGCACTCCGTCCGGGGGCGCGCCTCAGGCGGGAGTGCCGCGTAGCGCGGGTCGTATGTCTGGGCGAACTCGCTATCCGGGTTGATGGGCGGGGGAGGAACGTCGTAGGACCTGCGCCACAGCATGAATTGCTCCTCACCGAATTCCGCGAGGGTCTGCGCCTTGTCCTTCCCTTGCAGTGCGCCGTAGTGGCGTTCGTTGAGTCGCCAGTTGCGCACCGCCGGGATCCAGAGCCGATCGCATTCGGCGAGAGCCAGGTGGGCAGTGGTGATCGCGCGTGAAAGCAAGCTCGTATGCACGACGTCGGGGAGGATCCCCGCCTCGGCAAGGAGTTGGCCACCGCGGGCAGCCTCGGCACGACCCTTGTCGGTCAAGCCGACGTCGACCCAGCCGGTGAAGAGATTGCGCGCATTCCATTCGCTCTCGCCGTGCCGGAGCAGGATGAGGGTCGAGGTCATGGCCCCATCCTGCCGGATCACGCATCAGGTTCGAGCGGATGGAGCAAGTGCGCGAAGGCTGAAAGGTTGTCGACGGGGAGACCTTTCTCGGTACGCCACTCCCACTCACGGCGGATGGCGCTGGAGAAACCCAGTTCCAGGATGGTGTTGAACGAGGCATCCGAGTACTCAAGAACGCAGCCGAGGATCCGATCGAGTTCCTCCGGCGATACCGCGGTCAGAGCCACCCGGCCGGTGAGGTAGATGTCGCCGAGGTGATCCAGGCTGAAGGCGAGTGCGTAGAGGCGACGGTTCTGCTCAAGCAACCAGCGGTAGACCTCCGCGTGGTTCTCATCCGGACGACGTGAGACGAATGCATTGACGGTGAGTGCCGATGTTCCGAGTGTCAGGCTGCAGGTGGTGCGCAGTTTGCGTTCGCCCGGGAGCGTGACGACCACGGTGGTGGCATTCGCGCGTTCCCACGGAACGCCGATCCCATCGAGGATCTGCTCGATACTGGCGACGGTGGTCATCGATGCCTCACGGGGAGACGAGGCTGAGCCGCGGATGGGACTCCTGAAGTGCCGCGTGATACGTCTCAAGCAGTCCTCGGGTGGTGTTGTCCCATCCGAATCCGGCCGCATGCATGCGGGCACCCGCCTGGAGTTCCACCATCCGGGCATTGTGTGACACCAGCCGCAGGATGGTCTCGGCGTACATGCGCGGATCGTGCCCGGCGACGAGTGCACCACTCACGCCGTCGGCCACCGCTGTGCGCAAACCACCGACCGATGCAGCGACCACAGGTGTCCCACACGCCTGCGACTCCACCGCGACCAGGCCGAAGGATTCCGAATGCGATGGCACGACGGTGAGATCCGCTGCTCGGTACCAATCGGCAAGGGATGCGCGATCCCCCGGTGGTTCAAAGCGCACGATGTCCTGGATCCCGAGCGCGCGGGCCTGTTCGATCAGTGCGTTCGGACGGTCGAGGCCACTTCCCGAGGGACCTCCGCATACGACGACGCGCAAGCGTTCCCGTATCGCAGGATCCTGGGCCATCACAGCGGCTGCTCCGAGCAGCACATCGGGTGCTTTGAGCGGTTGGATTCGTCCGACGAAGAGCAAAACGATCGAATCCGACGCGAGGCCCTTGGCTCGCCGAGCCGACGCTCGATCTTCAGGGGTGAATGTTGCGAGGTCCACACCCGGATGCACGATGTCGACTCGTTGTGGGTCCGCCCCGTAGAGCTCGATGAGTTGTCGTTTCTCATCGGCAGTGTTGGCGACGAGGCGTGTCGCGGCGTCCACGACCTGTTGTTCGCCGATCACCCGCACCTCGGGTTCTGGTGTATCCCCGGCTGCGAGTTCCGCGTTCTTCACGCGCGCCATCGTGTGCATGCTGTGGACGAGGGGGACGTTCCACCGCTCGGATGCCAGCCAGCCCACCTGTCCGGAGAGCCAGTAGTGGGAATGGATGAGGTCGAACCACCCTTCGGGCCGTGAGGCCTCCGCACGCAGAAGTCCAGCGGTCACCGCACACAACTGCCCGGGGAGTTGGTCCTTCGTCAATCCTTCAAAGGGGCCGGCGGTGACGTGGCGGACGGTGACCCCCGGTGCCAACTCGACCGAGGGGGGAAGGCTCGACGACGTCGCTCGGGTGTAGATCTCCACCTCGATGCCAGCCTCGGCGATGCGCGTGCTCGTCTCGACGACGTAGACGTTCATGCCTCCGGCGTCTCCCGTCCCGGGCTGATCCAGGGGGGACGTATGAATCGAGAGGACGGCGATGCGCCGAAGGGCCATGGGAGGAGTGTGACGCATACCCCGGGGGCGTCAGCCGTCCAGGGTGACACCCACGTAGGGCTCGCCGGTCACGATGGTGACGACTCTCCGGGTCACGGACACGGCGTGATCGGCGTAGCGCTCGTAGTAGCGGGAGAGCAGCGTCACATCGATCGCCGCCTCGACACCGTGGGACCAGGTGGGGGAGAGCACGATCGTGAACAGTTCCCGGTGGAGCCGATCCATCTCCTGGTCGTGACGGGCGATGTCCGTCCCCAATGTGACGTCCTTGCTCGCGATCACCTGGCCGGTCTTGGAGACGATGTCCTCGGCCAGGCGCCCCATCTGCGCGAAGGTCTCCCGAAGTTCCGTGGGTACTGCGGGTCGGGGGTGGCGCATGCGCGCCTGCTTGGCCACGTGCTCGGCGAGGTCGCCCATGCGTTCCAGGGAGCCCGCCATGCGCATGGCCCCGAGTACCACGCGGAGATCGGAGGCCACGGGCTGCTGGAGAGCGATGATCTCGAAACAGCGATCCTCGACGTCGCTGGTGAGGGCGTCCACCCGTGCGTCCGCCTCGATCACCGACTCGGCGAGGGAGAGATCGGCATCGAGGAGGGCTTGCGTGGCCTTGTTCATCGCGGACCCCACCACGCGGGTCATTTCGACGAGATCGTCGGTGACCTGCTCGAGTTGATCCTGGAATGCCGAGCGCATAGAACCTCCCGCACCAAGAGTAGGTGCCGATGGGGACTTCGCCGGCGTTAGCGGGGCCGATGTGAACGATCAGTGCACACTCGGTGAACCCTGGCGGAACTTGGCTGCCATGGTCCGTTGTGTGGGGCGGAGCCGCGACGCAACCCGCCTATCCTGATCACGTGGCAGCGCGGCGTCGTCCGGGTGAAGTGAGTGCATCGCGCTTTCCGGGCCGCCCCGCCGTCCCCGACGAAGTTGTGCGCGTCCTGTCGATCCTGCCCTCTGCATCGCTTGTGGTCGCCCCTGATGGGGCCGTTTTGCGAGCCAGCACCCGGGCAACTGCCCTGGGGCTCGTCAGCAAGGGAACGATCGGTATCCCGAACATCCTCTCCCTGGTGCATCAGGTGGCCGACGATGGGAATGCGCGTGAACAGGAGATGCGGGTTCGTCGCCCACCGCTGGGACGTGAACTCCTCGAGTTGCGTGCCCGAGTCGCGCCGCTGGGAACAGGAGCGATCCTCGTTCTGATCGATGACCTCGCCGAGGAGCGCCGCGTTGAGGCGGTACGCCGGGACTTTGTCGCCAACGTCAGTCATGAGTTGAAGACGCCCGTGGGCGCCATGTCCCTTCTCGCCGAGGCGCTTCTCTCGAGTTCGGATGATCCCGAGCAGGTGCGCCACTTCGCCGAGCGGATGCAGGTGGAGGCGACGCGATTGACAGAGCTCATTCAGGACGTCATCGATCTTTCGCGCCTTCAGTCCGATGACCCGCTGATTCGTGGTGAAGTCATCGACGTCGACGAACTCGTGGCGAGGTCGATGGAGGAAGTGCGCGTCCAGGCCTCCACGCACGACATCGAAGTGATTTGCGGTGACCCCACGGGTGCCACCGTCTACGGGGATCGGGGCCAATTGCTCACCGCGTTGCGAAATCTCCTGGTCAATGCGATCCTCTATTCCCCAGTTCACACGCGGGTTTCGATCTTCGCGCGGCGTGACGCGAGCATCGTCGAAATCTCGGTGAAGGACCAGGGTCAGGGAATCCCGCCACATGACGTGGACCGAATCTTCGAGCGCTTCTACCGAGTTGACCCTGCGCGTTCACGGATCACCGGGGGCACGGGACTCGGTTTGGCGATCGTCAAGCATGTATGTCAAAACCACGGTGGTGAGTGCACGGTGTGGTCCGAGGTTGGTACCGGATCGACCTTCACTCTCCGGCTTCCGGCCTACGATTCAGGTGTGACAACGACGGGTGAGGTACGCGCATTGCCCATAGATCTTGTCGTTGCTCCCGAGGGTGGTCGAGGACTGTGACGCGCGTTCTGGTGGTGGAGGACGAGGAGTCCTTCTCCGACGCTCTGTCCTTCATGCTGCGGCGGGAAGGCTACGAGGTTCTCGTCGCCTCCGATGGGAACGAGGCGCTGGCCACATTCGACAAGCATGGTGCTGATCTCGTGCTGCTCGATCTGATGCTCCCCGGTCTCGCGGGCACTGAAGTGTGTCGCCAGATTCGCACCCACTCCGCTGTCCCGATCATCATGCTCACCGCGAAGGACGGTGAGGTGGACAAGGTCGTGGGATTGGAACTGGGTGCCGACGATTACGTCACCAAGCCGTTTTCCTCACGCGAACTGCTCGCCCGGGTGCGGGCGGTGCTGCGTCGGCACGGAGAGGTGGAGGAGATGGTTCCTCCGGCGGTGGAGTCGGGACCGGTGCGCATGGACATCGAGCGGCATGTGGTCACCGTCCGCGGCACGCAGGTCGCGATGCCGCTCAAGGAATTCGATCTCTTGGAGATCCTGGTCCGCAACTCCGGTCGCGTGCTCACGCGCGGGCAACTCATCGATCGGGTGTGGGGTTCGGATTACGTCGGAGACACCAAGACTCTCGATGTGCACATCAAGCGCCTGCGTGCGAAGGTCGAAGAGGATCCATCGAATCCCGTGCACCTGCTGACCGTGCGAGGACTCGGCTACAAGTACGAGGCCTAAGCCGCCGGGGGATTGGGCGCTATTCCTTCGTAGAAACTCAGTGGTGGTACCGACAGCACCTGGAGTTCCGCGTCGCCGGACTTCTCGAACACGAGGGTGACGTCGACGAACGCGCTCGGCTCTGCGTCGAATCCATACGAGTTGACCCAGAGGTCTGACTCGTAGGCGAAGGGAATGGATGTCCCCGGGGGGAGATCGACTGTTTCGCCGGTGATGCTCGCGCGTACTCCGTCGATGGTGGCGGCGAGGAGTCGATCAGATTCCGTCCCCTGGTTCACGATGCGCATCATCAAAGTCGCACTCTTGCTGCCCTCGGGGCCGGTGACCAACGTGGCGTTCTCAACGCGGATCAGTCCTGCCTGCGCCTGAACACCATTGCCAGTCGATTGCCCGGCTTGCATAGTGGTTGTGGCATTGGGGCCGCTGAAGCAGCCGGCGAGGGAGAGGGATGCGAGGAGTGCGATGGCTGCTGTGCTCTTTCGGATCACATGACCACATTAGCGGCCCGACTGCGTGATGCTCGATCACTCTCACGGCCACGATGGCCCCCCGGGGGGCCGTGTTAGACTCATTGGCCTGGAAAGGATTCCCCGTACATGGCCTTCAATGTTGGCGACACCGTCGTGTATCCGCATCACGGCGCCGCGGTTATCGAGTCCGTTGAGATGCGCACGATCAAGGGGGAGGACCGCGAGTACCTCGTGCTGCGGGTCGCCCAGGGTGATCTCACAGTGCGAGTCCCCGCGGACAACGTGGACCTCGTGGGTGTGCGCGATGTCGTAAACGCCGAGGGACTTGACCGCGTGTTCAACGTGCTGCGCCAGCCCTACACGGAGGAGCCCACCAACTGGTCCCGCCGGTACAAGGCGAATCTCGAGAAGCTCGCTTCGGGCGACGTCATCAAGGTCGCCGAGGTCGTCAGGGACCTGTGGCGTCGGGAGCGTGAGCGGGGACTGTCCGCAGGAGAGAAGCGGATGCTCGCGAAGGCCCGGCAGATTCTGGTGAGCGAACTGGCCCTCGCGGAGAAGACCGACGAGGGTAAGGCGGAAGCCATCCTCGACGAGGTCCTCGCTTCCTAGCCATGAGTGGGCGCACGGCGGCGCTGATCCCCGCCGCAGGCCGGGGCGAACGCCTCGGTCCTGGAGCACCCAAGGCCCTTCGCGATATCGGCGGGATCCCGATGCTCGTCCACGCGGTGAAGGCGATCTCCTCCTGTCCAGCGGTCAGCATCGTGATCGTCGCAGCGCCATCGGACAACGTCGACGAAGTCACCGCCCTCCTCGGTCAGCAAGAGTTTCCCTCGGACGTACACGTCGTCGCGGGTGGTGACACGCGGGTGGAGTCCGTCGCTCGCGCGCTTATCAATCTGCCCGACGACATCGATGTCGTCCTCGTTCATGACGCCGCGCGTCCGCTCGTTCCCGAGGAAGTCGTTGCCTCCGTTGTCTCTGCTGTGCGTGCCGGACACGACGCCGTCGTTCCCGCGCTGCCGATGACGGACACGGTGAAGCGGGTAGATACCAACGACGATGTGACCGCGACACTCGATCGATCGACGCTGCGTGCGATCCAGACACCGCAGGGCTTCCGTCGCGAGATCCTGCAGCGGGCCCACGCGATCGCCGATGACGAGGGAATCACCGACGATGCGGGAATGGTCGAAGCCCTCGGGATCACAGTGCACGTCGTGCCAGGACACGAGGAGGCGCTTAAGGTCACGCGTCCTTTCGACGTCGTTGTCGCGGAAGCAATCCTTGCCAAGCGAAGGAGCCTCGGTGCCCTCGGGTGACGTTCGCGTCGGCGTCGGAACGGATGTCCACGCATTTGCCGACGGTCGCGAACTCTGGCTGGCCGGCCTGCACTGGCCGGGCGAACGTGGCCTCCTCGGCCACTCTGATGCTGACGTGGCGGCACACGCCGCCTGCGATGCGGTGCTCTCCGCCGCGGGTCTCGGTGACCTCGGGTCGGTGTTCGGCACGTCGGATCCCGCATGGCAGGACGCCTCCGGCATCAGCCTGCTGGCTCACATCGCGCACCTCGTCCGCCAGGAGGGTTTCCGGATCGTCAATGTCAGCATCCAGGTCATCGGTAACTCTCCGCGGGTCGGTACCCGCCGCCAGGAGGCGCAGGACATCCTCTCTGCGGCCCTCGGTGCACCGGTCACCATCAGCGGAACCACCACCGACGGCCTCGGTCTCACCGGGCGCGGTGAAGGCATCGCGGCCATCGCCGTCGCACTCGTCACGACGTAGACTCGGCCCACATCACGGGGGAGACACCATGATCCGCACCGCACTGGCAACGTCCGTAGCCGTAGTGATGCTGGCCGCGGCGGCCGCTGCACCCGCATTCGCCTACGACCCCAAGGAGTACGCCTACGCGGCGGGTCACATGATCACGCCCAAGGAGATCGCCAAGCCTTTGACTGTGAAGTCCAAGGGCTACTTCAGTGCCGGTCCGGATGGCGGATCGTTCCTGTGTCGGAAGAACGACAAGGACGTCAACTACCCCGGTGGTTCCGATCGCTACTCCATCAATTACAACGCGGAGAATGGCACGCGACCCAGCATCTCTGTCAATGTCCAGCAGTACTCCTCGAGTGTCAAAGCGATCAAGGCATTCGACACCCTGAAGAAGGCCGCAAAGACGTGTGCAGGACCCGCGAACGGCTCCGACAACTGGACCGGCGAGAACGGTGCTCCGGTGGTGCAGCAGTGGAGCCAACTGACCACCACGGGCTCCGTGCCGCTTGTGACCGTTGTGGGTGTTCCATCAATCTTTATCAACGTCAACTACGAGAACGTCGTCTCGAATGAGGAGAGCCGCTACAGCTCGGACAACTACACGGTCTACACCCTGGTCAACGACGTGATTATCAGTACCTCGTTCTTCTCGGGATCCCAGTTGAACATCACTGCGCCTCAGAAGAAGGCCGTGAATCAGACCGCATTCAACGCGGTCGGGACCTGGGTGGGCTGACGTGGCGACGCTTCCCGATTCCGTCAAGCCCTGGTTCGACGCGCCGGAGTTCGCCATGATCGCGACGCTCCTGCCGGACGGTGGACCACACCTGTCCGTGGTGTGGGTGGCGCGTGACGGTGACGAACTCCTTGTTTCGACTGTCAAGGGCCGACGCAAGCACCTGAACATCGAGCGGGATCCCCGGGTCAGCCTCCTGGTCTACCCGAAGGACAACCCCTATTCCTATGTCGAGGTGCGCGGAACCGCCACCATGACCGAAGAGGGCGGTCGTGACCTCATCGACCGTCTCTGTCACGAGTACACGGGTGCGGATCGCTACACCTACGACGACGGGACGGACAACGTGCGCGTCGTCGTGCGCATCACTCCCGACAAGGTCGTCACGCTACAGCGCTGACGCCTCGCTACTGTTCACGGATGCGCCTCTACGACACCGCCACGCGCGCTGTCCGGGACTTTGTTCCCCGGGAGCCGGGCAAGGTGGCTATCTACCTGTGTGGCGCCACTGTCCAGGCCCCTCCGCATGTCGGTCATATCCGCAGCGGAGTGGCATTCGACGTGATCCGACGGTGGTTCACGGCGCGCGGATACGACGTCACGTTCGTGCGCAATGTGACCGACATTGACGACAAGATCCTGCACAACGCGGGCCACGAAGACGTGCCTTACTGGGTGGTGGCCATGCGCAACGAGCGCGCCTTCACCCGCGCGTACGACACCCTCGGGTGTCTTCCCCCCACCTACGAGCCGCGCGCCACGGGTCACATCCCCGAAATGGTGGCCCTCATGCAGCGCTTGATTGACGCCGGCTACGGCTACGCCGCGAACGGTGACGTCTACTTCGATGTCCGGGCGTTCACGAACTACGGATCACTGAGCGGGCAGAAGCTCGACGACATGCTCGCCGCGGATGATTCCGAGGCCCGCGCCAAGCGGGATCCACGTGACTTCGCGATGTGGAAGGGAGCCAAACCGGGGGAGCCCGCCTGGTCCACCCCCTGGGGCGATGGACGCCCGGGCTGGCACATCGAGTGCTCGGCGATGGCGGAGAAGTACCTCGGACCGGAGTTCGACATCCACGGGGGCGGGCTCGATCTCGTTTTTCCGCATCATGAGAACGAGATCGCGCAGTCTCAGGCTGCCGGTGACGCCTTCGCTCGCTACTGGTTGCACAACGCCTGGGTCACCACGGCCGGGGAGAAGATGAGCAAGTCATTGGGCAATTCCCTGCTCGTCGATCAGGTGGTTACTCGGATCCGACCCGTGGAGCTCCGCTACTACCTGGTGAGTGCGCACTACCGCTCGATGCTCGAGTACAGCGACGACTCGGTCAGGGAGGCGGGAGCCTCCTATCGCCGGATCGAGGGCTTCCTCGAGCGTGCGGCGGAAACGGTGGGTCGCGACGCCATAGCGATCGGGACGCGCCCCGCCGCATTCGACGACGCGATGGATGACGACTTTGCCGTCCCCCAGGCCCTCGCGGTTCTGCACGAGACCGTGCGCGCGGGCAACAGCGCCCTCGCGGCAGGAGACGTTGCCGCAGCAGCGGAGGCCGCGTCGGCAACGCGGGGGATGCTGGACGTCCTGGGACTCGACCCCTGGTCCGACCCGTGGGTGTCCTCGAATCCCAAGGACGAGTCCGCCGCGGTCATCGATGCCCTGGTGCAGGTGGCGATCCAGCAGCGCCAGGAGGCACGCGCTCGCAAGGATTTCGCCGCCGCGGATGCGATCCGCGACGGCCTCGCGGAGATCGGCATCGTCCTGGAGGACACGCCATCCGGTGCGCGATGGTCGATGAAGGAGCGTCATGGCGGGTAACTCGCAGCGCCGCGGCGCCACGCGCAAACCCGGATCGAAGAAGGGTGCCACCGTCGGATCCGGCGGCCAGCGTCGGGCGAAACTTGAAGGACGCGGTCCCACCCCCAAAGCCGAGGATCGACCGCACCACGTCGCGGCGAAGCGCAAACGTGCGGCGTCACGTGCGCGCACCACGGCCCCGCGCACGAAGCGCTCGGGCACGTATCTCTTCGGTCGTAATCCGGTGGTGGAGGCGCTGCGTGCCGGGGTGCCCGCAACCACCCTGTATGTGCAATCGAAGGGTGACGCCGACGAGCGCGTGCGCGAGGCCATTGAGCTCGCGGTGACGTCCGGGATCCCGCTGCTCGAGGCACCGCGCTCGGAGATGGACACCCTCGCCGACGGCGGCGTCCATCAGGGTCTCCTGCTCGTCGTTCCCGACTATCGCTACGCGGACCTCGACGACGTGGCGGGTGCATCGCTGCTGATCGCCCTCGACGGAGTGACGGACACACGTAACCTCGGTGCCATCGCGCGCTCCGGTGCCGCGTTCGGCGCTGGGGGCATCGTCGTCCCGAGTCGCCGATCAGTCACGGTCACCGCTGCGTCGTGGAAGGCATCGGCGGGCGCGCTGACGCGGGTCCCGGTCGCCGAAGTCACCAACCTCACGCGGGCGCTCACCGATCTCAAGAAGCGCGGGTTCACGGCCGTCGCCCTGGATGCCGACGGTGGGACGGCGATCGCGGATGTTCCCCGAGATGTGTGGCGTGATCCCATCGTGGTGGTCATCGGGTCCGAGGGGGCGGGAGTTTCGCGTCTGGTGGGGGAGACCTGCGATTGGCGCGTCATGATCCCGATGGCCGCGGGGCAGGAGTCCCTCAACGCCTCGGTCGCGGCCGCGATCGTCCTGCAGCGAATCCACGAGGCACGCACGTAGTCGCAGGTGAGACACTTGCCCCATGGCACCGCTGATCGGCATCACCACCTACCTGGAGCCCGCGCAATGGGGGCTCTGGGATATCACCGCACCGGTGCTTCCGCGGTGGTACATCGATCTGTTCCAGGAGGCCGGTGCCACTCCCGTCATGCTCCCGCCGGGGACATCCACCGAGGTCATCGATCGGATCGACGGCCTTGTGATCGCTGGCGGTGCCGATGTCGACTCGCGTCTCTACGGCGAGACTCCGCACGAGACCGCCGATGCCCCGCGCGAGGTACGTGATGCCTCCGAGATCGCTCTCTACCGCGCTGCACTCGACGCGGAACTGCCGGTCCTCGGTATCTGCCGTGGGGTGCAGATCATGGCCGTTGCGCATGGCGGAGCACTTCACCAACACGTACCGGAGGTGACCGAACTTCCCCACAAGGAAGCACCGCTGGTGTTCGTCGAACACGGCGCGCGTTTCGAGCCGGGATCCCGAATCCATGCGATCTACGGGGATGCGGTCACCGTGAACTCCTTCCATCACCAGGCGGTGAAGGATCCTGGGACGCTGCGCATCACCGGCACGGCTGAGGACGGCACCGTCGAGGTGTGCGAGGTTCCCGGATCGACGTTCATCGTGGGCGTGCAGTGGCACCCCGAGCACCCCGATCGTCGAGTCGCCGATCGTCCACTCATCGACGCATTCCTCGCCGCCACAGGCTAGCCGCGCAGGAGGGGTGTGATCGCCTCGAGCACCGCTGGATCCTCGATCGTGCTCGGTACCGCTTCGTGGCGACCTTCGGCGATACCGCGCATGGTGCGCCGCAGGATCTTCCCTGATCGCGTCTTCGGAAGCGCGGACACGATCACGACGGACTTCAATGCGGCGACGGGGCCGATCTCCTCCCGGACCGCGCGGATAATCTCCTCCGCGAGCGTGTCGGGATCCACGGTGATGCCGCTCTTCGTGACGACCAGTGCGCGTGGCACCTGACCTTTGATCTCGTCGTGGACACCGATGACGGCGCACTCAGCCACCACCGGGTGTGAGGCCACGACAGCCTCCATCGATCCGGTGGAGAGGCGGTGTCCGGCGACGTTGATCACGTCATCCGTGCGTCCCATGACGAAGACGTAGCCGTCTTCGTCGATGAAGCCACCGTCACCGGTGGAGTAGAACCCGGGAAACTCCGCGAGATATCCCGAGATGTAGCGATCGTCATCACCCCAGAGCGTCGGCAGGGTGCCCGGAGGCATGGGGAGTCGTATTGCGATCGCACCTTCGACATTCGGCGCGCACTCGCCACCTGCGTGGTCGAGGACTCGTACGTCGTATCCCGGGACAGGCTTCGTGGGTGAGCCGGGCTTGATCGGCATCGGTTCCAGGCCGCGCATATTCGCCGCGATCGGCCACCCGGTCTCGGTCTGCCACCAGTTGTCGACGACCGGAACTCCCAATCGCATGGCAGCCCAGTGGTACGTGTCCGGGTCGAGCCGTTCTCCGGCGAGAAACAGGGTGCGCAGGGATGAGAGGTCGTAATCCGCGATGCGATCGCCTTCCGGGTCTTCACGCTTGATCGCACGAAGCGCCGTGGGCGCGCAGAACAAGGCGTTTACCCGGTACTGCTCGATCACCCGCCAGAAGGCACCTGCGTCGGGCGTTCCCACGGGCTTTCCCTCGTACAGGATGGTCGTGGCACCTGTGATCAACGGCGCGTAGACGATGTAGGAATGTCCAACCACCCAGCCGACATCCGATGCCGCCCAGAACACGTCGTCGGGACCCATGCCGTAGACGTTCGCGAACGACCATGCCATAGCAACCGCATGGCCACCGTTGTCGCGCACGATGCCCTTGGGCTTTCCCGTGGTACCCGATGTGTAGAGGATGTAGAGCGGGTCCGTGGCCATGACCGGTACGCAGTCGCGCGGTGACGCCTTCCCTTCTTCACTGTGCCAGTCAACGTCGCGTGGGCCGAGGTCCACGACCATCTCGGGCCGCTGCCAGACGATGGTGTGCTGCGGAGGATGGGTGCTCAGGGCTATCGCCTCGTCGACAAGGGGCTTGTAGGGAACGACCCGCGTGGGCTCGAGGCCGCAGGATGCGGTGACGATCACCGTGGGCCGTGCATCGTCGATGCGGGCAGCCAGTTCCGCGGCAGCGAATCCACCGAATACCACCGAGTGCACGGACCCGAGTCGCGCGCACGCGAGCATCGCGATCACCGCCTGCGGGATCATCGGCAGGTAGATGATCACACGATCACCGCGTGAAACACCGTGGTCGGCGAGTACCCCCGCGAAGCGTGCAACGGCATCGCGTAGCTCCCGGTACGTGAGCGTTTCCTGCGTGCCGGTCAGGGCGCTGTCGTAGTGAATCACCGGATGCTCACCGCGTCCCGCCTCGACATGACGGTCGACGGCGTTGAAGCACGTATTGAGCTCACCATCGGCGAACCACCGGAAGAGCGGGGACTGGGAGTCCTCAAGGATCCGAGTCGGAGGCGTGGACCATGCGATGGCCGTTGCCGCCTCCGCCCAGAAGCTCTGGGGATCGGTGGCCGTGCGCGCACGTGCCTTGTCGTAGGCGCCCACCGCCACCTCCCATCCCCGCGTGGGGATTCTGGCACTGGAAACATGGTCGTGGGGTTGACATCACGACGTTGGCCCCCGACGGTAGGCATGGCGAAGGGACCCGCATGGGCAACACGGTGAAGAAGGCCACTCGGGCGGCCACGGTCACCAACGACCCTGCCGTGGAAGCCACGGTGTCGGCGGTCATCGCCGATGTGCGAGAGCGCGGGGACAATGCCGTACGCCACTACTCGCGCACCTTCGATTCCTGGGACCCGGTGAGTTTCCAGCTCGGCCCCGAGGAGATCGAGCGCGTCATCGCGTCGGTTCCCACCCAGGTGAAGGAGGACATCCGGGCAGCACAGGCAAACGTCCGCAACTTCGCCGAGCATCAGCGCACGTCGCTCCACGACTTCGAAGTGGAGACTGCACCGGGGGTGTTCCTCGGTCAACGCAATATCCCCGTCGCCGCCGCGGGTGCCTACGTGCCCGGCGGGCGCTACCCGCTTGTCGCATCGGCGCATATGACGATCATCACGGCCAAGGTTGCAGGAGTCGAGCGCGTGACCGCGTGCACTCCGCCCATGCAGGGGCAGATCCCCGCGGCCAGTGTCGCGGCCATGGCGTTCGCGGGGGCCGACGAAATCCTCATCCTCGGAGGAGTGCAAGCAGTGGCAGCGATGGCGATCGGCACCGAGTCGATCGGTCGTGTCGACATCCTCACCGGGCCGGGGAATGCCTATGTTGCCGAGGCGAAGAGGCAACTCTTCGGTGAGGTGGGCATCGACTTGTTCGCCGGACCGACGGAGACCCTGATCATCGCCGACGAACACGCCGATCCGTTCATGGTTGCCGTGGACTTGCTCAGTCAGGCCGAGCACGGGCCAGACTCGCCCGCGATCCTGATCACCACATCGGAGGATGTCGCGCGTCGCACGGAGGAACACATCGATCGCCTGCTTCCGGGTATGCCCACGCGACAGAAGGCCGAACCTGCATGGCGCGATCACGGTGAGATCCACGTCGTGGACTCCCTCACGGATGCCTATGTGCTCGCCGACGACTTCGCGAGTGAGCACGTGCAGGTTCTCACAGTCAACCCGCGTGAGGCCCTCGCGGCCATGCGCAACTACGGAGCGCTGTTCCTCGGAGATGGCACGTGCGTCACCTACGGAGACAAGGTGATCGGGACCAATCACACTCTGCCGACGCGCAAGGCCGCCCGGTACACCGGTGGCCTCTGGGTGGGCAAGTTCCTCAAGACCGTTACCTACCAGGAGGTGCCGGACCCCGCCTCAAGTGCGGCACTCGGCGAACTTGCGGCCCGCGCCAGCCGGGTCGAATCCTTCGAGGGACATGCGCGTTCCGGAGATCTGCGCGCAGCGCGCCACTTCGGAACCGAATTGCCGTGGGCGCCGTGACTGTCCGCAGTCAGGATTGAGATGGAGCGACACCAGCCATTCTGCGATCCTTCGACCACCATTGCGTGTTGCGCAACATGGTACATTTGAGGTGTCATCAAGTCCTTCAAACACAAGGGCTTGCGAACGCTCTTCGAAACAGGAAAGGCATCAGGTGTACAGCCAGCCCACGCAAGACGGCTTCGTATTCAGCTTGCTGCACTCGACACAGCCCAGGAGATCGCTGACATGGATCTTCCGGGCTACCGGCTCCACCCCCTCAAGGGTGGGAGCCTTCGGCGGTGGTCGATCACCGTCAACGGAAATTGGAGAATGACGTTCGAGTTCCGAGACGGGAACGCGTACGTCCTGGATTATGAGGACTATCACTGATGACTGATCTCAAACCCATGCACAATCCACCGCACCCAGGTGAATTCATCTCCGAGGTCTACCTTGAGCCCTTTCAGATCAGTGGCCGGGAGCTAGCCCAGAAGTTGGACGTATCCGCATCGACTCTGAGTCGGATTCTTTCCGGTATCAGCCGGGTGACGCCTGAGATGGCTCTGCGCCTATCCAAGGCACTCGGGCGTTCCCCAGAGAGTTGGCTCGCGATGCAGGATGCTCACGATCTTTGGCAGGCCCGCAAGCAGGTGGACCTTCGACGAGTCACTCGCCTGAAGGTCGCTTCGGCCTAGATTCCGTGTGGTCGAGCCCCCGGTCAGGATTGAACTGACGACCTACCGCTTACAAGGCGGTTGCTCTACCACTGAGCTACAGGGGCGCGGGAGAAAGCCTAGTTCTCTGTGGCAATCAGACGGGGCCCGCGGCTAGCGCGCACATTCGGCTGGTGGGCAGAGTTACTCGGATCTGCACGGGGCGCACCCAGGACACCGCACCAGGGATGCTCAACAGCCTGCGAGTGATCTGCGATTCTGGCACCTATCGATTCCTAGAGGGGAATCTGGTTCCCCCGAGGAGGACCAATCTTTTCTCGGTTCCCGAGTGTCGTGGTGGGGTCGCTGTTGTTGGCCTCGCTGAGTGCTCCCTCCGCGCATGCCGACGACGGGTTGGCGCGTCTCCGCGCGTGCACGCCTCCAACTGCACAATTCGTGTCGCTCGGTGCTGCGCCCGAGGTGGAGGGTCCGATTCCGATCACCGCGGGTATGCATCGACTGTGGGATCTCGGCGTCACATGGAAAGACATCAACCCGGCACCGGGGCAGTTCACCTGGGCAACTCTCGATGCGGAAGTGCGCCAGGCCGAGGAATCCGGATCAGTACCAATGCTCGTTTTGGGGATGACGCCGTCGTGGGCAGCGGCAAATCCCGGCGCGGGGGATCCACGCTGGGGATTGGGAACGGCGAGTCCGCCCCGTGAGGTTTCGTTCTGGCGGGACTACGTCGCCGCCGTCGTCGATCGATACGGTCCCCGCATCAAGGCGTATCAGATCTGGAACGAAGCCAACCTTCAGACATTCTGGGCCGGCAACCCCGAGCAGATGGCTGACCTCACGCAACAGGCATACACGGTGATCAAGCAACGACAGCCCGGTGCGATCGTGGTCGCACCATCTATTGGACTGCGACTCGCCGGGCCGATGCGCACGTTCACCCGGGGATTCTTCGGGGCCCTCGGTGCGCGCGGGAACCCGATTGATGTCCTCTCGATTCACACCTACCCTGCCGGCGATGGGGGCACCCAGCAACGTGTGGCGTTGATAACGGACTGGCAGCAGACCCTGGTGGGTGCAGTAGGCGCGTCCTCACCGGTTCTCGATCTCCCGGTGTGGGACACGGAGGTTAACTTCGGCCTCGCCGGCCCTGGTGCGCGCCCGGGACGCGCATTCTCTGATGCTGAGGCCGCGAACCTCATTCGACAGACGTACGTCGACTCGCTGGCTCTGGGGATCGACGCCACCTTCTGGTACCTCTACACCGCAGCGCCGTACCCGCTGCTCGGTGTTCAGTTGTGGAAGGGGGCACCTGAAGCCACGGCCGCATGGCAAAGCGTGAGTCGAGCATTCGCCCCAGGGTCTCCGTGCTCGGTGACCGCACCCTCGTCAGATCGTTTTGCCATCGATGCGCAACTGCAACGGGTTCCGGCGGCGCCCGCACTCGAAAGCGCGCAGGTCAATGTTGCAGGTGCAACGTCCGTGGTCCCGCTGGTGGGGGGTCGTGCCGGGGATGCTTCTTGGTCCGCTGCCTTCTCGGGTCTACCGGGCGGGGTCACGGGTCCACGGGACACCGTCGCTCTCACAGCGACGGGGTACCTTCCTTCGTCTCCGGTCTATATCTGGCGTGACGAGTCATTCGCACGATACGTTCTCGCGGACGGGTCGGGTGCAGTCTCAGCCACTGATATCCCCACGAAAGGCGCGGCCTCGTTGCAAGTTAACGGGTTCACACCCGCTGGCACCATTCGTTCCATTTCTGTGAGCCTTCAGCCTCCGCTGCGCAAGAGCCCCTCGCAGGTCACGGCTCTGGAGTTTGTTGGCGGTGACCTCACAGCCGCTTCGCAACGAAACCTGCGACGGCTCACTCAGGCTTCAGTGTCGCGCGATGTGATCGTGATTCGCGTCGTTGCATCCTCGAACGTGATCGCGTCGCGTCGGGCGCGCACCGTCGAAAGGTTCCTTCAAGCCGAAAAGTTCCCCGGAACAATCCGTATCAAATCTCGTGAAGGCACCCGCGAGCGAGCGAGGGTGCGCCTCAACTAGGGATCGCCGTAGTCGAGGTTCACGGATCGAAGCGAGTGCGGCTCAGCGGGGTTCTCACCCCTCTGCGATTCTCGGTCCCCCCAGACAGCGAGATAGCGCGTCAACGCCTCGCCACACATCCTCGAAGGTGTTGTAGAGCGGCGCAGGGGTCAATCGGATGACGTCGGGATTGCGGGCATCGCCCAGAACCCCGTGGGTGGAGTACATCGATTCGATGAGGGCAAAGGGTTCGACCGGTACGCGAATGGAGACCTGGGCGCCGTGACGGTCCGGCTCGCGCGGAGTAATGACCTGGATGTCCACATCTCGGGCGGCGATGTCGATCAGGGCGAAGAGGTACGCGGTCAACTCGAGGCTGCGGGCATGCAACCGCTCCATCCCGATCTCGTCGAAGATGCGCAGGGATGTGAGCGCCGGACTCATGATGAAAACCGGTGAGCAGGACACCGACCACGCTTCCGCCGTAGTCCACGGGTCGAGGATCGGGTCCATGCGAAACCGTGTCTCGGGGCGGTTGCTCCACCAGCCCGCGAGTCGAGGAATATCGGGATCATCGAGGTGGCGCTCGTGGATGAAAGCACCTGAGACGGAACCGGGGCCCGAGTTCAAGTACTTGTAGCTGCACCAGGCCGCGAAATCGACGTCCCAGTCGTGCATGCGTAGTGGCACGTTGCCGGCCGCATGCGCAAGGTCCCAGCCAGCGATCGCACCGATGTCATGGACGGTGCGGGTGATCGCAGGAACGTCCATGAACTCACCGCTGAGGTAATTCACGGCTCCCACGAGGACGGTGGCGATCGAGTCGCCATGCTCGCGGAGAGTCGCGATCACATCCTCGGTGCGCAGCGAGTCCTCACCGGCGCGTGGTCGAAGCCGGAGCACGTCGACATCCGGGTCGAGGCCGCGTGCCGCCACGTGGGAGCGCACCGCGTAGGAGTCCGAACTGAAGGCGTAGTCCTCGATGACGATCTTCGTGCGCGACCCGTGGGGCCGATAGAAACTCGTGAGCAGGAGGTGCAGGTTGATAGTGAGGCCGTTCGTGATGACGACCTCGTCGGGCAGTGCTCCCACCACCCGCGCACTCGCGCCGCTGAGCTGCAGGGGGTATGCCATCCACGGCCGGTCCCCGTGCGCGTAGCCGCGCACCGCCAGGTTCTGCCACGCGTCGAGATCCGCGTTCATGTCTTCTCGTGTGCCGATCGGCATCAGACCGAGGGAGTTGCCCACCAGATAGGCAGTGTGGTCCTGACCCAGGATCGGGCTCGGCATGAGGTGAAAGCGATCGCGGGCGATCGGCGGGTCGAGTTCCGCATCACGGTGGGCGGCGTAGGAGCGAGAACTGTCGATCACGCGCCGACCCTGCCAGATACCCTTGCCGAACGGAAGGGAGGCGGCAGTGAAGGTCTCCTTGGACGCGGTCGATCACGCGATCCTTCGTGAGTTGCAGTCCGATGCCCGCCTGTCCTACAGCGAGATCGGACGTCGTGTCCACATTTCCACGCCGACCGCCGCCGATCGCATTCGACGGATGGAGCGCGACGGCGTCATCACCGGTTACTCGGCGGATATCGATCCGACCCGGCTCGGTTGGGACGTTCGTGCTTTGGTCCGCATGACCTGTTACGGACCTACCTGCATCCTCGACGACCCGGACGTAGCGATGTGGCCCGAAGTCCTCCGCATCGACCGGCTGACCGGGGATGAGTGTTGCGAATTAACCGTCGTCTGCGAGTCGATGTCGGCTTTCGGCAGGCTCATCGATCGACTTGCAACCCACGGAACGCCGGAGAGCTCCCTCGTACTGTCATCGATTTCTTCGCCTACCGTGCAGGCACCGCCCACGTCAGTGCCTGATTGATGATGAGCGCGCACGCGTTCGTGCGCGGATCCACCCACTCGAAGTGACCGACATCCTGGGTAGTCGTCTCCCCGTAGTCGTGGGACATGGTGACGGGAACACGTATGTCGCGTGCTCCGTGCATGACCACGAAGTCGATGTCCGGCCGCGGTAGTCGGGCGGGATCGAGGTCGGGGTGATCCGCGGCGGGTGAGCCCAGGAACGCGGGAACCGCGCCGTCATCTGCATCGGCGATCTCGGCGGCACGCAGGTCCGTGATCGGTGCGATCGCCAGGCAGGCGCGCATCAACTCCGGTCGGTGGATCGCGGCGAGGAGTGCCAGGTGACCTCCGGCGCAGTGCCCCAAGACGACCGGCGGGTTGCCCAGGGTTCCGATGTGAGCCAGGGCGGAGCACACATCGTCGAACTGCCAGGTCGGATGCCCGGGACCCGCCGGTATTCGATGTTGTAGACGGTCACGTGGTGCGCCAGCCGTGCCGCGAGTGGGCGCAGGTAGGTGCGGTCGATCTCCGGACGCCAGTACCCACCATGCAGGAGTGCAACCGGGTAGTCCGATGGGCGATGCTCTCCATAGGCGTCCATGACGTGATCGGGATGCCCGCCATATGCCACGGAGCTGGGAGTATCGGAGGCCTCAAGGTCGAAGACGGACCGGTCCTCCATGGCTACCTAGACTGCCAGAAACCTCGGAAGTGGAGTTGGGATGTTCGGTTGGCACGTGCCCGACCTGCAGCCGGGTCTGCCATGGTGGCCGCTGCTCGTCGTCATCCTGGCCCTCGTCCTCGTCAACGTCGTCAACAATCGCCTGGCGCCCCAATCGCACTACTTCCTCTGGGCGATCGCGGGGTCCGTGCTGTTCCTCGCCATCGGCCTGCTCGACGGGAACTCCCTGCAGGACATGGGCCTTGGGTTCACGTATCTCCTCCCCGGATTGATCTGGGCGGCCGTTTCCATCGGACTTGTGACTGCTGTCTACGTCATCGGATCCATCTTCAAGAAGACTCGACGTGCGTTCCACGACGAACGCATTCGGGAATTGTCGGCTGGGCGCCTGGTCTTCCAGGCATTGATCGAGGTGCCGTTTGGCACGGTGCTCTTTGAGGAGATTGCCTTCCGAGCGGTGTTGTTCTCGATGCTGGCGCGCAGGTTCGGGGTGGTGACCGCGATCGTCGTGTCGGCGCTCCTGTTCGGCATCTGGCATGTGCTGCCGAGTGTCGGAACCCATGAGCAGAATCCGGCCCTGGGATCCGTGGTCGGCGAGGGTCGACGTGGCAACGTCCTGGCGATTGCGGCGAGTGTGCTCACCACGACCATTGCCGGGGTTGTGTTTACGCTGATGCGCATCGTGTCGGGCAGTGTGATCGCTCCGATCGGGCTCCACTGGGCAACGAACGGTCTCGGCTATGCGTTCTCGTGGGTTCTGATCCGCACCCGGAGATCGGGTGCATGATGTGCCGGGACACGAGGGGAGGGGTAAGTGACATCAATGGAATTCACCACGTACGATGACGAGCGCTTCCCCGAGCCCGCATCGCTCGATCCGTATTGGGAGGACCTGACCGTGGATTTGGCCCGCAGCAACGACGAGTCCTGCGGACTCAGCGATCGCGATCAGCGCATCCTGGAATTCGAACGGCAGTGGTGGAAGTACGCCGGGGCTAAGGAACAGGCCATCCGCGACCTCTTCGACATGAGTGCCACGCGGTACTACCAGATCGTGAACACAGTCATCGACACGCAGGAGGCCTTGGCCTTCGACCCGATGCTGGTCAAGCGCCTCCGGAGGATGCGGGCGGCTCGGCAGCAGGCCCGCTCGGATAAGCGGGCAGACGCTCGCTGATCCGCCCCGCGAGACCCCGGTTCGTGGTAGCAATGTGGCGATGCGAACCTCACGGGTCCTCTTAGGGGCGCTCCTCGCCCTGGCCGTGGTGGGTGGTGCGCAACCCGCCCACGCTGCCAAGAAGCCGATCGTTGTCTGGGTGGACTCCTCGATGCGCGCGGCAACCAAGACGTTGTTCGCCGCTGGGATCAATGGGCGTGAGGTTCGGGTTCGGGCACGGGATATGTCCTCCGTGGCGGAGCAGCTGCGCACCGTCGATCCGGCGGAGGCGCCGGACATCATCCTGATCGACAACACGCAGACGGCGGCTTTGGCCGCGGCGACGCTGATCGAGCCGTTGACAATCCCGACCCAGACGACCAGGGGGTTCGTTCCCGCGGCCATCGATGGATTCCGGTACGGGTTCGGGAACTACGGGATCCCGATGCAGCGGAGCAATCTGGCGTTGATCACGAACGCCGACCTCGTCCCGGTAGCGCCGGAGACGTTCGCGCAGCTGTCCCGTGCCGCCCTGCAGTTGAAGGACGACGGCCGGATCACGGTGCCCTTCGCGCTGGCGCAGGGGGAGAAGGGCAATGCGGAAACCACCTACCCGCTGTTCAGCGGCCTGGGCGGTTTCGCATTCGGGACGAATGCGGCTGGCAGCCTCGATCCGACCAAGGTCGGGATCGACAACAAGCTGTTCCGAGGGCATTCGCAACGCATCGACTCCTGGAAAGAGTCGGGGCTCCTGGACTCGGCCGTCACGGCCGAGCGGGCGCGCGAAACCTTCATCGCAGGGCAGTCCCCCTTCTGGCTCGCGGGACCCGAGGACATCCCCACCTTGCGGGCGGTCAGCTTCCGCTACCGGGTTACTGCGCTTCCACCGATCGTGAAGCGCCTTGCACCGGCGCCGCTTCTCCGGTCGTGGGGATTCGCCGTGACCCCGTTCGCGCGCCAGCACCGGGTCCTCCCGGCGGCCATCGCCCTCGTCACGCGGGTGGCGGCCTCGGCGGAGGGTCAGGCCGCCTTCGCGGCGGCGTCCACCCGCATCGGTCTTCCCGCCAACATCGCCGCGGCGTCTCGGGTGGCGGATCGGCTGCTGGTCGCCTTCGGCGCTGCCGGATCGGCCGCGGTGGCCTATCCGAACATCCCGCAGTGGTTGGAGGCCCGGGCAGCCCTGGGCGAGGCGTGGCGGGATTCGACCCGGGGGGAGGGGGCGACCCCGGCCGCCGAGTCCTTCGCGGTCGCCCAGAAGCGGGTCCGGGCGGTCGGGGGATAGGAATTTGCACTCACCGGTGCCGAGTGCTAACTTTGGGTTAGCACTCTCCACCTGAGAGTGACAACTTTCCGAATGACGTTCCGGGAGGAACCACCCCCATGGCAAAGATCATTGCATTCGACGAGGAGGCCCGGCGTTCCCTCGAGCGCGGCATGAACGTGCTCGCAGACGCCGTCAAGGTCACCCTGGGCCCGAAGGGCCGCAACGTCGTTCTCGAGAAGAAGTGGGGTGCCCCCACGATCACCAACGATGGTGTGTCCATCGCCAAGGAGATCGATCTCGAGGACCCCTACGAGAAGATCGGCGCTGAGCTGGTCAAGGAAGTCGCCAAGAAGACCGACGATGTCGCAGGCGACGGCACCACCACCGCCACCGTGCTGGCCCAGGCGCTCGTGCGCGAGGGTCTGCGCAACGTTGCCGCTGGCGCGAACCCGATGGGTCTCAAGCGCGGTATCGAGAAGGCTGTCGACGTCGTGAGCGCGGAACTGCTCGCGATGGCGAAGGACGTCGAGACCAAGGAGCAGATCGCCTCCACGGCGGCCATCTCCGCGGGCGGCGACGAGGAGGTCGGCAACCTCATCGCCGAGGCGATGGACAAGGTCGGCAAGGAAGGCGTCATCACCGTCGAGGAGAGCAACACGTTCGGACTCGAGCTTGAGCTCACCGAGGGTATGCGCTTCGACAAGGGCTACATCTCGCCCTACTTCGTCACCGACGCCGAGCGCATGGAGGCCGAACTCGAGGATCCCTACATCCTCATCGTGAACTCCAAGATCTCCTCGGTGAAGGACCTCGTGCCCGTTCTGGAGAAGGTCATGCAGAGCGGCAAGCCGCTGGCCATCATCGCCGAGGACGTGGAGGGCGAGGCTCTCGCCACCCTGGTGGTCAACAAGATCCGTGGCACCTTCCGCTCGGTGGCCGTCAAGGCCCCGGGCTTCGGTGACCGTCGCAAGGCCATGTTGCAGGACATCGCGATCCTCACCGGTGGTCAGGTCATCAGCGAGGAGGTGGGTCTCAAGCTCGAGAACACCTCCATCGATCTGCTCGGACGTGCGCGCAAGGTCGTCGTGACCAAGGACGAGACCACGATCGTCGAGGGTGCAGGTGACGCGGAGCAGATCAAGGGCCGTGTGAACCAGATCCGCGCCGAGATCGAGAAGTCCGACAGCGACTACGACCGGGAGAAGCTGCAGGAGCGTCTGGCCAAGCTGGCCGGCGGTGTTGCGGTCATCAAGGTCGGTGCCGCCACGGAGGTCGAGCTCAAGGAGCGCAAGCACCGCATCGAGGACGCCGTGCGTAACGCGAAGGCGGCCGTCGAAGAGGGCATCGTCGCCGGTGGCGGTGTGGCACTCATCCAGGCGATGAAGTCCAGCGCGGCGAAGATCGACGCACTCGGCCTCACCGACGAGCAGGCCGTAGGCGCGAACATCGTGCGCGTCGCGGTGAGTGCTCCGCTGAAGCAGATCGCGGAGAACGCCGGTCTCGAGGGTGGAGTCGTTGTCGAGAAGGTGCGCGAGCTCCCAGCCGGACAAGGCCTGGATGCCTCCAACGGCACCTACGTCGACATGATCAAGGAGGGGATCATCGATCCCGCCAAGGTCACCCGCTCGGCGCTGCAGAACGCGGCATCAATCGCCGGACTGTTCCTCACCACCGAGGCGGTCGTCGCGGACAAGCCCGAGAAGGCTCCCGCGATGCCGGCAGGTGGCGGCGATATGGGTGGAATGGACTTCTAGTCCCGAATGGAAATGGACTTCTAGTCCACGGTTGTTACGAAGGGCGGTCCCGTTCGGGACCGCCCTTCGTCATTCCCGCGAATCGCCGGACGTGAGGAGCACGACGACGACCGCGACGCTCTCGACACCCCAGACCGCCAGTGTCCACGCCGGTGCGATCCCGGCGAGAATGATGGTGACCACAGCGAGGATCGGAACGACGGCGAGGTGATGCACCACGCTTTTAGACCACACTGTGGTTCCACCGTTGTCCATTTCTGCACTCCAGACGAACCAGCCGAGGATGAGGGCGTTGAGGCCTACCAGGGCGGCGAACAGTTGCAGGGCCAAGGGCTCCGCGAGCTCGTAGATCCCGACCAGGTGCGCGGTGAAGGGGATGAGCGAGATCGTGGCAAGGAAGATGAAGTTGATAAGGACGGTCCGCGACGAGCAGCGCTTGATTGTCGACGCGGTGTCATGCTGGATCATCCAGAAGCGGGCAAGCACGATGACACTGATCAGCCACCCGAAGAACGGATGCCAATCGGTCGTCAGGATTTCCTGAAGGGAGACGCCCGCCGGTGGTGGGTCGGGAAGTTTGAGTTCGAGGACCAATAGGGTCAACGCGACCGCGAAGATCCCATCGGTCAGGGCAGCGAGACGCTCCGGTGGGTAGAAGCGGCGCGCCATGGTGCGCATCATGCCGTCCACGGGCTGTGCTTTGGCACACTCAGCGGGTGAGTCCGACGAGTGGCACCTGGACCATCGGGCCGATGGACAGCGGGGATGTTCGCCTGCGCAGCGGGAGTCACGGGCTGATGAACCTCGATGTCCGGGCCCCTGTGCGCTCGGGGCGCCTCATCATCGACGCTCAGACGGCGACCCTGGATCTCGTCATCGCCCTCGATCGGATCTCGACCGGGAGTTTTTTCACGGAGCAAGCAGCCCGCGCGATGCTGGCCGGATACCGCGTCCACGACCTCGTGTACTCGGGCACGGGTCCGTGGCAGGGGAGCGCCTTTGCCATCTCAGGTCAGGCCCAGGCTGGAACCATGGACGTCACGATGGCCCTGGCCATCACTCCTCCTGTGACCGCGATGACTATCGAACTCACGGGTTCGGCCAGCTTCGGCTCCGTACACATTCCGTTCCCGGGGATCGGTGCGGTCGACGACTTCATGGTCGACGTCGACGCCCGCCTCGAAGTGACCGCGGTCTAGCGGGAGCCCCAGGCGAGTACGTCGTCCGCGTCGACGATGTGGTACGCGTAGCCCTGCTCCGCGAGGAATCGCTGCCGATGCTGGGCGAAGTCGGCGTCGTTGGTGTCACGTGTCACCACGGAGTAAAAGTGCGCGGTGCGCCCGTCGCCCTTGGGCCGCAGGATCCTCCCGAGCCGCTGCGCTTCCTCCTGGCGAGACCCGAACGATCCGCTCACCTGGATCGCGACTGCGGCCTCGGGGAGATCGATCGAGAAGTTCGCGACCTTGCTCACCACGAGAACACGCACCTCGCCGCGGCGAAAGGCTTCGAAGAGTCGCTCACGCTCCCGAATCGAGGTGTTTCCGGTGATCACGGGTGCGCCCAGGTGTTCGCCGAGTTCGGCGAGTTGGTCCAGGAACTGCCCAATCACGAGCACCTGCTCTTGCGCATGGTGCTCGATGATCGCGTCAACCACGGCGATCTTCTGCTCGGCGGCCGCGGCGAGGCGGTACCGGTCCTCCTGCTCGGCGACGGAATAGGCCATGCGATCCGCCTCGGGGAGCGTCACGCGCACCTCGGTGCACTCGGCGGGTGCGATATAGCCCTGGGCCTCGATGTCCTTCCATGGGGCGTCGTAGCGCTTGGGCCCGATCAGGGAGAACACGTCGGACTCGCGCCCGTCCTCACGCACGAGAGTCGCGGTGAGACCGAGCCGGCGTCGGCTCTGGATATCCGCGGTGAAGCGGAAGATGGGCGCAGGTAGAAGGTGGACCTCGTCGTAGATGATCAATCCCCAGTCACGGGTGTCGAACACATCCAGGTGCGGATAGATCCCCTGCCGCTTGGTGGTCATCACTTGATACGTGGCGATGGTGACGGGACGGATCTCCTTCTTCGCCCCCGAGTATTCGCCGATCTCGTCCTCGGTGAGCGTGGTGCGACGCAGGAGTTCGCTTCGCCACTGGCGCGCAGCTACGGTGTTGGTCACCAGGATCAGCGTCGTGGCCTGGGCCAGCGACATTGCCAACGCACCCACGATCGTCTTGCCTGCCCCGCAGGGAAGGACGACCACGCCGGATCCACCATGCCAGAAACCCTCGGCTGCCTCGACCTGGTAACTCCGCGGCTGCCAATCCGATGTGTCGAGTCCGATGGCATGCCGCTCACCATCCACGTAGCCCGCGATGTCCTCGGCGGGCCAGCCGAGCTTGAGCAGCGCCTGCTTCACGTGGCCGCGTTCGCTCGGGTGCACCAGGACCGTGGTCTCGTCGATGCGCGCTCCCAGCAGGGGCGCGATCTTCTTGCTGCGGAGAACTTCTTCGAGGACGGCGACGTCGATTGCCTGAAGCACGAGCCCGTGCGCGGGATCGTTGGCCAACTGCAGGCGCCCGTACCGCGCCATGGTTTCCGCGACATCGATGAGCAGTCCGTGCGGCACTGGATAGCGCGAATAGCGCAGGAGTGTGTCGACCACCTGCTCCGCGTCGTGACCTGCAGCACGCGCATTCCACAATCCGAGCGGCGTCAACCGATAGGTGTGGATGTGTTCGGGCGCCCGTTCAAGTTCGGCAAAGGGGGCAATCGTCTTCCGGCACTCGTCGGACTTTGCGTGATCGACTTCGAGGAGCAGTGTCTTATCGCTCTGCACGATCAGGGGGCCGTCAGCCATCGCCGTCCGCCAGTACGTCGGAGATGAGGGCGGCGATCAGCGCGGCGCGCTGTGTCATCCCCGTGACCGATGCATGTTCGTGGTCTGCATGGGCACCGTCGCCGATCGCACCCAGCCCATCGAGTGTGGGGACTCCGGCGGCTGCGGTCAGGTTCCCATCGCTGGCACCACCGACAGCGGCACCCTCTAGGATGGGGAGGCCGAGGGTCTCGGCCGCGCCGACTGCGCGTGCGAACAGATCCGCGCTCATCGACTTCTCGAGGGCGGGGCGATCGATGCCGCCGGCAATAGTCCAGTCTGCTTCGGGATGCTCCAAGGTCCACTCCCGAACCAATCGATCCACGCGTTGCTGCTCACCGGCGGTCCATGCGCGCACGTCGATGGTGAGACTGGCTTCGGCTGGGACGGTGTTGCTCGTGGTTCCGGCCGCGAGCAGGGTCGGTGTGACGGTGGTTCCCAGCTCCGGGTCCGCCCACGCACGACAGGCGATGGTGAGTAACGCCGCCTCCACTGCGGCATTCACGCCGCGTTCGGGATCGAGTCCCGCATGGGCAGCGCGGCCTCGAAACGTGAGCACGTACCAACTCGTTCCCTTGCGCGCGATCTTCACCGAGGAACCGAGTGCTGGTTCGAGGACGAGAACGGCACGGGCATTGCGGATCGCATCATCGATGAGCGGGCGCGAGGTAGCCGATCCGGTCTCTTCATCCGTGGTCAGCAGCATCCCCACGCGCGAACTCTGCTCGCCCACCGATGCGAGGGCAGCCCAGCCCTGCACCACTCCCGTCTTCATGTCGAAGACTCCGGGACCACGCATGGTGTCTCCCTCGACCCGCCAGGGCAGGCGCTCCAGCGTTCCGACCGGCCAGACGGTGTCGAGGTGTCCGAGGAGCAGCACCTCCGGGTGTTCGGCGCCCCACCGAACGTAGGGCCGACCCTGATGGACGCCGAGATGCGCGGGTTCGGTCAGCCATTGACCCATCTCCTCCACGGCCACACCGCATACCTGTTCGCACGCGATGAGGTCCTCCGTCGGAGATTCGCAGCGAACGAGCGCACCGACGGACGCCACCATGCGCTCTGCGGAATCCATTGGGTCCCTTCGTTACTGTGCTGGCGTGTCCGAGCCCCCCAGTCTCTCAGCCGAGGCGTGGGAGGCGGTGCGCGCATCCCAATCCAGGGCTGGTGTCACGATCCGGACCGTCGAGGACCACCAGGGCATCGAGGATGCACGAGGGATCTTCGACGAGGTATGGCCGCCGCTGGAGGGCGGGACGCAACTGCCGCCGAATCTGTTCATCGCCCTGCTGCACGCGGGCGGTTATGCCTGCGTCGCCTATGCCGGCGGTGCACCAGTTGGGGCGACCATGGGATTCCTCGGAGAGGGAAATCACATCCACTCGCACATGGCCGGAGTCGTGGAGTCGCATCGCAACCAGCACATTGGCACCGCGATGAAGATGCACCAGCGGGCCTGGTGCCTGGACCGGGGGATTGACACCGTCATCTGGACGTTCGATCCTCTCGTGAAGCGCAACGCACGTCTCAACATCACCAAGCTCGGTGTGGACGTGGAGGGGTACGAGCCGGATTACTACGGCGAGATGCCCGATGCCATCAACGCCGGGGATCCCTCCGATCGGATGTTCGCCGTATGGCATCTCGGGAGCGACACCGCACGGCATGCACTGCACGAACCCGTCCCATCGGTAAACCCCACCCCGGAGGATCGCGTCATCGAAATCCCCGACGACATCGTCGCGATACGTCAGCACAATCCGGTAGAAGCCCAGCGCTGGAGGATGGAGGTACGGACCCGGATGATGGCCGCACTCGACGAGGGTTTCGCGGTGCGTGGACTGACAGATGCGGGTAGCTACGCAATGAGGGCGTCATGATCGAGAGGTTTCGACTCCATCTGGTGGAGATCCCACTCGTGCGCCCCTTCCGCACGAGTTTCGGGAGCCAGGATGTGCGCGACGTCCTACTCGTCGAGGCGGTCGACGATTCAGGTGTGTGCGGGTGGGGCGAGTGCGTCACTATGGCGTGGCCGGGCTACAGCTCGGAGTACACCGCGGCTGCTGTGGATGTGCTGCGTGATCACTTGATCCCTGCATTGACACCTTCATTCGATGCCGATCCCCTCGCGATTCGCGATCAGTTGGAGGTTCTGCGCGGGCACCCGATGGCCAAGGCCGCCCTCTCCACCGCTCTCCTGGATGTGTGGCTGCGTCTGCGCGAGGAGTCGCTCGCGGACTACCTCGGCGCCTCGCGCACCGAGGTGGAGTGTGGGGTGAGTGTGGGTATCCCCTCGGGCATCGAGGAACTCCTCGACGAGGTTGCCCAGTACGTCGACGCCGGCTACCGACGCATCAAGCTCAAGATCCAACCGGGATGGGACCTCGAGCCGGTCGCCGCAGTGCGCGAGAGGTGGCCGAGGGTCCCGCTGCAGGTGGATGCGAATCAGGCGTACACCCGTGATCACGCTCGTCATCTCGCGCGCCTCGACGAGTACGGACTGCTGCTCATTGAGCAGCCGCTGCCCGAGGATGACCTCTGGGGCCATCGGCTCATCGCGGATGCGATGAACACCCCCGTGTGTCTGGACGAGTCGATTCTCTCCGTAGCGTCGGCGGAGTCGGCGATCGAGTTCGGGTGCACGGAGATCATCAACATCAAGCCCGGACGCGTAGGCGGGTATGTGACAGCCCGTGAAATCCATGACCTCTGTCGGGAGCGCGCGATCCCCGTCTGGTGCGGAGGGATGTTGGAGACCGGAATCGGCCGCGCGGCGAACCTCGCCCTCGCCGCACTCCCGAGTTTCACGCTCCCGGGTGACACGAGCGCATCCGATCGCTACTTCCGGGTGGACATCACCGAGCCGTTCGTCCTCGAGCATGGATGTTTGGCGGTGCCCACGGGTCCCGGCATCGGGGTTGATCCGATTGCCGAGGAGATGGATCGCCAGCGGCAGGCGACCTGGGAGATCGCGGTCTAGGCCGGGAGCACTGCGGCGATCCGCGAGATCGTCAGGTTGCGCACCTGTTCGATCCCGAAGTCGAACGCGGTCACGCTTCCCCCACCCATGCGGATCGGTTCCATGTGGATCATCACGGTTTCACCGCTCGCATCGGCGTAGCCGATGCGGATCGGTGCATGAGCCTCGATGGCATTGCGCAGTGCCGTCACGACCGCGCCGGTCGACATGGGTTCGACGTCCACCACGACATCCGCTGACTCCGTACGCGTTCCACGACGAAGCCCGGCGATGACCGCCGTGATCATTCGCTCCTGATTTCTGCGGGTCACAGTGATGGGGGGCTCGTCCCAGGTGCGCACCTGCTGCGGCACCGATTCAACGTTCGTTCGTTGCGCGTCGTCGAACAGATACGCCATAGCGCTGGGAACCGGTGTTGCACTGTGCGCGGCCAACCAGTGACGGATGTCATCAGCCTGCATCCCTCGCCCGATACCCCGACGCACACTGGACGCTGACATCCGGAACACCGAGGCATGCCCACGAGACTCGACATCGGCGAATCGGCCGAGTGTCAGGCGAATGGACATCGGAAGGGGGCCTGGACACGTGATCGTCATATCCGCCTGCGGGATGACGCGATCGACGACGTCGGGCATGGCCTCCGCCAGTCCGCTCTCCCGATGCTCGATCCAGGACCGCCCGAAGTGCGTGAGGACACCGCGCACCATCACGCCGAGGCACTCGGCCTCCGTCAGGGTCGCCCGGATCACCTCGTCCCGTGCTGGCCCGGAGCGTCGCGGGAATCGATAGGCGGCCGCCGCGATTATCGAGTCCGCGGACACGCTCTCCCCTACCTCGGTCTCGTTCAGCAGTCCGAGCACCATGCGACGCGCACCCGACGTGAGCGCGGAGTCCGTGGCCGGGTCGAGCGGACGTCGGTCCGCTGCGAATCCCACACGTGGCAACGACACCCAGGTGTCGACGATCAACCTCCACTGTTCCGCCGGTGGGAGTGCACACCACGCGGTGAAGCGATCCGTTGCCATCCATTCGCGAGTATCCAGCGCGATCAGATGCGCGGCCGCGGCGCATTCGAGGAGCAGCGACGCTTCTCCAACCGAGATCCCTACCGTGTCGGCCAGTGCTGAGACATCCCTGGCCGAAATTCCATCGGAGCGCAATGCCGGCATCGGAGTGAACGAGATCTCGTCGACAAGCATCGCAACGTGGTCGAGGAGCATCAGGATCTCCGCGATACCCGCGTCGGGGCTCAGTTCGTGCACGCGGCCGGTGCCGACCGTGGGCACGACGGATGGTGGGGGAGTGATGTCGGGCACCATGCCGGCCACGGCCGTCACCACCCTCAGTGCGTCCGGATCACCCCACACCAGTCCGAGCGTCCGCAGATCGTCGATCGCCGCGCCGGCGGTGCTGGGGTCGACCGGGATCCGGGCGAGCCAGGAATCGCGGTCGGGGTGGGCGACGGTGAGGCAGTAGAGCGCCAGGGCATCCAGCGTGTCGAGGCACCGGGCGATGGAGGGCCCGGCGGTGGCGCGGGTGGTCAAGGCGGTCATGTCCGACGGCGCGGGGGTGATCAAGTCGGGCCTCCGGCGCAGCAGAGCAGCCAATTCCTCGTCTGTTCGGCGGCGCAGGTCATCGGCGAGGCTCTTGGGCCTCGTATGGGTGTCGGGCATCAGCCCCGCCGCGTCCGAGCAGGCGGGCGGAGGATCACGCCACCAGGATATGCCCCGGATAGGGGCTGTTCCCGGGCCGATCGGCTGACGCTAACCTTTTGGACTCCGAGCCGACCGGCTCGACAACGGAGGTTGCGGTGCCCACCGGAACAGTGAAGTGGTACGACTCCACCAAGGGGTTCGGCTTCATCTCCTCGGACGACGGTGAGGACGTATTCGTGCACGTCTCCACGCTTCCCGCAGGGGTCACGGCTTTGAAGCCGGGCTCGCGTGTGGACTTCGGCGTGGTCGATGGCCGTCGGGGCAAGCAGGCGCTCAGCGTCACGGTCCTGGAGGCACCTCCGTCACTGGTCAAGGGATCTCGCAAGGATCCCGACGACATGGCCGTGATCATCGAGGATCTGATCAAGTTACTCGACAACATCAGCAACCAGATGCGCCGCGGCAAGTACCCCACGGACGCGATGGCCCAAAAGACCGCTGCGGTTCTCCGGGCAGTCGCCGACGATCTGGACGTGTAGTCGTGCCGAGCTCCGCGACCCTCAAGGAGGACTCGGTGGTTCTCGGGGCAACCGAGGCCGCCGAGGCCGCTGCCCGCTCTGAAGCACCGACCGTGGGTGGGTTCCTCGGTGCGTATATGGAATCGGAGCATGTCGCCGTCCACCACTTCGCATGCACCGACCCGGGATATGTGGGCTGGGTGTGGGCGGTCACCGTGGCCCGTGCACCGCGGATCACGACGCCCACGATCTGCGACGTCGTCCTCCTTCCGGGTGAGGGAGCGCTTGTGGCACCCGCGTGGGTTCCCTGGAGCGCGCGCATTCGACCCGGGGATCTCGCCGTCGGAGATGTCCTTCCGACTCCAGCCGATGATCTGCGTCTCGTCCCGGGTTACACCGGCGAGGCGGACGTGGATGGTGCTGCCGGTGACGAACCCCTCGGTGTCATGCGTTGGGTCTGGGGGGTGGGACGGGAACGCGTTCTGTCCCCCTGGGGCCGCGATGTCGCAGCGGACCGTTGGGATGACGGCGACTTCGGCCCGCACTCGGACATGGCCCAGGCCGCTGCGATGCACTGCGGGACCTGCGGCTTCCTTGTGACCATCGGCGGCCCACTCGGCCAGGGCTTCGGCGTCTGCGCCAACGAGATGTCACCGGCGGATGGCCGAATGGTGTCCCTGGGCTATGGGTGTGGCGCGCATTCGCAGGTGGCCATCGACGTCGTCCCCACAACCCTGACTGAGCGCGAGGAGGATGTGGCCGTCGAACTCGGTCACTCCTGAATTCGTCGAGCCCGACGCTGGAAGTACGGCAGCGCCAGCGCACCGGTGATCGTCCCGGCCGCTGCGACCCCCCACCACCAGACACCCTCCGCGGGCGGGCTGATCGGTAGGAGGAGGGACGCGACGATCAGGGCCACTACCCACAGGATCGTCGCAACCGCCGTCGGCAGAATCGCTGTCCGGTCCGAGTTCATCGACCATCTCCTGTGTCGGATGTGACGTCTGCTTCGGAGGGTACGCGCGTTGACGTGGACGTAACCGCAATTCCTTCCATTAACGCAAGTTGAACAATAGGTTATGCGCGTCCCGGGTTGGCGCCCCCCGCGTATTCCCTGAGCCCGGACTCCATCGAGAGCTCAGGAGGTTTGCGTGTCCCTTACCGATTCCCGTCAGGTCACCAGTTTCGACCGCTGGTTCGAACTGACCGCGCGCGGGTCCACCTACGGCCGGGAGATCCGCGGTGGTGTCGTCACGTTCTTCACGATGGCATACATCGTCATTCTCAATCCGCTGATCATCGGAACGGCGAAAGACGTCAACGGCCAATTCATCGGTGCCACCGATGACATCGTCAAGTCGATCACCATGGTGGGTGCCGCGACCGCGTTGGTTGCCGGCCTCATGACGATCCTCATGGGTGCCATCGGGAGATTCCCGGTCGCTATCGCGGCGGGTCTGGGCCTGAACGGCTTCGTCGCCTTCACCCTGGCACCTCAGATGACCTGGGCCGATGCCATGGGCCTGGTGGTCATCGAAGGCATCCTGATCCTGTTGTTGGTCCTCACTGGGTTCCGTGCTGCGGTCTTCAATGCGGTGCCAGAGCAGTTGAAGTACGCGATCGGCGTCGGCATCGGCCTGTTCATCACGCTCATCGGTTTGGTCGACTCGGGGATCGTCAAGCCGGGTGTGCCGTTGATCAGTTTCGGCACGGGGGGCGTGCTCCAGGGCTGGCCGACATTCGTCTTCGTCTTCGGCCTCCTGCTCACCATCGTCCTGGTGGTGCGCAAGGTCAAGGGCGCGATTCTCATCGGCATCCTGGCGACCGCAGTCCTCGCGATCGTTCTCGAGAGTTGGTTGGGGCTCGGTCCGCGCGTGGGCGGCGATGGACAGATCGCCAACCCCGTCGGCTGGAGCTTGAACGTTCCGGCCATTCCCGAGCAGGTGATCGCATCCCCCGATCTCGGGCTGCTGGGTCAGTTCAACCTGTTGGGGTCCTGGTCCGCGATCGGCGTGATCGCGACGATCCTGGCGATCTTCTCCCTGATGTTGAGTGACTTCTTCGACACCATGGGGACCGCCTTCGGACTGGCCACGGAAGCGGACCTCATCGACAAGGATGGGAACATCCCGCACTTCCAAAGCATCCTGGTTGTGGACTCCGTGGCTGCAGCAGCGGGCGGCGCGGCATCTGTATCGACGAACACCTCCTATATCGAGTCCGCTTCAGGTATCGGTGAGGGTGCGCGTACTGGTATCGCGTCGCTGGTCACAGGTGCGCTGTTCCTGATCGCGATGTTCTTCACCCCGCTGGTGACGGTCATCCCGCATGAGGCGGCCACTCCGGCGCTCGTCGTCGTGGGCTTCTTGATGATGACGCAGATTCGTCACATCAACTTCCTCGACTACACGATCGGCATTCCCGCGTTCCTCACGATCGCGTTGATGCCGTTCACCTACTCGATCACGGTCGGCATCGGAGCCGGCTTCGTCTCCTGGCTGGTCATCAAGATCTTCCAGGGCAAGGCCCGCGAGGTGAACTGGCTGATGTGGGTGGTCTCGATCGCCTTCATCATCTATTTCGCCGTGTCACCCATCGAATCACTGCTCGGTCTCGGCTGATTGGTCGCGGGTCCACGACGCCTACGCTGGCGGCGTGGACCCGCGAACCCGCCGCATCATCACGCTCGCCATCCTCGGCGCGTTCATCGGTGTCGTGATTCTCGCCGCCCTCTGACCGGTCAGGGTTCCCGCAGAGGCGAGATCTTCAGGATCACGAAAGCAACCACAAGTACTACAGGGACGATCAGGAATGCCAGGTGCACGTTGAACTGATCCGCCAGGGCCCCGAGAACGAAGGGTGAGATACCGCCGGCGACGGCACCCGCTGCGGCCGCCCGTCCCGCGGCTATGTCGGTGCGACCCCCTGACGTCCGCGACGCGCGAGCCACGCCCAGTGGCCAACCGACAGCGATCCCGACACCGGAGAAGAAGAGGCCCAGGATGATGACGACCGGGCTTATGGTGGCCCAGGCAAGTAGAAAGCCCATGAGGCCGATCAGGATCGAACCTTTGAGTATCCGATCGATGGGGACACTCTCCGCGATGCGACTTCCTACGGCGCGCCCGACGAGGACCCCGACGGTGATGGCTGCAACCGAGGTAGCGGCCGCGGCAGGCCCGAGATCTCCACGATCACGCAATAGGTCCGCACTCCACAGGAACAGGGCGAATTCCGCAGCGCAGAAACACGCGAGGGACCCGATGGACCAGTAGAACGCCCGGGGCAGGGGTCCGTGGTGCACCTCGAGGTCGTGCACAAGGGTGGGGACGCGGTACGTGTCCGAGTATCGCCGACGGAGTACCTCGCTGATGATCAGTGCTCCGATGAGCATCCACAATCCGAAACGCCAACCGAGGATCGTCGCCGCTCCGATGCCAACGCTCAGCGGTGCCAGCAAGCCGATGAGTGCGGCAAGAGCGTTTGCCTGCGTGAGAGCGGCAGGCCCCGCCCCCTTCTGGTAATCAAGGAGGAAGGCATTGCTCGTCACGACGATCGCGCATGAGGAGAACGAGACGATCGCGATACCCGTCAGGGAGGCTCCGAGACCACCCGGTCCGGTGTACACGGCGAGTCCGAGACACATGCCGATGACCCCGAAGCGCGGAGCATCGCGTTGCGGCCGAAGCGCAAGATCAGGTTCGGCAAGACCAGGGCGCTGATGAGGTTTGCTACCGCGTAGATCGTGGCGTGCAACCCGGACACGGTGCGCGTGGTTCCCTGCTCGTCCCTCAGCAGCGCCTGGGAGGCGCCGAAGCCGTAGAAAAAGACGGCAGTGAGCGAAATCTGAACGAAACTGATCCAGGTGGGTCGATCCCGGATGGGTCGCTGGGGCGCGACGAGGCTCACGCGAGTTGGGTGATGACGTAGTCGATGCTCCCGATGAGTTTCCGAACGTCGTCCGGCTCCACCGCGGGGAACACCGCGATACGAAGCTGGTTGCGGCCGAGCTTCCGATACGGCTCCGTGTCCACGATGCCGTTGGCGCGCAGGGCGGCGCAGATCTGCGTGGCATCGATCGCATCGTCGATATCGATGGTGGCGACCACTCCTGAGCGGAGCGCGGGATCGGTCACGAACGGGGTGGCAACGGCGCTCGCCTCTGCCCACGAATACAGCAGACCCGAGGACTCACTCGTGCGGTCCGCGCACCAGGACAACCCACCCTGGGCGTTGAACCAGTCCACCTGTTCGGCCATGAGGAAGATGGTGGCCAACGCGGGTGTGTTGTAGGTCTGGTCCTGCACGGAGTTCTCCACCGCGGTCTGCAGGTCGAGGAAGTCGGGAATCCAGCGTCCGGACTCCTTGATCTCCGAAACCCGGGCAAGGGCCGCGGGGGACATCAGGGCGAACCACAGTCCGCCGTCGGAGCCGAAGCTCTTCTGCGGGGCGAAGTAGTAGACGTCGAACTCCGACGCATCAACGGCGAGGCCACCGGCTGCGGATGTCGCATCGATGATTGTCAGCGCACTGTCGGCCGCCACCCGGCGCGGTGTCACCGCGACACCGGTCGAGGTCTCGTTATGCGGGGAGCAGTAGGCGTCCATGCCGGCTGTCACCTCGAAAGCCGGGGCGCCCCCTGGGTCGGCCACGCGGACATCCGGTGCTCCCAGGTGCGGGGCCTTCTTCGCGCACGAAGCGAACTTGGCGCCGAACTCCCCGAAGGACAGGAATTGGGCACGATCCCGGATCAGGCTGAAGGTGGCGACATCCCAGAACGCGGTGGACCCACCATTGCCGAGCACCACTTCGTACCCCTCGGGCAGGGAGAACAGCTCCCGCAGACCCTGACGCAGACGACCCACCTGCGACTTCACCGTCTTCTGCCGGTGCGAGGTGCCCAGGTACGTCTGCCACACCCCGGCGAGCGCATCCACCTGCGCCTTGCGGACCTTGGAGGGCCCAGACCCGAATCGGCCGTCGGCGGGAAGAAGATCGGCGGGGATGGTGATGCTCACGCGATTCCTTTCGGGTTTTGGAAACTGGATGCTATCTGTCTGGGCGTGGCCCGCAGCGCACGCGAGGTCGATCCGTGGTGGGATCAGGCCATGGCCGACTCGATCCCACAGTCGATCGCGGACCTGCGGGTGACGTACGCGCAGGGAACATTCGAGCCGGCCGAGCTCGCCGAGCATCCGCTCGCGCAGTTCCGTATCTGGTTCGATGCTGCGGTCGAGGCCCGGATCGACGAACCCAATGCCATGGTGCTCGCCACCGCGGATGAGCATGGACATCCCAGTTCCCGCTCTGTTCTGCTGAAGGGTTTCGACGAGGGGGGGTTCACCTTCTTCACGAACCTGTCGTCGCGCAAGAGTCGGGAGATCATCTCCAACCCGCACGCGGCAATCACCTTCCCCTGGTATGCCCTGCACCGTCAGGTGAGCGCATCGGGAGTCGTGGAAATGCTGCCGCGCGCCGAGGTCGAGGCCTACTTCCGCAGCCGTCCCCGGGAGTCCCAACTTGGGGCATGGGCCAGCGAGCAATCCACGGTGATCGCCGATCGCACCGTGCTCGACGATCGGTGGCGAGAACTCGACCGCCGCTACCCCGATGAGATCCCGGTCCCCGAGCACTGGGGCGGCTGGGTGATCCGGCCGACGATGATCGAGTTCTGGCAGGGACGTCCCTCCCGTCTGCACGATCGCCTGCGCTACCGCGCCACCGCGGGCTACCCACCCTTGGACGACTCCGGTTCCTGGGTCGTCGAACGACTCGCCCCCTAGTCACGTGGCTCGGGTCTTCGCGGATATCACCCCGCTGCGGGTCAGCGCGCCGTATCGGCGGCTCTGGCTGGGCTTGAGCATCTCGAACATCGGCCAGCAAATAACTGCGGTCGCGGTAGGTCTTCAGATCTACGACATGACCAAGTCAAGCCTCATGGTGGGACTCGTGGGTCTCGCCCAGGTCATTCCGCTCGTCGGGTTCGGGCTCTACGGCGGGACACTGTCCGACGCGTTCGATCGACGACGGGTCGGCATCGCCACGGCGATTGGGCTATGGGCATGCTCGGTGATGTTCCTCGCCCAGTCACTCCTGGATCTCAATTCGGTGGGAGTGCTGTATCTGATCATCGCGGTGCAATCAGGATTCTTCGCAGTGGGTGCACCTGCCCGGCAGTCGATCATCCCGCGACTCGTCTCCCGCGATCTGCTCCCCGCAGCCAATGCCCTGGGGACGATGTCGTGGAACATCGGATTCACCATCGGACCCCTCGTTGCCGGTGGGCTCGTGGCGGCCACGGGCACTATCGCCGCGCCCTACCTCGTCGATGCGATCGCGTTCACCATCCTGGTGTGGTCGATGTGGCGGTTACCGTCTCTACCGCCCACACCCGACGCCTCGGGACAGGTGACACGCGCCGGTTGGCATGCTGTGCGCGAGGGACTCGAATTCATCAAGGGCAAACGCAACCTGCAGATGATCCTCTACGAGGACCTCGCCGCGATGGTCTTCGGGATGCCTCGTGCGCTCTTCCCCGCGATCGCCGCTCTGTGGTACGGCGGTAGTACCGAGCAGGTCGCACTCACCCTCGGCCTGCTCTCAGCCGCCCCCGGGGTGGGCGGTGTCCTCTCGAGCCTGTTCTCCGGACCCATCGGCGCCGTGAGATTCCAAGGCCGCGCCATCGTCATCTCGATCATCATCTGGGGTGTAGCGATCACCACCTTCGGCGTCACCCGCACACTCGTTCTCGCGCTCGTGTTCCTCGGGATCGCCGGTGGCGCGGACAACATCTCGGCGATCCTGCGCAACACCATGCTTCAGGCAGCAGTCCCGGATGACTTCCGCGGTCGCATGCAGGGTGTGAACACCGTTGTGATCGCCGGCGGCCCACGTCTGGGGGATGTGGAGGCGGGGGTCGTGGCTTCCCTCGGTGGAGAGGCGTTCTCCGTCATCTCCGGCGGAATCGCATGCACGGTGATCGCGATCGGCCTCGCCGCGAAGTTCCCGAGTTTCTGGCGCTACGACGCGCAGGTCCCGACGCCCTAGGTCCAGAGACGCCGGGCGATCAGTTCGCCGATGCTCACACCGCTGGCCTGCGCTTCGCGCTCCAAATCTTTGCGCAGCGACTTCGGCACCTTGATCTTCACCTTGACCGACTTCTCGGGCTTCACGGCATCCGCATTCGAGGAGCCCTTGTGCGCGGCGAGCGGGTTTGGCGTGGGTTCGCTCGACTGTGCGTCGGCCTTGCGCAGGGCGCGGCGGGGAGTGGGGTCGAACTCAGCCACGTGACCCTCCCGGGACCAGATCATCGAGCAGGGTGTCGAAGAGATTCGCGAGTTCAGTGCCCGCGGGGGACTCCCACGCGTGGATCGGCATCCCCGCGGCTTCGCTCTGCGGGATCGCATTGCGTTCGGGGATGCGCGTGGGAGAGACGAGATTGCCGTAGAACTCCTCGAGCTCTTGTACGCGTTGCCGGTGCTCGGCGACTGTCATGCGTGTGCGATTGACGAGGAGGACGGACCGCGTCAGTGCCGGGTTCGTGGTTCTGCGAATGGTGTCGATCGCCTCGAGCGCTTGCTGCGCGCCGCGGAGGGCGAAGAAGCCGGGTTCGGTGACGACGAGTGCGATAGTCGCAACATGCAGGGCGTTACGTGTGATCTCCCCGAGTGAAGGTGGGCAATCGATCAGCACGACGTCCTGCTGGCGCGGGATGCTCGCGAGCGCGATGCGCAGCCGCTGGGTCGCCAGGGGGCCTGCCTGATGCGAACAACGCTCGAGGGAGGCATCCGATGGCACGACCGTGACGTGGTCCCCCCAGGTGGTGGCGGTGATGGCCTCCTGCGCGATACCCGGGCGGGAGTCGGAGAGGACATCTCCGACGGTGATGGTGGGGGACTCGACCCCGAGGCCGATGGACGCATTCGCCTGCGGATCGAGGTCGATGACCAGTGCGCGCCAATTGCGCTTCCACGCCGCGCTCGCCAGCCCCAGAGTCACGGTGGTCTTGCCCACGCCACCCTTCATGGACAGGACGGCGATAGTGGGCACGCGGGAACAATAGGACGTCGAGGTGAACGACCTCAGCGGCCCTTGATCGCCGCGAAGTCCGCGAGCGCCACCTGCCGCTCGTGCGCGTGATCGACGATCGGCTCCGGGTACCCGTGCGCATACCCGTCGATCCAGTTCCACGGTTGGTGCACAGCCGATCCCGGGATATGCGCGAGCTCGGGGACGTAGCGTCGGACGTAGTCGCCATCGGGGTCGAACTTCTCACCCTGGCCGATGGGGTTGAACACGCGATAAAACGGCGAGGCGTCCGTGCCGCAGCCGGCGGTCCACTGCCAGCCGTGGCTGTTACTGGCCACGTCGCCGTCGCGCAGCATGTGCATGAAGTGCTCCGCCCCGCGCTGCCACGGCAGGTGGAGGTCCTTGACCAGGAAGCTCGCCACCACCATCCGCACGCGGTTGTGCATCCACCCTTCGTCGCGCAACTGGCGCATCCCGGCGTCAACGAACGGGAAACCGGTCATCCCGGTCTGCCAGGCCTCGAGAAACTCGCGTGCCTGCTTTCCCTTTGTCCAACGCATGATCGTGTCGTAGCGGGGATCGAGGGAGTGGGTTGTGCTCGAGGGATTATGGAAGAGGACATCGGCGTAGAACTCGCGCCAACAGATCTCCTTGCGGAAGACCTCGTCCGCGTCGCCGAGGTCGGTAAGAAGCGATCGCGGATGGATCTCGCCGAAGCGCAGGTACTGGCTCAGGCTCGACGTCCCCGCGATGTCCGGTCGATTGCGCAACTCCGCGTAGTCGGCAAGTCCCGTGGCGCGGAAGGTCTCCCAACGTTCCCAGGCGGCGTCCTCGCCCGCGGGAGGCAGTGCGATGTCGAGTTCGGGCGGACTCGGGTACCCCTGACACCCCACCGGCATCCACCACTCGACGTCCCCCGGATCGTCCGCGGGTGCTCGCCACCCATGCTGCAGCCACGCCTTAAAGAAGGGGGTGTACACGCGGTAGGCGGTGCCATCGGCTTTGGTGACGCGGCCGGGTGCTACCGCGTAGGGCGATCCCGTGCGGACGAGGGGTGTCTTCTTCAGGGCAGTCCCGACCCGGGCATCGCGGGCCTGGCCGTAGGGGGAGTAGTCGGCGGCGATGTGGACCGCATCGGCCTTGGCCGCTTTCGCGATGCGCGGGACCACCTCTTCGGGGCGGCCGTGGATGAGCAGCAGGTTGCGGCCCAGGCTGGCCCCCAGGGAGCGCAGGGAGGCCACCAGGTAGTTCTGCCGGACCGCCCCCGCCCGTTCCCACAGCACCGGGTCCACCACGAACAGGGGCACCACCGGGCCGGACTCTGCGGCGGCCAGGAGGGCCGGATTGTCGCGCAGGCGCAGGTCCCGGCGGAACCACAGGACCGACGCCATAGGCCCACCGTAGGGCCCCGGTTGCGGGGCGTCTCGGCCTCTGGCACCCTGGGCCCAGCAAGGGGAGTATCCCCACGTCGATGGTCGTCAACACGGTGCGCAGCACCCGGTCATCGGGCCGGCATGTGTCGGTGGCGAGAGACCTTGTGGCAGATGCGACTGCGGTCGCCTGACACAAGGAGGCGCTCGATCACATCCCTATTCTTAGGCCTGTCTCACACGTCCATGTCGTTGTGCCCTGTTATTCGACAGATGAAGTGAGGTTGTCATGATCGCTGTGGAGCAAGGATCCGTCCGTGAGTCCTACAAGGGACCAGCATGCGTCACCATCCGTGGACGCCAACTCATCGAGGAGCGCATCGCAGATATCCGTGAGCGCCGGCTGGCCGAACTGCGGCCACTCCTCGTCGAGCACGAGCGCGATGAGCGCTACGTCACCGAGTTCGAGAACCTGCTCGAGGAGGCGGCCCGATGGGAGGCATTCCTGAGCGAGGCAAAGGTCCTCGACCCGAAGGCGGCCGTCAAGGCAGGTCGCGTGGACCTGGGAGTGCGCACTCGCATTCGCACCCAGAACGGCGACGAGATCTGGGTCATCCCGGTGCATCCGGCCGAGGGCTTCCTCGACGACGAGCGCATCTCCGCGGCATCGCCACTGGGGTCTGCCATCCTTGGCGCACACAAGGGCGAGACCGTCGAGGTCGATGCACCGGTGGGCACCTGGCGGTGCTCCATCCTCGACGTCGCGCGTGTATCCCTCGGATCCACCCGGGGGTGAAGGGGAGGTGAGGTGTGACCCCCGAACTCCTCACCGCCAGCATCTTCTCCGTCCCGGTCCTCGCGTTCGCGCTCGGGATCATCGCCGCGCTGCTGCGGGCGGACCTGCGCCTGCCCGATGCGGTGTACCAGGCGGTCTCGATGTACCTGCTCCTGGCGATCGGATTGAAGGGTGGGGTTGCCCTTCGGGAGTCGTCATTTTCCGATGTCATCGGACCAGTTGGCGCCGCCATCGCATTGGGGATCGTGATCCCAGTGCTCGCGTTCGTCGTACTGCGCGGCGTCACCCGTCTCGGCCCGGTCGATCGCGGTGCCATGGCCGCGCACTACGGATCGACATCCCTTGTCACGTTCACGGCCGCACTCGTCTTCCTCGAGGCAAGCTCCGTCCCCTACGAGGGGTTCGTTGTCACGCTGCTGGCGATCATGGAGATCCCCGGCATCCTGATCGGACTCATGCTGGCCGGCCGTGCCTCGCGCACATCGACCTGGAGCACGTCCCTGCGCGAGGTGCTGACCGGTCGATCCGTCCTGTTGCTCGCCGGTGGTCTGGTCATCGGTGTGATCGCCGGGCCGATGGGCTACGAGCGGGTCCAGCCGTTCTTCGGAGCGTTGTTCACCGGCATCCTCGCTCTCTTCCTGCTCGAGATGGGCGTCCTCGCCGGGCGTCGTCTGGGGAGCATCCGCGAGGCGGGATGGGGGCTTCTCGGATTTGCGGTTCTCTTCCCCGTCGTGACGGGTGCGCTCGGCATCGTCGTCGGCATCGTCGTCGGCCTGTCTCCCGGCGGGGCAATGGTCCTCGGCGTGCTCTGCGCGAGCGCCTCCTACATCGCCGCGCCTGCGGCCGTGCGTCTCGCCCTACCCACGGCGAACCCGGGCATCACGCTGACCACCAGCTTGGGCATCACGTTCCCGTTCAACCTCGTCATCGGCATTCCGCTCTACTGGTGGATCGCCCACTCGCTGCCCTTCTAGGAGGCACACCATGACCCTGCCGCGCACACGCATGAAGTGCCTCACCATCGTCGTGGAGTCGCTGATCGAGCAGCGTGTGGTTGATGACCTCCGCGCCTGCGGTGCACGCGGCTGGACGATCACGCCATCGCGTGGAGTGGGGCCCAGCAACCGTCGGGTCAGTGAATTGGAAGGTGGCAACAGCAGGATCGATGTGCTCGCCGATACGCAGATCTGCGATCGGATCTGGGATGTGCTCGAGCGCGAGTATTTTCCCAACTACGCCGTGACCGCTTGGCTGTCCGATGTCGAAGTGGCCCGACCCGAGAGGTACGCGCACGACAACGTTGGTAGCGTCGGGGATAGGTAAGTCCGTGACGTGATCCGGCGTGACGTGATTCGGGAGGTGACATGAGCGACCTCATCGACACCACCGAGATGTATCTGCGCACCATCTACGAACTGGAAGAAGAAGGCATCATCCCGATGCGCGCTCGCATTGCAGAGCGTCTCGGACAAAGTGGCCCCACCGTGTCCCAGACGGTTGCCCGCATGGAGCGTGATGGCCTCGTCGTCGTGGAAGCCGATCGCCATCTGACACTCACCGAGCGTGGGCAACGGGCGGCGATCCGCGTCATGCGTAAGCACCGGCTCGCTGAGTGCATGCTCGTGGAGATGCTCAAGATGCCCTGGGAGGAGGTGCATGAGGAGGCCTGTCGATGGGAGCACGTGATGAGCGATGCCGTAGAACGCAGACTTCTGGACGTTCTCGGCCATCCCACGGCGAGCCCCTATGGAAACCCCATCCCGGGTCTCGCCGAACTGGACCCCTCCGCGATGGATGCGACGCTCGGGCTCCAGGGACTCATGCCCTTGACCCAGGTGGTTGGGCCGGAGGTGCAGCGCTTCACGGTGCGTCGACTGGCCGAAACCATCCAAACCGACGCCGATGTCATGACCCGGCTACGTCGCGTGGGTGCACTTCCCGGTGCGGACGTGAAGGTCTATCGCGCGGCGGAGGGCATCATGATCGGGAGTGCGGGGGAGTACGCGGAGATCCCTGAAGACGAGGCCGTCCACGTCTTCGTCGAGGTGCACTAGGCGAGCGCGGGCGATCGCGTACTGAAGTCCGGCCGTAGCGGCATCCCGGACATCCCCCCGGGCCCGAGCTTTACGCCCAGGGTCTGGTGCAACTGGATCGTGTCAAGGTCGAAGCCGAGGCGCGAGGCCGCCATATAAAGCCGCCAGACGCGTGCCGTTCCCAGCCCTGCCTCGGCAACCGCCTCATCCCAGTGGTCCTCGAGGTTCTGACACCAGTGGGTGAGGGTGAGCGCGTAGTGCTCGCGGAGATTCTCTTCGTGTCGGATCTCGAAACCTGCGTCGTTCATCACGCTCATGATGTGACCCGGACCGGAGAGTTCACCGTCGGGGAATACGTAGCGGTTGATGAAGGACTTGCGGTAGTGCGTGCGATCCGCGTTGCTCGGCCGGGTGATCGTGTGGTTGAGCATCCGGCCCTCGTACTTCAATTTTCCGAACAGGAAGGAGAAGTAACTGGGGTAGTTGGCGCGGCCGATGTGCTCGGTCAGACCGATGGACGAGATCGCATCGAACTGGGTCTCCGGCACGTCCCGGTAGTCGCTGAATCGAACTTGGGCGCGGTCGCCGAGACCTGCTTCCTCGATCGCCTGCTGACCCCATTGCGCCTGCTGCGCGGACAGGGTCACGCCGATCGCGGTGACTCCGTAGTTCTTGACGGCGTGCAGCACCATGCCGCCCCAGCCGCAGCCGACGTCGAGGAGGCGCATCCCCGGCTGCAGTCCGAGCTTGCGGCACACGAGGTCGAACTTCTCCTCCTGCGCCACCTCGAGGGACGCGCCGGCGTAGGGGAATACGGCGCAGGTGTAGGCCATGGATGGCCCGAGGACCCACCGATAGAAACGGTTGCTGACGTCGTAGTGATGGTGGATCGCCTCGGCGTCACGATTCTTCGAATGCCTGCGTCCGCGCAGCGTGCGCTCTTGCGGGGGTGGGGTGGGCCGTTTGATTGCGAAGGGCGCGAATGTCCGACCCAGGGCGAACTTGTCCGACCAGGTGAGATGCGACAGGTCCATCGGGTAGAGCCTGCTCAGTGCGGTGTAGGCGTCGCCGATGATCTCAAGGTCACCGCTCACGTACGCGCGGGCGAGCCCGAGCTGACTGGGGGCCGAGGCGAGGTACTCGACTGCACGGGGTGTGCGGATTTCGAGGATGACGTCGTTGTCCTGGGGACCGGACGTGGAACCGTCGTATGCCCGGAAACTGACGTTCCGATCGGGGGTCACGATCAGGGAGAAGGCGTCTGCGAGCTTCACTTGCCACCAACCACTTTCTGGTACAGGTCGAGAAATCGATCGTCGGGATCGTAGGTCTTCTTCAATCGGGTGTATTCGCTGCCCCCATAGATGGACCAGAAGGTCTCATGGTCGTAGAAGGCTGTCGAGTAGAGCGACTTGCGTCCATCCAGTGCGGTCACCATCTCTTCGATGCGACGATTCACCCGTCCCTCAGCCGGATCTACGCCCGCAGGAACGGCGACCGTAGACCAGAAGCCGACGTTGACGTAGGTGATGTTTGGATCGAACTCGTAGAGCGGCCACCGGACATTTGCGTCACGCTGTCGGAGCGGACACACCCAGACCGGCTCGATGCCGACTTCGGCGTGGAAGAAGTCGAGAAACTCCACGAGGCGATCGACCGGGACCTCGATGTCCTGGACAACGGGCTCCCGCGCTGGTCGACCGCGCAGGGCCGCCACCTTCGCGCTGAATCCGAACTTCCGATCCCACGCGACGATCTTCCAGTAGACGTCGCTGCGTAGTTTCGACTTCGGCCAGAAGCGTCGGATGAGCGGCTCCTGTGCGCCCATCGCGCGTGAGCACCAGAACCAGTCGGTGTCCCAGCGCCAGATGTAGTCGTGAATCGTGAGGACATCCTCGTGCGTGCGCTGGAGAGACCGGTAGTAGATGTCCATCCCCGTGTAGTCACTGACGCGGAGTCCGGAGGGGACTTCATCCACCATCTCACCGAGTGTCAGGTACTGCTCGCTCGCCGAGAACACTGTGCCATCGAGAAAGTCCACACGTCGTCCCGCGAATTCGCGGGACGCGGAGATCTCCTCGATCGCTGCGGCCATCGCAGCTGCGGATGGGTAGCGCACGTGACGCAGATGCACGAAGGGTTTCGTGCGCTCGAGTTCGATCTTAAGGCGCAGCGCATAGCCGAGTGATCCGTACGAGTTCGGGAATCCGTAGAAGAGTGCGTTGTCAGGGTCCTCCGGTGAACCGGTGACTGTGACCACATCGCCAGAGCCGGTCAGGATGTCCATCTCGATCACCGCTTCATGCGGTGTCCCGTTGCGAAAACTGGCGCTCTCGATTCCGAGCCCGGTCACCGCGCCACCGAGAGTGATGGTGCGCAATTGCGGAACGCAGGTGGGCATGAGTCCGTAGGGAAGCGTGGCATCGACGAGGTGCTCGTATGTTGTCATTCCAAGGACCTGCGCGGTGCACGTCTCGGGATCGACCTCGAGGACCCCATCGAAAGCGCTCACATCGAGTCCCGGGGAGGTGGTCGCCGCCCGACTTCGGAAGAGATTCGAGGTGCGTTTGGCCAAGCGGACGGGCGCATCCGTCGGGAGCGCCCGAAGTTGACCGGTCACACCGGCAACGAGGGGGTCATACCGGTCACGCCATGCGGGGCGATCCTGGGCGGCCACGGGAGAACGGTAGTCGGTGGGACACAATGCCTCTATGGGTGAGCAGAGCGCAGTTGCGACGCCGTGGGTGCGGCGTCGATGGGTCCCGCCCGTCGCGGGCGCCCTCGCCTTCCTCCTCACCCTCATCGTCGGAGTGGGCACCGCCGCGGACTGGGCGGTGCGCACGGGGGAGATGCGGACCCTCATCACGAGCATCCACGAGTCCGAGTCGGTCATGGAGGCGTTCCAGGACGCAGCGTTCGACGCCGTGGAGGAGCACCGCACGGCAGGGGTCCAGGACCGCGCGAAACTCGACGACGAATTGACGGCGCTGGCGACGGTTGCGAATGAGGAACTGCAACTCGCGGGTGACGAGGTCGCGGCACAGTCGATTCTTCCCTGGCATCGCACGATCGGGGCGGCGCGCGATGCCTATCTCGCGCACAACGCCGCATGGCAGGAATACACCGCGCGGGTGATCGAGGATCCCGCCGAGCTACTCCGCGACCAGCCGCTTGTGAACAGCACCTTCGAAGACGCGCAGCAACCGCTTCTCGATGCGATCCCACAACCTGATCTCCTCGACCTGGAACTCGACGTCTGGGTCATCTATGCGCCACCGGAGAGCCCCTCCGGCGAGGTCTTCTCCACGAGTCTGCGTCGTTAGAAACGAAACGACTCGACCCTCCGATCCTGCGCGGGCACTATCGTGTCGTGACCAGCATGGGAGGAATGCGTGAACGACGCCCTGGACTCGCTCGCATTCAGCGCCGTTGCCGCACTGGCGCTCGCCGTGATCCTGCGTCACTTCGGAATTCAGATCGCACTCCCCCTTATCGCGGCGGGTGCGGTGCTGTCCCTCTCGCCGTGGGGACCCGATGCACTCTCCGATCCCGAGATCGTTCTCATCGTGATCCTCGCTCCACTCGTGTTCGGCGACGCGCTGTCGTCGTCGTTCCTGGATCTGCGCAAAGTCAGTAGACAGGTTCTGCTCCTCGCGGTGGGGCTTGTGATTGCCACGATCCTCGTCGTGGGCGGAGTGGCCGTCTGGGTCGCGGCCATGCCGTTGGCTGCCGCACTCGCGCTGGGTGCCGTGCTCGCTCCGACCGATGCCGTGGCGGTGAGCACCGTGGCGAAGAAGGCATCCCTCCCGCGGTTCGTCATCTCGATCCTCGAGGGAGAAAGCCTCGTCAACGACGGAACGGGTCTGACCGCGCTCCGTGTGGCTGTCGCTGCCGCGATCATGGGAAGTGTCACCCTGCTCGATGTGGGCGAGATCTTCGCCCTGGCGGTAGTCGTAGGTGTTGGGATCGGAGCAGTCAGCGGGATCGTGCTATCCCAGGTGCTCCGTCGCACCCGTGATTCGATCGCGGGTAACGGCCTCGTCCTCGTAGCACCCTTCGCGATCTACCTCGCGACCGAGGCTCTTGAAGGCTCCGGGATCCTCGCCGTGGTGGTCGCTGCACTCTGGATTGCACATGCCCAGCACTCCGAACCCGGTGCGTCTGGTCGACTCCAGGCCACGAATGTCTGGAAGCACATCACGTTCATCTTCCAGGCGGTCGCGTTCTTCTCGATCGGGATGGAAATTCCGGATGTGTTCCGACGGCTGCCCACCGGTGAACTGCCCTTGGTCCCCGGGTTGGTCGTGCTGGTTCTCCTCGCGCTCATAGTCACGCGGTTCGCCTTCGTCTTCGGGATCGTCGGACTCACCCCGCAGTATCGACAGGTGGACGGGTGGGGCAGGGCTGCGGTGTTGATCTCCTGGGCCGGGGCACGTGGCCCGGTCTCGGGCTTGGCCGCCTTCTCGATCCCACTCACTGTTGCTGCAGGGGAGGAATTCCCCTTCCGCGACGTGATCCTCGCAACCACGTTTTCCATCATCATCATCACGCTCGTGCTGTCCCTGACAGTGGCACCTTTGGCTCGGATGCTGAAGATCTCGGGGGAGGACACTTCCACCGAGGTTCGCCGGATCGATGCGCAATTGGCGCGCGCTGCGCTCGAACGGCTTGATGTGATCATCGAGGAGTCCGAGATCTCGGGTCGCCCACTGGATCCGGTAGTCGTCCAACGGCTGCGTGACGATGCTGTTGCCCGAATCGAGCACGCGGAGAACCTGGAGTCGGACCACGTTCCCGAGCAGGATGCGGCCCACCAGCTTTCCGTGGTTTCCCTGTCGATGGTGCACGCCGAGCAGACCGAGCTACTCCGCATCCGCGATGACGAAGGCGTGCCCGACGCGGTCATCCGACCGATCATGCGGGATCTGGATGTTCGGGCCGCCGCCCTGGAGGCGCGCTAGTCCTACGCGGCGCAGAGCGTGGCGAGCACGGCGATGTCGGGATCCTCGCGCGGATCGACACCGACGCGACTGAGCAACTTCGTGACCGTGCCATCCGCTTCGGCCTCAACCCACGCGGCCCGGTGGTCGAGCCCCAGGTGTGGGACTCCCGGAAGGAGCACCGCGCCCGATGCGACACCGACACACTCGGGCGTCGACGGCACGGTCTCCGACGGTGGGTGGAGGACCACCAGTGCCGTGGGTTGCGGATCGCTCAGGGCTCCCGGACCGGGTGCGCCTGCGCCGATGATCGGCCCGCTGCAGGTGACCAACCCGACGACGTCCGGGGCCGGGTCCTCCGGGAGGACGTCCGCGGCATGGAACCCTGACGTCGTGGGGAGGTAGCCCGGTCGCGCGGCGATGCGCACGGCGACCGCGAGGAACTGGGTCCATTCGCGCGTGGAGTGTGGCCAGCGGCCGGACAGGATGAATCCCGCGAGGGTGTTGTCGGCGCGATGAAAGGCCGAGACGCCGATATCGGTCATTCCACCTCCCCATTCCCACCCCTACTGTGCGCCACATCCGGTTAGCACACAAGAACCCCCGAGTGCCAGTGTCGCGGTCCCGTAGATTGCGACTCCGCCACGTGGCCTGAGGAGTCCCATGAGCCGACCCGTCGATCAGTCCGGCACCTTCACCCTGGGAGCGGGTGGCCCTGATCCGCTCCCCGTCCGGCGTCTCGGTTTCGGGGCGATGCGGATCACGGGCCCGGGCATCTGGGGTGACCCCGCTGATCGGGATCGCGCCATCCGGGTGCTGCGCACCGCCGTGGATCTCGGGGTGGACTTCATCGACACGGCGGATTCGTACGGACCTTTCGTCAGCGAGGACCTGATCCGTGAGGCGCTCTATCCCTACGACGGCGTGGTCATCGCCACCAAAGGCGGTCTCACCCGTCAAGGTCCCGATCAGTGGGCCCCGGTCGGTCGTCCGGAGTATCTGCACCAGTGCGTGCAGATGTCCATCAGGCGCCTTGGTGTCGAATGCATCGACCTGTGGCAATTGCATCGCATTGATCCGAAGGTTCCACGCGATGAGCAATTCGGCGTGATCAAGCAGATGCAGGACGACGGCCTCATTCGGCACGTGGGACTCTCCGAGGTCTCCGTCGCGGACCTGCAGGAGGCCCAGCGCGTCCTCGACATCGTCAGCGTGCAGAACCTCTACAACGTCGCCTTCCGCAACAGCGCCGAGCTCCTCGATCATTGCACGGCGCACGGAATCGGCTTCATTCCCTGGTTCCCGCTCGGAAACCGGGAATTGGTGGGTGACGACGGGCCGCTCGCGCCCTTCGCAACTGAACTCGGGTGCACTCCGAGCCAGGTGGCACTTGCGTGGTTGCTCAAGAAGTCACCGGTCATGCTGCCGATCCCGGGAACCGGGGACATCGATCACCTCCGCGAGAATTGCGAAGCGGCCGCCGTGGTCATGTCCGACGAAGTCTTCGCACGGATCGACGCTCAGTTCACGTCGGTGTAGCGCTCGACGCGCATCCGACTCCGAAGGTGGTGGAGAATTCGGGGGTGGGTATGCACATCGCGGAGAAGGTGTTCGTCGTCACGGGCGGTGGAAACGGGATCGGTCGCGAAGTCGTCCTGGAGTTGGTGCGTCGTGGCGCTCGCGCGGCCGCCGTCGATCGGCGTCCGGAGTTCCTTGAGGAAACATCGCGACTCGCATCACCTGATCGGGTTGTCACCTATGCGAACGATGTCACGGATCGACCCGCCGTGTTCGACCTCCCCCACGCGTCACTGCAGATCTCGGGCAGGTCGACGGCGTGGTCAACGTGGCCGGAATCATCCAACCTTTCGTCCCAATCAACGATCTCTCGATGGAAGACATCAACCGCGTCATGGCGGTCAACTTCTGAGGCACGATGTCCATGGTCAAGGCGTTCCTGCCGACACTGCTCACCCGCCCCGATGCGTGCATCGTGAATGTTTCGAGCATGGGTGTCCTCGTCCCGGTTCCGGGACACGGTGCCTACGGAGCAAGCAAGGCCGCGGTGAGACTCCTTACCGAGTGCCTGTTCGCGGAACTTCAGGGAACGCGTATCTCGGTCACCGAGGTGTTTCCCGGCGCGGTGGGCACCCACATCTCTGAGAACTCGGGGGTCGAGGTGCCCGGCATGCCGGCGGGTGCGCCACCCGCGATGACGTCGGCTGCAGACGCTGCGCAGTCGATCGTCGACGCCATGGAACGGGGAACCTTCCGGGTGCTCATCGGACGTGATGCTCGGAATCTGGACCGTCTGTCCCGCATCGCGCCGGAGCGTGCGATCACGCTGGTCGCGCAACGCATGAAGAAAATGCTTGGGCTCTAGTCCCAGCCGAATTCCCGGGCCGTGCGTTGGAATGCCTCACGGTCGGCGGCACTCAGGCCCGCCCATGGGTCCTCGGGTTGGGGGATCGAGTCTTCCGCGGGAGCTGTGGCACTGCCGCGATCTGGTGCACCACGACGTCGCATGGCGCCCACGGCGAGGGCGACGGCGAGTGCCAGCAGGGCAGCGACCGCGAGCACGAGCCACACCCGTCCGGAGCCGGAGGCTGCGGTGGAACTTGATTCCGTCGACTCCGCCGACTCGGGTGCCGAGGGCTGGCCGTTCGTGGCGTCTGTCGGCGCGGGTAGTGGAGCGGCGGATTCCGGCCCGGCGGCGGGGCTCGACGTGGGGGCGGGGCTCGCTGTGGGTGAGGGAGTTGCCGACGGAGTGGACTCCTCGGGAGCGGGGGTCGTTGTCGCAGTCTCCGCCGTTCCACCCTCGTCGGTGCCGGTAGTCGTGGCCTCATCGGCCGGCTGGCCGGGAACTTCAGGCTGGATCATGTCGGTGGGTGCCTGGGGCTCCGGGAGTGGTCCGCCACCGTCAGCATGGACCGCGACGATTGGGGTCACGACCAAGGCCGCCATGAGCAATGCTCCGGCGAGGAGTCCCGTGCTGCGGGGAAGCGTGTTCATGGGGAAGACCGGGGATCAGTCGGGCGGCTGAGCCGGCCCGATGCGAGCGAGCAAGTCGGACTTGAGTTGGGCTACGGAAGCGAGGTACGAGCGCGCGGTGGCTTCGGCCCGGGCGGTTTCGGCTGCCATCGCATCCGAGGAGGACCGCACGCCGTCCAGCACCGCGCTGACCGAGACACGCAGCGCACTCGCTTGATCGAGGAGGTCTGTCATCGCCTCTTCCTGAACCCGCAATTGCGAGAGCGCCTCACCAATCACGCCCCGTGCTTCCCCGCGGGCGTCCTCGCGCAGGGTGTCGGCCATCGCACGCGCCGCTTCGACGATCCGCCTCGCCTCATCACGGGCGTTCGTGGTGGCCTGGTCCGACGCGGACAAAGAGGCCTGGAGTCGGCGCTGCGCCTCGACGACCAGGGAGTCGGCTTCCGTCTGGGCGACCCTGCGGATGTCGTCGGCCTCTGCGGCGGCCTTTGAAGTGAGGTCGTCGGCTTCCTGCCGGACTCTGGCGAGAATCCGCGAGGTGTTCTCTCGGGCGTCGTTCATCATCGCATCGCGGGCCGACTCCGCGTCCGCCCGCAGCTGGTCGGACTCCATCCGGGCCTGCGTGAGAGCGTGCTGAGCAGCGTCACGTGCCTTCGCCGCGTCGGCCGCTGCCGACTGACGCAGGTCCGTCGCCTGCTGACGAGCGGCCTTGATGATGTCTCCGGCCGCTCCCACCGCCTCGAGTGCCAACTCATCCGGTGACAGGTCCTGGAGGCGTCGGTGATCGCCTTGGGTTTCCGCGAGTTTGGCCTCCAATTCGGAGACGCGGCGCTTGAGGCGCTCGAGGATCTCTCCAGGCGACAGCGTGGATGGCGTGCTGTCCGTCGACACGGTCACCAGCTCCCTCGTGCTCACGCGCACTCCTACGGCGCGGACCCCCCAGGCTAGCGGCGACCGTGGCCGGGCGTCCTCGCCGGGCTATTTCCCGGCTTCCCCGGAGAGCCAGAGATCCCACTGCCGATCAAGCAGGCGCGCGTAGCGCGGGTCGGTGACATCCACGTACCCGTCCTGCAGGGACTGGCGCGACCGAGCCTCATCCGACAGTCGGCGGGCCTGCACCGCTTCGGACCGGCGCCGCGTTTCATCGACGAGTCGGACGCGGGCCTCCTCCAGTTCCGTGCGTGCGACTTCGAGTTCGAGGCGTAGCGCTTCGGCTCGCCGACGTTCGTCAGCAACCTCGGACCTTAGTTCGTCGACGGTGGCATGGAGGGTGTCCAACCGGCTGCGCTCGTCCGCAACCGCGAGCCTCGCTGCGACGAGTAGCTCCCTCTCGGTCTCCAAGTTGCGTTGTGCCTCCGCTCTGGCTTGGGCAGCTACTTCGTTGCGCTCCGCGACGAGGAGTTCCTTCTCGGCTTCCAGTTGACGCTGGGCCTCTGCGGCGTGGGCTTGTGCCTGGGCTGCAGCCTCGCGGCTCACCGCGAGGTCGCGATCGATGGCCTCACGCTCGGTCTGCCATTGCTCGCGCGCCATCTCGAGTTCGCGCTGAGCGGTTTCCAGGGCCAGGGTGCGCGACCGTAGCTCTGCCTGCTGCTGGTTGAGTTCCAACTTCGCAATGGATAGCTCGGATTCGCGTGAATCGAGATCGAGGCGAATCTGGCTGGCTTCCGCAGCCCGAGACTCGACCTCGATCAGGACTTCTGCAGCCCGTGCGCGTTCCGATTGCGCGTGCGCCGCCTCAGCTTCGATCAGGGTCCTCTCGGATTCGAGGCGTACCTTCTCGGATTCAAGCCGCGCTTCCTCGGCTTCGAGGCGTGCCTTCTCGGCCATCAGGTCATGTGAGAGAGATTCGAGCGTTGCTTCACGCTCGGCCAAGGCCTCCCGCGTCTCAGCGACATCTCGTCGGGCGTCTTCCAGATCCGTGCGCTGCGTCTCCACCGCGAGCTCGCGGGAAGCGATTTCGGATCGCAGGGCTTCTACCTGATCCTTTTCCGCGTCGAGACTTACCCGCATCGCCGCGACCGTGCTGCGCTCGTCACGTAGTGCTTCTGCGTCCTGGTGGTGCTGTCCGCGAACCTCGTTGAATTTGCGTTGGGCTAGCTGCATTTCGGATGCCTGCGTACGCAAGTCCTCGCGAGCTAACTCCATCTCGTCTTGCAGTTCGCCCAGGCGCACACGCGCTGCGTCGATGGCCGTACGCTCGCGGACAACACCGAGCCTCTCGTCTTCGAGAGCCGCGCGCGTTCCCTCGAGTTCCGCTCGAAGTACTCGCAATTGGGCGCGCTCACTGGCCATACGTTGCTGCTCAGCTGCTAAGGCCTGCTTCTGCTCATCCAGGGCACCGAGTGCGCTCGACGCAGATTCCGTTCGCAACATGACTTCCGCACGTTCACGGGTGAAGCCGGAGCGCTCGCGTGCGAGTGCTTCATGTTCCCTTGCCAGACGCCGACTCTCGGCCTTGACCTCGATGTAGAACTCGCGAAGTTGCGCCTTGAGCTTCTCGATGTCCCGCTCAGCGTCGATATTGATATCCGGATCGCGCGGAGCGGGGGGCTCCGATGCAATCTGCTCCTCGCGAGGGGTGACCACAGGTGGATCGATGATTCTGGTCTGTGGAGGGATCGGTTCAGGTGTGAATCCACCGCCGCGGGGTGCGATCACGGGTGGCTCGACGATCCGGGTGCGAGTCGGGAGCGGAGTCGATGGGGCTTCGGGCTCGGGTGACGTGTCGGTCACCTCTGTCAGGTCAACCTCGTACGACATGCCGAGCGAATGCCGAAGGCGGTTGAGCAGCCCGGCCTTCGGAGGAGGAGGTTCGAGTTCCCTGCGCTGCTGGGCGAGCGATTCGTCGGAGGCCACTTGGCGACGGCGGGCGCGGTCTTCCGCGATGACCCGGGCGACACGTTCACGGGGATCCTCGTTGACGTCGTCCTCGGTGACCAGGTCATCGACCGTCACGCTCCCGCGGCGGGAAGGCGCCGCGGGTGCCGGCGCCGCCTGTTCGTCATCGGGGGCGTCGGTGTTCGTTGGAAGAGTCCGCACATGGGGGGGTGCGGGTACGCGCCACACGTCTTCATCTGCCATGGGGTCCCCTAGGAAGTGGACGAACTTCGCCGGTTCGGAGTGTAGCGGTTGTGACTGGTGGTGCCTATGGGGTCAA
>VGCC01000005.1 GCA_016870195.1 Actinomycetota bacterium
TCAAGGGGTCGACGTCCGCGCAGGAGTCCGAGGGTGATGGAGCTGCTCCCGCGATGGTGACGTCGCGAGTCGAGTCCTTAGAACGCAACCAGCCCAAGCGGACGTCTCGGTCGCGCCGCAAGAAGGGCTAGGGATGGGGCAGCCGCTCTTGACCGGTCTCAGCGAGCGACTGCTCTGGGACGCCATCGCCGTCGTCCCCGACTTCCCCGAGCCCGGCATTTCATTCAAGGATCTCTCGCCGCTACTCGGCGACCCGCGGGCGTTCGCCACCGCGATCGACGAGATGACCGTGGCGCTCGGTCGCGGCAGCGTGTCTACGGTCGTGGGAATCGAGGCACGTGGCTTCCCGTACGCGGCCGCACTCGCGTATCACATGGCAGCGGGGTTCGTGACCCTCCGCAAACCCGGCAAGCTTCCCCGGGACACGTATTCCGTCAGCTACGACCTCGAATACGGAACAGCGAGCCTCGAGATGCACTGTGACGCCATTGCACCGGGCGACACCGTCGTCATCATCGACGACGTCCTCGCCACGGGTGGGACGGCGTGCGCGGCGGTTGAGCTCGTTCGGCGGGCGGGCGCGAACATCCACGCGGTCGCGGTGATCTTGGAATTGGGGGCCCTCGGGGGTCGTGCTCGCCTCGAGCAGCTAGGTGTGCCGGTCATGGCCCTGCTCGATGCGGATTCCCAGCCGGCCGAGTGACGCGATCCTCCTCGTAGACTGACGGACGAGGAGGCAACGTGACCAAGGAAGCGTCCCTCACGTTGCCCGCCGATGGAGGCGGGTTACGTTCGAGGTTCGCACGCTTGGGCGGTGGTCGATCCAATCGCCCCGAACTCGAGCAACTGTTGCGAACGATCCGCCGGTACCACCCGAAGGGTGATCTCCGCCTCGTCGAGCGCGCCTACGACATGGCCGACTATCTGCACCGCGATCAACTGCGGAAGTCAGGTGAGCCGTACATCACCCACCCCCTAGCGGTCGCCGAGATCCTGGCCGATCTCGGTATGCCACCGGCACCGCTGGCCGCAGCGCTCCTCCACGACACCGTCGAAGACTGTGGCTACTCGTTGGACGCTCTGCGAGAAGACTTCGGGGATGAAGTCGCTCACCTCGTTGACGGCGTGACGAAACTCGACAACGTCAAGTACGGCGACGCCTCAGCCGCTGAGACGGTCCGCAAGATGGTCGTCGCCATGGCGCGCGACATCCGTGTACTCGTCATCAAACTTGCGGATCGACTTCACAACATGCGCACCATGCGATTCCTGCCCGAGGAGAAGCAGCAGAAGAAGGCCAAGGAAACCCTGGAGATTTACGCACCGCTGGCGCATCGACTCGGCATGAACGCCATGAAGTGGGAGTTGGAGGATCTCGGTTTCGCGATTTTGCACCCCAAGATGTACGAGGAGATCGTCCGCCTCGTTGGTCAGCGCGCACCGTCGCGCGAGAAGTATCTAGCTTCCGTCGTCGACCGCATTGAATCAGACCTCAAGGGCGCGAAGGTGCGAGCAGATGTGACGGGACGGCCGAAGCACTATTACTCGGTCTACAACAAGATGATCGTGCGTGGCCGGGATTTCAATGACATCTACGACCTCGTGGGTGTGCGGATACTTGTCGATAGCGTTCGCGACTGCTACGCCGCCCTGGGCGTTATCCACGCACAGTGGAGTCCTGTCCCTGGCCGCTTCAAGGACTTCATCGCGATGCCGAAGTTCAACATGTACCGGTCACTGCACACGACGGTGATCGGACCCGAGGGCAAGGTCGTCGAGGTCCAGATCCGCACCAAGGAGATGCATCAGTCCGCCGAGCTGGGGGTGGCAGCGCACTGGAAGTACAAGCAGGGCGACTCGGACAAGTCGAGTGTCGACGAGTTCGCCTGGCTACGTCAGTTGGTCGATTGGCAGCGTGAGACGGAGGATCCGGGGGAGTTCCTCGACTCCCTGCGCTACGACCTGGGCAGTTCCGAGGTGTACGTCTTCACGCCGAAGGGCGATGTCATCGCCCTCCCCGTGGATTCCACGCCCGTGGATTTCGCCTACACCGTGCACACCGAGGTCGGACATCGATGCGTGGGTGCCCGGGTGAACGGGAAGTTGGTCCCCCTCGAGTCACAACTCCGAAATGGCGACGTGGTCGAGATCTTCACGTCGAAGACCGAGGGAGCAGGCCCGAGCCGAGATTGGCTGGGGTTCGTCGCCTCGCCCCGAGCACGTTCGAAGATCAAGGGCTGGTTCAGCAAGGAGCGCCGCGAAGAGGCGATCGAAAATGGGCGCGAAGCTATCGCGAAGGCTCTCCGTAAGGAGGGACTGCCTATCCAGCGGCTGCTGTCAGCGCAGTCGCTGACCACCATCGCAGCGGACCTGCACCAGGCCGACGTGACGTCTCTCTATGCCGCCGTGGGGGAGGGCCGGATCGGTGCCTCGACGGTGGTGCAACGCCTCGTGGACGCGGCCGGAATCCATGACCAGGCACCCGATGAGACCGACGAAATCGGTCTGGAGATCGCCTCTCGCAGAACGCGCCAATCGGGTGACGTGGGTGTAGTTGTCAAGGGCAGCGACGATGTGTGGGTCAAACTCGCGCGGTGCTGCACACCCGTCCCCGGCGATCCGATCATGGGCTTCGTCACGAGGGGTGCGGGTGTGTCCGTGCATCGCGATGACTGCGTGAACGTTGCAGGATTACGCACGCAGGCAGGCCGGGTCGTGGAAGTCGAGTGGGCGCCCACGTCGACGAGTGTCTTCCTGGTCAATATCCAGGTGGAGGCCCTCGATCGTGCTCGGCTGCTCGCGGATGTGACTCGGGCGCTCTCCGATACGCACGTCAACATCCTGAGCGCGTCCGTGGCGACGACCCGTGATCGCATCGCCCTGTCACGGTTCACCTTCGAGATGGCCGACCCGAAGCACCTGGGTTCGGTGCTGAAGGCCGTCCGAAGTGTCGAGGGTGTCTTCGACGCCTACCGCGTCTAGCGCGAACCCTGACCAGCGGCCTGAAGGAGTGCCTGGGTCGAGGCGATCGACGCCTCGAGCTCGGTGACACGGGCACTGTTCCCGGACCTGCGCGCGGACTCTAGCTGCTCCTCTAGGCGGCCGAGTGCGTCCGAGAACGCCTGCGCCCCGGGCACGCTCTGGGTCGTGGAGTCCTTCCAGCGCTCGCGTTCTGCGTCGCGGAAGGCGTCCTCAACCTTCTTCAGTCGACCTTCGAGACGGGTTCGGTCACCCTTGGGCACGTCACCGAGTGCGTCCCACTTCTGCTGGATGGCACGGAGGGCGGACTTGCCCTTCTTAAGGTCGTCGGGCGGCAGGAGGGCCTCCGCTTGTGCCACCAAATCTTCCTTCGCGGGAACGTTCTCCACGAGCGCGGCATCCTTCGCGGCATCTGCGGCCTTCATCGACGCGTAAAACGTGTCCTGGGCGGTCTTGAAGCGCTTCCAGAGTTTGTCCTCATCGCTTCGCGAGCCGCGGGGAGCCTGCTTCCACTGGTCGAGGAGGTCGCGGTACTTGCGGGTGGTGGGACCGAAATCAGTCGAAGTCGACAATTGCTCCGCCTGTGAGATGAGCTCGCGCTTCGCCGCGAGAGCCTCCTTGCGCTGGACGTCGAGGGTGGCGAAGTGGGCACGGCGCGCTTTGTCGAATGCCGCACGGGAACCGCTCAGTCGCTTCCACAGAGCCTGTTCGGAGGCCCGATCACCGCGGGGGAGCGCCTTCCACTCCTCCACGATTGCGGTGAACCGTTCGGATGTCACCTTCCAGGAGGTGCTCCCGGCGAGGCGTTCGGCCTCCTCGGCGAGTGCGGTCCGTGCGGTGAGTGCGATCTGACGCTCCTGCTCCCGGCGTTCCGTGGCTGCCACGCGTGCGTGATCGATCAGTTCGCGTGCTTGGGCGCATTTGGCTTCGAGGGCCGCGATGTCGCCGACGAAGGAGCGCGCTGCGAGTGCCTCTGTCACGCGGGTAAGGGCTTGCTCACCGGATTCCGGGGTCCCACGCCCATCGCGGAGGCGGGTGATCGCGAGGTCGATGTCCACGACCAGGTCCGCGTATTTCCGGGTGAAGAAGGCCAGCCCCTCCTCGGGGCTGCCCGCCGAGTACTGACCGACGACCACCTCTCCCTCGGGCGCTCGGAGATAGACCGTGCCGTCCGGATCCACGCGGCCGAATCCCGATGCGTCGCCGACGGTCGCACGCGGGGGTGGGCGCAGTGCGGCCGGCGTGGGGATGTCAGGCATGTCTCTCCTGGGGCGGGGGTGGGCGTCAGTCTGTCACCCGCGTGGTCGTGGCTGCTCAGCCGGCCGAAAACGTTGCCTTTTCGATAAAAACCGGCTGGGACGGCGCCCCGTCCGTGGCTCCCCCGGAGACTCCCGCCTGCGCGATGGCCTGCACGACGTCGAGCCCCTGGGTGACATTGCCCCACACGGTGTAGCCGGGCGGGAGGGTGGTGTCCTCATAGACCAGGAAGAACTGGGAGCCCGCGGTGCCCTGGCCGGCGTTGGCCATCGCCACCGTGCCAGCCGGGTAGTTCACGCCCTCGGAGCTGGGCAGGTTCTCATCGGGTAGCGAGTACCCCGGACCGCCCGTGCCATTACCGGCCGGGTCGCCACATTGGAGGACGTAGATCCCCTCGGTGGTGAGCCGGTGGCAGGTCGTGGAGTCGTAGAAACCCTCGTTCACCAGGAATTGCGCCGAAGCGACGGTGCGCGGAGCTGCGTCGGCGAGGACGTCGATGACGATGTCACCGCAATTCGTTGCGAGAGTGATGCTGCCGGCCTGAGGCTCACCGTCGGGTGCAGTGTCCCAGGAAAGGGTGTCGGCCCGCGGAGTCCCCGGCTCGTCGCAGGCCAGCACAGGCCGCTCGGTCGCAATGGTCGGGGTGGCGGCGTCCGTGGGGGCGTCGGCGACCGTGTCGTCGGGGCGCAGTGAGATACCCGCCCACACCAGGGCGCCGACAACGAGCACGGAGACCGTCACAATGGCGATAACCCTCTGGCGCCTGCGGCGCCGCTCGGCCTCGGTCGCTCGCCGCTCCTGCTGGCGCTCGTACTTCGCGCGCGCCAACTCCCGCTCTCGCTTATTGCTTGTCATCGATGTGCCTCCGCTTCGGCGAGAGTGTAGGTCGTGAGGATTAGGCTGCCCAGCGGGTGGTGACGACGGGAGAACGTGTGCTGATCACTGGGTTCCCCGCGGGTTCGTGGGCCACGAACTGCTACGTCGTCGCCTCGGGTCCCGGTGAGCCGTGCCTGATCATCGACCCCGGTCAGGACTCCATCGATGGAGTGACCGACCTCATCCGGGAACATCGCCTAGCGCCGGCGGCGATCCTGCTCACGCACGGACATATCGACCACGTGTGGAGCGTTGCCCCGCTCGGGCATGATTTCGGGATCCCCGCGATCATCCACGCCGATGACCGCTACCGGCTCGTGGACCCCGCGGGGACTTCGTTCGCGGCAGCCCGGGATCAGGTGATGGCGATGACGAAGAACGCCTTGGAGTTGACCGAGCCCGAGGAGATCAGGACCTTCGACGATGACGGCCCACTGGATGTGGCCGGTCTGACGGTGACAGTGCGCCACGCTCCCGGGCATACCGAGGGATCGACGGTGTTCGAGTTCGCGGGGCAGCAGCCGGTGATGTTCTCGGGTGACCTCCTCTTCGCGGGTTCGGTGGGCCGGACGGATCTACCCGGCGGCGATCCGACTGCGATGCGCGCCAGTTTGAACCGCGTCGTGCTGTCGGCGCCCGACGACATGATCGTGATGCCGGGCCATGGACCCCAGACGACCATTGGCGACGAGCGCGTGAGTAACCCCTACCTTCGGGAACAAGGTATGCGCGCCTCATCGAGGGGACTATGACCGAGATCCAGGCCCCGAAGGGGGTTCCCGAGTACTTCCCACCGCGGTCCCAGGCATTCCTCCGCGTCCGCGAAGCCCTGTCCGCGCCCGCCGAGCATGCCGGTTACGAGTACGTGGAGCTCCCGGTGTTCGAGGACACCGCTCTCTACGTCCGCGGGGTGGGCGAGTCCACAGACGTGGTGTCCAAGGAGATGTACACCTTCGAGGATCGCGGTGGACGGAGCCTTTCGCTGCGACCGGAGGGAACCGCCGGGGTCATGCGGCTGGTCATCGAACAGCGTCTCGACAAGGGTCAACTCCCGGTCAAGCTCTGGTACGCGGGGCCTTTCTTCCGCGCCGAGCGCCCGCAGTTGGGTCGGTATCGGCAACTCCAGCAGGTGGGGATCGAGGCCATTGGGGTCGACGATCCAGCGCTGGATGCGGAGGTCGTGGCCCTCGCCGATGAGGCCTACCGGCGTCTCGGTCTCCGGCGCTACGTCCTCCATCTGACGTCACTCGGCTGTGCTACCTGTCGTCCGGCGTATCGCGAGTTGCTGCAGCAGTTCCTCGCCGGTATCGATCTGGACGACGCCACGCGCGAGCGCGCGACCCTGAACCCGCTGCGCGTTCTCGACGACAAACGCGAGGAGGTACAACGGCAACTTGTGAATGCACCCGTGATGGTCGATCACCTGTGTGTGGAGTGCCGGACCCACTACGACGACACTCGGTCCTTCCTCCGAGACATGGGTGTCAGATGGGAGGAAGCACCGCGGTTGGTGCGCGGATTGGACTACTACACCCGGACGGCGTTCGAATTCACCCATGAGCTCCTCGGTGCGCAATCCGGGATCGGAGGCGGGGGCCGTTACGACGGCCTCATGCAGTCGCTCGGGGGCGACTCCCTGTCGGGCATCGGGTTCGGGCTCGGCACGGATCGGACCCTGCTTGCCTGCGAGGCGGAGGGAATCGAGCTCGGAGGGGCTCCGCGCGTCGAGGTGTTCGCCGTCGCTATCGGAGACGATGCCCGGCATGTCGCCGCCCGGTTACTCACCGAGTTCCGTGCCTGCGGGGTGAACGCGGACATGGCGTTCGGTTCACGTGGTCTCAAAGGTGCGATGAAGGCGGCCGATCGCAGCGGTGCACCAATCGTCTTGGTCATTGGAGACGACGAGGTGGCTGCATCCACCATCCAGGTCAAGGACATGGCGACCGGTGAGCAGGCCGCCGTGTCGCGCGCCGAGGTCGTGAGCGAGGTGCACGCCCGTCTTGGTCGCTTGGCATGATGAGCCGCTGACCGATCGGAGACCACGTGTATAGAGACGCGGGTGCAGGCACCCTGCGCACCTCGGATGCCGGGCAACGAGTGACCCTCGCCGGCTGGGTGGCCAGTCGGCGTGACCACGGCGGAGTGGCCTTCATCGACCTTCGCGACGCCACGGGCCGCGTGCAGGTCGTCATCAAGGATCCCACTGTCGCGCACGAACTCCGCGACGAGTACTGCATCTCCGTGACGGGTTCGGTCGACGTGCGCCCCGAGGGGAACGAGAACCCCGACCTGGCAACCGGGGACATTGAGGTCATCGCCGACGCCGTCGAGGTCCTTTCGGCAGCGGCACCGTTGCCCTTCCCGATAGATGATCGCAGCACGGTGGGTGAGGAAGCCCGACTGCGACACAGATACCTCGACCTTCGACGCGCGGCCATCGGCGACAACATCAGGATGCGTTCTCAGGTCAATCGCATCTGCCGTGACGAGTTGTTGGCGCACGCCTTCCTCGAGATCGAGACACCGACCTTGACGGCCTCGACTCCCGAAGGCGCCCGCGACTTCCTTGTTCCGGCCCGCTTGCAGCCGGGGAGTTGGTACGCCCTGCCGCAGTCGCCGCAGTTGTTCAAGCAGTTGCTCATGGTCGCCGGGATGGAGCGCTACTTCCAGATCGCCCGGTGCTATCGCGACGAGGACTTCCGTGGAGATCGTCAGCCGGAATTCACGCAGCTCGATATCGAGATGTCCTTCGTCGAGCAGGAGGACGTACTCGACGTGGGTGAGGCCATTGTGCGCTCCCTGTGGAAGCAGATCCTCGGTATCGAGATCGGATCGATTCCACGCATGACCTACGCGGAGGCGATGTCGCGCTACGGAACGGATAAGCCCGACCTCCGGTTCGAGTGTGAACTAGTGGACCTCACCGCCTACTTCAAGAACACCCCGTTCCGGGTCTTCCAGGCACCGTACGTCGGTGCCGTGGTGATGCCCGGTGGAGCAGACCAACCACGTCGCCAGTTCGACGCGTGGCAGGAATGGGCGAAGCAGCGTGGTGCCAAGGGCCTGGCCTATGTCATCGTGGAGGCGGATGGATCACTCGGCGGACCTGTGGCGAAGAACCTCAGTGACTCCGAACGCGACGGTCTCGTCGCGGCCGCAGCTGCCGCGCCCGGCGATTGCATCTTCTTCGGTGCTGGAAAGGCGGCCGATGCCCGGGCACTTCTGGGTGCGGCCCGACTGGAGATCGGCCACCGGGTCGGACTCATCGACGAGAAGGAGTGGTCCTTCCTCTGGGTGATCGACGCGCCCATGTTCGAGCAGGTCGAAGAGGAGGACGGCAGCCTCGGCTGGACGGCGGTGCACCATCCCTTCACGTCGCCGAATCGCGAATGGCGCGACACCTTCCACACCGCGCCGGATGAGGCGTTGGCCTGGGCCTACGACATCGTGTGCAACGGGAACGAGATCGGTGGTGGATCCATCCGTATCCACCAACGGGAGATCCAGGAGAAGGTATTCGCACTTCTCGGCATGGATGCGGCGGAGCAGGAGGGAAAGTTCGGGTTCCTGCTGGAGGCATTCAAGTACGGGCCGCCGCCGCACGGTGGTATCGCATTCGGACTTGACCGCGTCTGCATGCTCCTTGCGGGTGCGAGCAGCATCCGCGACGTCATCGCATTCCCGAAAACCGGCGGTGGTCAGGATCCGCTCACCGGAGCTCCGACCCCCATCACTGCGAAGCAACGTGCGGAGGCGGGGATCGACGCCCCGAAGGTGAAGGCTCAACCCTCGACGTGACCGACGTCCCGGCGGAAGTGGCCCGCGAGGCGTTCATGCGCTGGCGCTGGGATCCCGACGGGGTTCAGGATCTGCGGCGGGTGGGAGATGCCGTCGGATGGACGCGCACCACGGCGAAGGGCGAGCGGTGGGCGACGGCCTTCGGACCCGTGGGTGACGTGTGCTCGCTTCTCTCCGCGCTCGACACCGAGCAGCGCCTCGACGGGATCACGTGCGCGGAATCCACGGCCGTGGAGGTGTTCCGGCAGTGGCCGGCTCGGGACCCAGGGCATTGGGCCGTGTGGGAACTCGCCGAAGGCCATGGCGAGCGGGTCAGTCAGGTGCGTGAGATTCCACGCGATGATCCCGGTATTTCCGAACTCATGACCCATTCCGCGAGTGCCCACATCCTGCCCGGTGATCCGAGGATCGTGCGGTGGTTGGGCATCGTCGAGCAGGACCGACTCGTGAGTGTCGCGGGGCACATGCGAGGCCCGCGGGGGTCCGCGCACATCGTGGGTGTGTGTACTCACCCCGATGCGCGGGGACAGGGTTTAGCGCGAAGGGTCGTGTCGGACCTCGTCGCTCGGGCGCGAGAGCAGGGATGCGTCGGCATCTTCCTCGAGATGTACACGAACAACGATGCGGCTGCGACGGTGTACAGCGGACTCGGGTTCCGGGAAGCAGGACGCTACTGCTCGTGGACGACGGGTATTCACCGCGATGCCTGAGGAGCGCTTCAGCGCTTAGGGTTCCACCGTGAGCCTGTTCGAGGAGTCGCTGTCGCCGAATCGACCGGGTGCACCCCTCGCGGTGCGGATGAGGCCCCGGTCCGTGGACGAAATCGTGGGGCAGGCGCGTGCCTTGGCACCGGGCTCGGCACTTCGGACGCTACTGCAGCCCGGTGATTCGTCGGTGTCGGTCATCCTGTGGGGCCCGCCGGGAACAGGAAAGACGACCTTGGCCACCTTGATTTCCTCGACATCCGGTAGGGCGTTCGCCGAGCTGTCCGCAGTTACCGCGGGAGTCAAGGATGTGCGCGACGTTATCGATCAGGCGCGTGAGAGGTTGGAGTTGCAGGGTCGAGGCACGGTGCTGTTCGTCGACGAGGTCCATCGATTCAGTAAGAGCCAGCAGGATGCGCTCTTGCCCGCGGTCGAGAACGGTTGGGTGACTCTGGTCGCTGCCACCACGGAGAACCCCTGCTTCTCTGTGATCGCGCCGCTCCTTTCTCGGAGCGTCATCGTGACCCTGGAGCCCCTGGGTGATGCCGATATCCGCACCCTGGTCGAACGTGCGGTTGCCGATCCCCGGGGGTTGGCAGGTCGGGTCGACGTCCATGATGATGCGATCGATGTGCTGGTACGCATGAGCGCCGGTGATGCACGACGTGCGCTGACGGCACTGGATGCCGCCGCACTGGGTTCCCCGGGAACCATCGACGTCGCGGCCATCGAAGCGGCCGTGATGCACGTCGCGGTCCGCTACGACAAGGATGGCGACCAGCACTACGACGTGATCAGTGCCTTCATCAAGAGCGTGCGGGGAAGCGACCCCGATGCCGCAGTGCACTACCTCGCACGCATGATTGCCGCAGGAGAGGACCCTCGATTCATCGCCCGACGACTGATGATCCTGGCCAGTGAGGACATCGGAATGGCGGATCCCTCCGTGCTGCCCGCTGCGGTCGCTGCAGCGCAGGCGGTCGCCATGATCGGCATGCCGGAGGCGCGCATCATCCTGGCTCACGTGACCATCCAGGCGGCACTGGCTCCCAAGTCCAACGCCGTGATCATCGCGATCGACGCGGCACTCGACGATGTCAATCGAGGTCGGATCGGCACGGTGCCCGCGCACCTAAGGGACGCTCACTACCCCGGCGCGGCCGGCCTCGGCCATGGCGCGGGCTACGTCTATCCACATGACACACCGGGGGGTGTCGCAGTCCAGCGGTACCTCCCCGAGGAGCTAGGCGACCGCGACTACTACCGGCCGAGTGATCACGGAGCTGAAGCCCGCTGGTCCGATGTCCTCGAACGCTTGGACGAACTACGTGGCGGAGGGTCGTCCGACGCTCATTAGGCTTCGGGCATGCGGCGACTCCTCTGGCTGGGTGTGGGCGCCGCTGTGGGCGTGTACGCCTACCGACGTGGGCAGCAGTGGTGGATCGACACGCGCGAACAGGGCGTCACCGTGACGGTGCAGCAGTTGAGCGCTGCCGCGATGAGCCTCGCCGCCACCGTGGGCCGAGCGGCGCAGGGCACGGGAAACCAGGGCGTCGTGCGTGCGCGCATCCCTGGCCGCGCGGCCGCATCGGTTGTTCGTGGGGGTGCGGATGGACTCCGCTGAAATTCGCAGCCGGTTCCTCCGCTTCTTTGCCGACCGTGGCCACCAACTGGTCCCGTCCGCGTCACTTCTCTTGGACGACCCGACCCTGCTCTTCGTCAACGCGGGGATGGTTCCCTTCAAGCCGTACTTCCTCGGCGAGGCACCGCCGCCCTACCCGCGCGCGACGAGTGTGCAGAAGTGTGTGCGCACCCTCGACATCGAGGAGGTGGGCAAGACCACGCGGCACGCCTCCTTCTTCCAAATGGCGGGGAACTTCTCCTTCGGCGATTACTTCAAGGAGGGTGCGATTCCGCTCGCATGGGAGTTGCTCACCTCGTCGCAGGACGCAGGCGGCTACGGTTTCGAGCCCGATCGCCTCTGGGTCACCGTCTACCTCGATGACGACGAGGCGATCGATATCTGGCACCGCACGGTGGGACTGCCACTCGACCGGATCCAACGCCGTGGGCAGGTCGACAACTACTGGTCGATGGGTGTCCCCGGACCCTGCGGTCCGTGCTCGGAGATCTACTACGACCGTGGCCCCGACCATGGCGCACCGGGCGGTCCGATCGCGGATGAGAACCGCTACCTCGAAGTGTGGAACCTGGTGTTCATGCAGTACGCCCGAGGCGAGGGCGCGGCGAAGGAGGGGTACCCGATCCTCGGGGAACTTCCCGCCAAGAACATCGACACGGGCATGGGCCTGGAGCGCATGGCCGCCTTGCTGCAGGGTGTCGACAACATCTACGAGATCGACACCACGCGCGGGATCCTGGATCGAGCAGCGGAGCTCACTGGCGCTCGGTACGGCTCCAACCCACGCAACGACATCATGCTTCGAGTCGTCGCCGACCACTCGCGAACATGCGCCTTCCTCATCGGCGACGGAGTCGTCCCCGGGAACGAGGGACGCGGCTACGTCCTGCGCAGACTCATGCGTCGGGTCATCCGCAATATGCGTCTCCTTGGATCCCAGGAGCCCACGATCGGTGAACTGATGGACGCCACCATCGCGGTCATGGCCCCGCAGTATCCGGAACTCAACGACGAGGCGAAGCGCATCCACACCGTGTCCGTCAACGAGGAGGCCGCCTTCCTGCAGACATTGAAGAACGGACTTGCACTCTTCGAGTCGGCGGCGGCGAGTGTGCGCGGGAGCGGCGGAAAGGTACTCGCGGGAGAGCAGGCCTTCACCCTGCACGACACCTTCGGATTCCCGATCGACCTCACGCTCGAGATGGCATCGGAGGCGGGACTCAGCGTCGATGAGGAGGGTTTCCGCTCGCTGATGTCGGAGCAGCGTGAGCGCGCGAAAGCCGATGCCCACGCCCGCAAGGCCGGATTCGCTGCGGCCACTGCCTATCGGGAGATCCTCGACACCGGGGGTGGCACCACCTTCGTGGGATACGACACTGCAATCACCGACGCGCATGTGCTCGGCATCGTCCGCGACGGTGAGTCGGTACCCGTTGTGTCCACCGGTGATCACGCCGAAGTCATCCTCGACCGCAGCCCGTTCTACGCCGAGGCGGGTGGTCAACTCGGAGACCACGGGAGATTGACCCTGGGTGATGGGACCGTGTTCGTCGTCTACGACGTCCAAGCACCTGTCCCCGGTCTGTTCGTCCACCGGGGACGCGTGGAACACGGAGAGGTCACCGTGGGAGCAGCGGCGACGGCCGCGGTGGATGTTGAGCGCCGTAAGGCGATCTCGCGTGCACACACGGCGACCCACATGATCCACCGCGCGTTCCGCGAGCGTCTGGGGGAGACGGCGACGCAGATGGGGTCCGAGAATGCGCCCGGTCGCCTTCGCTTCGACTTCCCGAACCCGGAACCTGTCGCTCCGTCGGTGCTCGGCGAGGTGGAGGACCGCGTCAACTCGCTCCTGATCGAAGATCTCACCGTGTCTGCCGAGGTGATGTCACAGGAGGAAGCGCGGGCAATGGGTGCGATGGCACTGTTTGGCGAGAAGTACGGCAACGAGGTACGGGTTGTGTCCGTCGGCGATTGGGCTCACGAACTCTGTGGCGGAACACATGCCCAGCGATCCGGGCAACTCGGTGTCGTGACATTCCTGTCGGAGGGTTCCATCGGAGCCGGAGTGCGTCGCGTCGAGGCCCTTGTCGGAGTCGATGCGTACCGATTCCTCGCGCGGGAGCACGTACTCGTCCAGAGGTTGAGCGAGATGGTCAAGGTGCCCGCCGATCAGCTCGTGGAACGTATCGAGGGCACGATCACGGCGCTCAAGGACGCCGAGCGAGATATCGGTCGATTCAAGAGTGCGCAGTTGGTCGCGAACGTTGAGGGGATCACCGGTGCCGGAGAGGATATTGGAGATGTTCGTCTCTGGACGTTCATCGCGCCCCAGGGCACCAGCCCCCAGGAACTCCGGGAACTCGTGACACATGCGCGCGGGCGCGTACAGCAGGACGTGGCCGCCGTCCTGGTGGGGGCGGCTGTCGCGGACGATTCCGTGGCCGTCGTGGCCGCGTGCAGTCCGCGGGCTCTCGAGCGCGGCAGGCAGGCACCCCAGGTGCTCGCGTGCGTGATGGCCGAAGTGGATGGTCGTGGTGGAGGCAAACCCGATATGTCGCAGGGCGGAGGCCCCCGCACGGACGGGATCGCGGCGGGGTTCGACGCAGTGCGCGCCCACCTGAGGGCCGCAGCCGACGGATGAGACCCGGTGTGCGGATCGGACTGGATCCCGGTTCCGTGCGGATCGGCGTCGCGGTGTCGGACGACGCCGGAGTCCTCGCCACACCGCGGGATGCCCTCCCCGGAGGTTCGGAGAGTTTCGAGGGGGTCGCATCCCTCGTGCAGGAGCTCGCACCCCTCGAGATCGTCATCGGTGTTCCGCTGTCCATGACCGGCGTCGAGGGGCCCAGCGCCTGGAAGACGCGTGAGTGGGCGACACGCCTCGCCGGTCACGTTGACTGCGATGTCCGTCTGGTGGATGAAAGGCTGTCCACGGTGCAGGCGCAGCGGACGTACCGTGAGCAGGGACGGTCCACCCGGACCACCCGCGATCGGATCGACAGTGCGGCAGCGGCCGTCGTGCTGCAGTTCACCCTCGACGCCGAACGCTCGAGCGGACAGGCCCCAGGGGAGGTGCTGTGACCCACCTCGATGACATGTTCACCGAGGCGGCACTTCCGCCGTCCCGGAACAGAGGTGCTGTCGGGAAGCGACTCTCCGGCCTGGTAATCCTCGGACTCATCATCGCGATGGTGGTGATTGCCTGGCGCCTGGTCGCTGGTGATTCCGCTCCCACCGATTACCCGGGCCCCGGTTCCGGGGAGGTCACCGTCGTCGTGCCCCGAGGGGCAACGCTGACCGAGATCGGCGGAGTGTTGGAGCAAGCCGGCGTCGTCTTGACCGCGGAGGCCTTCGTCGAGGCGACGGCGAACGATGAACGATCCTCGTCCCTCGGACCGGGTTCGTACTCGCTTCTCCGGGAGATGCGGGCCGCGGACGCCCTGGCCCTCATGCTGAGTCCGCAGTCCCGCGCGGAGAATCGACTCGTCCTCCCGGAGGGGCTTCGGATGACGCAGACCTTCGAGACTGCCGCCGAGGTGACGGGGTTGCCGATCAAGGACTTCGAGGCGGTTGCCAAGGATCCGGAGAATCTGGGACTACCCCGGTGGGCGGAGGACAGGCTCGAGGGCTTCCTGTTCCCGGCTACCTACGACCTCGTGGGCGACGAGGATGCGCGGCAGGTCGTGCGGACACTCGTCGGGCGCTTCGATCAGGCTGCGGCAACCACGAACCTCGCTGAACGGGCGCGCGAGATGGGTCGCGATCCCTACGAGATTCTCATCATCGCGTCGCTGATCCAGGCAGAGGTTTTGCCGAGCGATTTCGCGAAAGCCGCGGCGGTCGTCTACAACCGACTCGACGCTGGTATGCCCCTTCAATTCGACTCGACCGTCTCCTACGCGCTGGGGATCACCGACATTCTGCTCAGCAAGGAGCAGTTGGCTACGGATTCTCCGTACAACACGTACCAGACCACCGGTCTTCCACCGACGCCGATCAACTCCCCTGGAGAGGCTGCGATCGAAGCGGCACTTGCCCCGGCCAAGGCCAAGTGGCTCTACTTCGTCACCGTGGACCCCACCACGCGCGAGACGAAGTTCGCTCGCTCATACGAGCGCTTCCTCAAACTCAAGCGGCAGTTCCAACAAAACGTGGCCGATCAGTGAGCCTCACCAGGCGGGCCGCTGTCCTTGGTTCACCCATCGAGCACAGCCTGTCGCCGGCCCTGCACCTCGCTGCGTATCGCGCGCTTGGCATCGAGTGGGACTACGGACGATTCGAAGTGCAGGTGGACGAACTCGCTGGTTTCGTCGCGGAACTAGATGAGCTGTGGAGGGGTCTTTCACTCACCATGCCCCTCAAGGCGGAAGCGCTACGCATCGCCGACGAGGTAGATGACATCGCCGGCGTGACGCGGGCTGCTAACACACTCGTTCCATTGCCCCACGGTGGGTGGACGGCGTACAACACGGATGTCGTGGGCATGGTTCACGCGATCGGTGATGTGGCGCCAGGGCGTCGATTCGAGCGCGTGGTGATTCTCGGGGCCGGCGCGACTGCGCGCAGTGCTGTCGCTGCGGCGCGGGATCTCGGTGCCGAGCACGTCATCGTGGCCGCGCGGCGGGTCGATGCCGCCGAGGAGGTGCTCGATGTGGCTGTGGGTCTGGGAATGGAGGGGGAGGCTGCAGGTCTCGAACCCCGTGCACTGGGAGCCGATCTGGTGATCAGCACCCTGCCCGCCGACGCAGCCGCCCCCTGGGCCTACGTCGCGGGGGAGTTTGAGGATGCAGTACTGCTCGATGTGACGTATGCGCCATGGCCGACCACCCTGGCCCGGGCATGGCGTGGAGCGGTGGCGAGTGGCGCGGACCTCTTGCTCTGGCAGGCAACCGAGCAGGTGAGGCTGATGACGGGATACGCGGCTCCCGTGGACGCCATGCGTGCGGCGCTCGCGAGTTATCCACAGAGCTGACGTGCATCTGGCGACCGAGGGCGAGCGCTGCCTAACGTTTCGTCATGCCCACCGTGCTGGTCGTCGCCGCGTGGGTATCGCTTGCCGTGCACGCGAGCGTCCTGACGTGGATCGATGCGCGAACCCATCGCCTCCCGAACATGTGGGTCGCCTGGTGCACGGTCCTCGGTGTCGTTCTTCTTGGGCTGGCAGGGTGGATCGCAGGTGATCTCACCGCATTCACCCGCGGATTGATGGCGGGAACGGGAGCAGCGCTGCTCTTCTTGGTCGTCCACCTCTGCGGAGGCATGGGCATGGGTGACGTCAAGTACTCCTGGGTCCTCGGGTTCTATCTCGGAACGTTGAGTGTGGACACGGCGTGGTGGGGCTTGTGGGTGTCCTTCGCCCTCGCGGCGGCGGTGGTTGTGGCGCTACGGGTCGCTCGGCGGTCGAGGCGCGGACGACGAATCCCCTTCGGTCCCTACATGACGATCGGCACCGCGATTGCGAGTACCGCGTTCGTGCTCACCTGAAGAGTTCGTGCTCACCACCACAGGCTGGTCACCGCCCGGGCCGAGACCTCTGGGAGGATCGCCCCCATGGTGCGGTGGCTGACGGCGGGCGAGTCCCATGGGCAGGCCCTGATCGCGGTCATCGAGGGACTGCCGGCGGGTATCGAAGTGACCACCCACGACATCGGCGAGCAGTTGGCCCGCCGCCGACTCGGGGCAGGTCGCGGCGCTCGCATGAAGTTCGAGCGGGACGAGGTGCGCGTTCTCGGAGGCATCCGGCACGGGCAGAGCCTCGGGAGCCCCATTGCGATCGAGGTCGGCAACAGCGAGTGGCCGAAGTGGGATGTCGTGATGTCCGCGGATCCAGTGGAGGAGGACGCACTCGAGGGCCTTGCGCGCAACGCCGCTCTTACCCGTCCGCGACCCGGTCATGCCGATCTCGTCGGAATGCAGAAGTACGGCTTCGATGACGCCAGGCCGGTTTTGGAGCGGGCCAGTGCGCGCGAGACCGCCGCGCGCGTGGCGCTCGGCGCGGTCGCTCGGGCATTCCTGCGACAGGTCGCAGGTATCGAGGTCCTGAGTCATGTCGTGCGCATCGGCACCGTCGCTCTGCCCGAAGGACTCGTTCCGGGGCCATCGGGCCTGGCTGCTGTCGACGAGTCACCGGTGCGATGCGTTGATGCATCCACCGCGTTGGCCATGGAAGAGGAGATTGCTTCCGCGCACCAGGACGGAGACACCCTCGGTGGAGTCGTCGAGGTGGTCGTCTACGGACTCCCGCCGGGTCTCGGCTCCCACGTTCATTGGGACCGTCGCATCGACGCACGTCTTGCGGCCGCGTTGATGGGCATCCAGGCGATCAAGGGAGTCGCGGTCGGGGATGGGTTCGACCTGGCCGCTGCGCGAGGCTCGCAGGCGCACGACGAGATCGTGTCGGGCGAACTGGGACTCGAGCGCGTCACCCAGCGCTCGGGTGGCACCGAGGGGGGAATGACCACGGGGGAGATGCTCCGGGTTCGCGCGGCTATGAAGCCGATCTCCACGGTCCCGCGGGCGTTGAAGACGGTGGACGTTGCCACGGGTGAGGAAGCCGTTGCGATCAGTCAGCGCTCGGACGCCTGCGCGGTACCCGCGGCAGGGGTCATCGCGGAAGCCATGGTCGCCTTGGTTCTCACGGAGGCGTTCCTGGAGAAGTTCGGCGGCGACTCCGTCGGGGAGACGCGCCGCAACTACGACTCGTACCTCGCCAACCTGAGTATTCGCTAATGCCTCCCACCGCTGTCATCATCGGGGCACCGGGTGCGGGGAAGACATCCGTCGGCCGCCGCGTGGCTGAACGCTTGGGAGTCCCGTTCGCCGACAGCGACCATCTCGTTGAGCAAAGCGCGGGGGCGAGGGTTGCGGACATCTTCGTCGATCAGGGCGAGCCGCACTTCCGGCAGCTGGAGCAGGAAGCCATCGCCGACGCGGTGCGTGACTTCGACGGGGTGTTGAGTATCGGAGGCGGTGCCGTGATGACTCCCGGAACACCTGACCTCCTCGCCGGCATTCCGGTTGTCTGGCTGGAAGTCGATCTTGGCGATGCGGTGTCGCGGGTGGGAATGAATGCCTCGCGTCCGCTTCTGCTCGGGAATGTGCGCGGAACGTTGGCGGCGCTTCTGCGCGAGCGCGCGCCGGTCTACGAGGCCCTTGCCACGGTGCGGATCCAGACAAGCGGCAAGCCTCTGCGTGCCGTGGTCGATGACGTGTGTCGCGCGCTCTCGGACCGGGACGCAGCATGAGCACAACTGTGCAGGTGAGTGCGGAGCGGTCCTACGCCGTCGTCATCGGGCGTGACCTCCTCGCCGAGATCGTGCCGCTGACCGAGGGAGCCACCCGTGCTGGCGTGATTTTCCAGCCATCCGTCCAGGACGTGGCACGTCGCGTGGGTGCCATCCTCGAGCGCGCCGGCATCGACGTCGTCCCCGTGGAGGTGCCCGATGCGGAGGGCTCCAAGACGGCCGAGGTCGCCGGGCGCTGCTGGTCCGCGCTCGGAGCCGCGGGATTCACGCGCAACGACGTCGTGGTCGGCATCGGCGGCGGTGCCGTCACCGATCTCGCGGGATTCATCGCGGCTACCTGGCTCCGCGGGGTGCGGTGCATCCTCGTGCCAACGTCCGTACTGGCCATGGTCGATGCCGCCATCGGAGGCAAGACGGGAATCAACACTCGCGAGGGCAAGAACCTGGTCGGTGTGTTCTCCAGTCCCGTGGGAGTGCTCTGCGATGTCACGACCCTCAGCGACCTTCCGCGCGCGGAGATCGTGTCGGGCTTGGCCGAGGTGGTGAAGGTCGGTCTGACCTCCGATGCGACCATCGTGGCCGATCTGCTCGTGCGCACCAGCGATGCGTTGGATGTAGAGGGGGACCTGCTTCCCGATCTCATCCGACGCGCGGTTCAGGTGAAGGCCGACGTCGTGGGGGCCGATTTCCGCGAGGTGGGTGGAGCGAACGGTGCTATCGGCAGGGAGGCGCTCAACTACGGGCACACCCTGGGGCATGCGATCGAGCACTGCGAGGACTACACCTGGCGTCACGGGAACGCCGTCGCGGTGGGTCTCATGTTCGCGGGTCAACTCGCGTTTCTCGGTGGGCGGCTCGACGCGGAAGGCGTGGAGACCCATCGCGCAGTCCTCGATGCGGTAGGTCTCCCACGCACCTACCGACGCGATGCGTGGCCGGCTCTGCTCGAGGCGATGTCCCTCGACAAGAAGTCCCGCGGGACGACCCTGAGGTTCGTCGTTCTCGATGGGCTGCAGAACCCGACGATCTGGCGGGCACCGGAGCAGGATCTGCTGGTCGCGGCCTACGACGCCATCAGCGCGTAGGCTCGGCGCATGGCGAAGGTCCTGGTCCTCAACGGACCCAACCTCAACAGACTCGGCAGCCGTGAGCCCGATGTCTACGGCACCGGAAGCTATGAGGAGTTGGGTGGGGCACTGGCCGCGCTCGCGTCCGAGCTCGGCGTGGACATCGACATGCGCCAGACCAACGACGAATCGGAGATGCTTTCCTGGCTGCATGAGGCCGCCGACGGGAGTACCCCGGTGATCCTCAATCCGGCCGCGTTCACGCACTACTCCTACTCGCTCCGCGATGCGTGCGCACTGCTGACCGCCCCGATGATCGAAGTGCACCTCTCGAACCCTCTTGCCCGCGAGGAATTCCGGCATACGTCGGTGGTCTCCGGTGTTGCGACGGGAACCATCTCGGGCCTGGGTTTCGACTCGTACCTCTTGGCCCTGCGCGCCATCGCCGCGCGGGTGTAGTTCGTGGACCTCACCCACCGACGCGAGCGACTCCTCTCTGCTATCTCTCCGGGTTCCGCATATATCTCCACGGATCCGGTTGCGATCCGGTACTTGACCGGATTCACCGGTAGCAGTGCCACGCTCGCGCTTGCTCACTCCCTGATCATCTTCGTCACCGATGGTCGCTACCGCGACCAGGTTGTGCTCGAGTGTCCTGGCATCACACCGCTCATCGACCGGAACGGTTTTGCGAAGGTGACCGAGGAGTTGCTGCGCAGGGGAGTGCAGCAGGTGAGTGTCTCCCCGTCGACACCTTCCTCACACGTCGAGCAACTGCGTGCATCCTTCACCGAGGTTGAGGTGTGTACCGATGATCCGGTCGTCGCCCTGCGCCGGGTGAAGGACTCCGGTGAGCGTGCCGCACTGCGCGAGGCATGTGCGATCACCGCCGCATCCCTCAGGGAGTTAGTGCGACACATCCGCGCTGGAGATCGAGAGATCGACATCGCTCGACGCCTCGAGGCCGAGTTCGGTCGACGGGGCGCCGAGGATCGATCGTTTCCGACCATCGTCGCGACGGGAGCCCACTCGGCCATCCCCCATCACCGCCCCACCTCGACCGCACTCGCGCCCGGGGACCTGCTCGTGATCGATTGCGGCGCCCGCGTTCGGGGGTACCACGCGGACATGACCCGCACGTTCATCGTCGGTGAGGATCCTGCCGAGTGGCAACGTGAGATCCATGCAGTTGTATCGGAAGCCGCGGCTCGAGGCCGCGACTCGGTGCGACCGGACGTGCGTTGCGCGGATGTGGACGCCGCTGCACGTGACGTGATCAGTGCGTGCGGATACGCGGAGGCATTCACCCACGGCACCGGACACGCGGTGGGACTGGCGATTCATGAGGCCCCAATGCTCAGCGCCGAGTCGCTGGGTACCCTTGCCGCCGGCATGGCGGTCACCGTCGAACCGGGGATCTATCTCCCCAGACGCGGCGGTGTTCGAATCGAGGACACCCTCGAGGTCACTCCCGAAGGAAACGCCGTGCTGACCGAGGCGCCCCGCGACCTCATGCGCGTGGGCTAGGGAACGACGACCGGGAGAGTCGATGGCGACAACGAACGACCTGAAGAACGGCATGGTGCTGAAGATCGATGGCCAGTTGTGGGCCGTGGTGGAGTTCCAGCACGTCAAGCCGGGCAAGGGCGGGGCGTTCGTGCGCTCCAAGCTTAAGAATGTCCTCTCCGGCAAGGTTGTCGATCGCACCTTCAATGCGGGCGTCAAGGTCGAGACGGCCACAGTGGATCGCCGTGACATGCAGTACCTCTACAAGGACGGCGACGACTGGATCTTCATGGACACCACGTCCTACGACCAGGTGTCGGTCCCCTCAGCGGTGGTGGGGGACAGCTCGGATTACCTCTTGGAAAACCAGGTGGCGCAGATCTCGATGCACGAGGGTTTCCCGATCATCGTGGAACTGCCCGCGTCGGTCGAGTTGATCATCACCTATACCGAGCCGGGCCTTCAGGGTGACCGGTCTACCGGTGGCACGAAGCCGGCCATGCTCGAAACGGGGGCGGAGATCCAGGTGCCGCTCTTCATTGAACCGAACACCAAGGTCAAGGTGGACACGCGCGACGGTTCCTATCTGGGCCGCGTCAACGACTAGTGTCCGCGCGATCCAAGGCCCGTAAGCGGGCCCTCGATGTCCTCTTCGAGGCGGACAGTAGGGGCGTCCCGATTCCTAGCGTTCTGGCCGAACATGTCCGGCGCCGTCGGGATGAGGGCTCACCGGACTTGAACGAGTACACGGTCGCCCTGGTCGAGGGTGTGTCAAGCAATCAGGCCACCATCGACGACCGAATCGAGAATTCGGCCGAGGGGTGGTCGCTCGACCGGATGCCGGACGTTGATCGGGCGATCGCCCGCGTTGCGGCGTACGAGATCCTCTTCGTGGAAGACGTGCCCGATGCGGTGGCAATCTCCGAGGCGGTCGACCTCGCCACCGACCTTTCGACCGCCGAATCTCCAAGGTTCATCGCGGGTCTGCTGCATGCCATCTCGAACCAGAGACCTACACCCGAAGCGAGCTAGTGCCCCGGGTGGGATTCGAACCCACACTGGACGGTGTTTGAGACCGCTTCCTCTGCCGGTTGGGATACCGGGGCGCTGCGCCAAGGGTAGCCAGATCACCGCGTAGCGTTGCGGCGTGGAGACCAGTGCGGTGCGGATCGTCGTCGTCGAGGACGAGTCGATCATCCGGATGGACCTGGTCGAGACCCTCCGCGAACTCGGGTACCTGGTCGTCGGCGAAGCGGGGGATGGCGCCGCCGGGATCGAGGTCGTGCGCGCGACCAACCCGGACCTGGTCTTCATGGACGTGAACATGCCCGTGATGGACGGCATCACCGCGACCCGCGCGATCGTGGGAGAGGACCTCGCCGCGGTCGTGATGGTCACGGCCTATGCGCAACGGTCGGTCGTGGACGAGGCAGTGGCGGCCGGAGCCGCCGGGTACATCGTCAAGCCATTCAGCAGCTCGGATCTCGCGCCCGCGATCGAGGTAGCCGTGGCGCAGCGACTTCAGCTGCGGGCGCTGCGGGGGCAGGTCGCGTCCCTGGCCGGGCGGGCCCAGTCCCGGTCCCTGGTGGAGCAGGCGGTCACCGTCCTGGGGGAGTCCCAGGGCCTCGGCGAGCCCGAGGCGTACGCGCTCCTGAGGCGGGCGGCCATGGATCAGCGCGTCACCCTGCCCGAGGCCGCCGCCCTGATCCTCGAGCGGATTCAGGGGGGAATATCACAAAAGGGTCACGAATAGGACCCGAACCCCGCACCAGATTTCGCCCCTTCACGAGGGTGGCCGTAGGCTGTCGGGACTGCGACGGCACTCGTCGTCGTTTCGTATGTCCAAGGAGAATGCATGAAGCGCACTATGGTCATCAAGGCCGTGGCCGTGCTTGGCGTTGCCTCCCTCGCGCTCGCTGCGTGCAGCAGCGGTAACGAGGCTGCCACTGAGGAGACCGCAGCTGCGGAAACCACGGAGGAAGCGGCACCTGCTGAGGAGACTGCCACTGCAGAGGAGACCGCAGCGGAGGAGGCGTGTGCGAACACGACCCTCGTTGTCGGCTCGCTGCTGCCCGCCACGGGCGACCTTGCCTTCCTCGGCCCACCGGAGTTTGCCGGCGTCGAGAAGGCAATTGCAGAGATCGACGCCGCAGGCGGCGTTCTCGGCCAGCCCGTCACCTACATCGAGGGCGACTCGGGTGACACCAGCACTGACATCGCTTCGCAGACCGTCGACTCGCACCTCTCGCAGGGTGTGCAGGCGATCATCGGCGCGGCGTCGTCGGGCGTCTCCCTGACCGTCATCGACAAGATCACATCCAATGGCGTGGTTCAGATCTCACCGGCGAACACCTCGCCGGCGCTGACCACCTACCCGGACAATGGTCTCTACTTCCGCGTTGCTCCGTCGGACGTGCTCCAGGGCGCTGTCCTCGCGAACACCGCTATTGACAAGGGCATCACCAAGCTCGCTGTCATTGCCCGCCAGGATCCCTACGGTGAGGGTCTCAAGGACGCCACCGTCAAGGACTTCGAGGCGGCTGGTGGCACCGTGACGTTCAACGAGGTCTACGACCCGGCAGCCACCTCCTTCGAGGCTGAGGTTGCGGCGGTCAAGGCCAGTGGTCCGGAGGCTGTTGCGGTCATCGGCTTCGAGGAGACAGTCAAGCTGCTCCAGGAGATGATCAAGCAGGGCGTCGGCCCGAAGGACGTTCCGCTCTTCCTCGTGGATGGCAACATCTCCACGACGGCATACGCGGACTTCCCGAAGAACACCATGAAGGGTGTCGTCGCGACGGTTCCGTCCGGTGAGGCCGATCTCACGGCGTTCAACGAGTCGCTGCTCGAGGTTGATCCTGAGCTGACCGACTTCGCCTACGGCGCACAGTCCTACGACGCAACCATGCTCGTGGCTCTGGCCGCCCAGGCTGCTGGTTGCGCCGACGGCGCTTCCATCGCCGAGTTCCTGCCGCAGGTCGCCGGCAACGGTGGAGAGCAGTGCTCCACCTGGGCCGACTGCGTTGCGCTGCTGGATGCCGGAACCGATATCGACTTCCAGGGTGTAACCGGCCCGGTCGATTTCAACGAGTTCGGTGATCCCGCACAGGGAACGATCTCGATCAACGAGTACGCCAGCAACACGAAGTTCGCGGAGATCGGCAAGGTCACGGCAGTGGTGCCGCTGCCGTAAGGCAGGCACCGGCCATGGGGCCCTGGCTTCCTTCGGGAGGCCAGGGCCTCAACCTTTGGGGGGACTCAGGCGCGGGCGAGCGTGCCGAGATACAGCTCGATCACCTTCGGGTCGTTCGCCAGGGAGCGCCCGGTGCCGGTGTAGGCGTTGCGACCCTGGTCCAGGACGTAGCCGCGATCGACGATCTGCAGGCAGCGGCGGGCGTTCTGCTCGACGATGATCACGGTCACGCCGGTGGCATTGATGCCCTTGACGCGCACGAACACTTCATCCTGCAGCGCAGGGGACAGGCCGGCCGACGGTTCATCGAGAAGCAGCACGGACGGTTCCATCATGAGCGCGCGACCCATCGCGACCATCTGGCGCTCGCCTCCCGAGAGCGAACCAGCACGTTGCTTGCGGCGCTGCCCGAGTGTCGGGAAGAGGTCTGCAACCTTGTCAAAGCGCTCGGTGAACTTCTTGGGTTCCTGGAAGGCACCCATCTGCAGGTTCTCTTCAATGGTGAGCGATGGGAAGACGTTGTTGTTCTGCGGCACGAAGCCCACCCCGCGACGCACGAGTTGGTCGGCGCGCAGATTGGTGATGTCCTCGTCGCGTAGAAGCACGCTTCCCTCGTTGACGCGCACCAGGCCGAAGAGGGCTTTGAGCAGGGTCGACTTGCCGGCACCGTTGGGGCCAATGATGCCGACGAGTTCACCGTCTTTGGCGTAGAGGTCGCATCCGTTGAGGATGTTGACTCCGGGGAAGTAGCCAGCAACCACACGGTCGGCGCGGACCAAGGCTCCGACGGACTCGGAGGCGTGGATTTGTTCGAGCGTGGCGGCATGCGGCGAGGCATTTTGGCTGGCGTCGAGGTCGATCTCCCGCTCGAACTCGCGGGGGTCGTCAGGGCTCCCCGGCGCGGGAAGGTCACTGGGCTCGGTGTAGTTCATGCCGATCCTCCCGGGCTCTCGGTCAACGCTTCACCGGTGGACGTGAGCTGCTTATCATGATGCGCGCCGAGGTAGGCGTCGATCACACCCTGATCCTTCATCACGGAGTCCGGGGGACCCTCGGCGATGATCTGGCCTTGGGCCATGACGATGACCCAGTCACTGATGTCGTGGACCATGTCCATGTCGTGCTCAACGAAGAGGACCGTGGTGCCCTCCTCGCGAATCGCCTTGATGTGCTGCAACAGACTCTGCGTCAGCGCGGGATTCACGCCAGCCATCGGCTCATCGAGCATAACCAACTCGGGTCCGGACATGAGTGCCCGCGCCATCTCGAGCAACTTTCGCTGACCGCCGGACAGTGAACCGGCGAAGTCCCCGGCCTTCTCAGCGAGATTGAACCGGGCGAGCAACGCCTCGGCGCGCGCACGGTTCGTGGACTCCTGCCCCTTCCAGAGGGGAGCGATGAAGGAGGACAGGAAACGCTCGCCGATCTGTCCCTTGGCGCCGAGCAACATGTTGTCCATCACGGTCATGCGCGAGAGGGCCTTGGTCAACTGGAAGGTGCGCACCATGCCCATGCGGGCGAGCTTGAAAGGTGCCGTGCCAGCGACCTGGCGGGTATTGAAGGTCCACGCACCCGTGTTCGGCGCATCGAAACCGGTGAGCAGGTTGAAGAATGTGGTCTTGCCTGCGCCGTTGGGGCCGATCAGAGCCGTGATCGAACCGCGTTGGATTTGCACGTGCTCGACGTCGACGGCCACGAGCCCGCCGAACTGCCGCTTCACGTTGTCGGCGATGAGGATGGGATCGGGCTTGGCCGCGCCGGGTCGACGTTCGACGGATGCGAGGACGGCCTGGGTCGCACGCGCCTGGGGGCCGAGCTCCTCGGTGTGGTCAGCGGGCATCGAGGGCCAACTCCTTCTTGTCGCCGAAGATCCCCTGCGGCCGGAAGATCATCAGCATCATCAGGCCGAGTCCCATGAGGATGAAGCGGATCGCACCAACATCGGTGGGCTTGAGGAAGTCGATCCAACCCGCCTGGATGGCCTGGCCGAGGAATTCACCGATCCCCGCGAGCAGGAACCAGAAGATGATCGTGCCGGCGATCGGTCCCAGGATCCGGGCAGCTCCGCCAAGCAACAGGATCGTGTAGACGAAGAAGGTGAAGTCCGGGACGAAGGTGTCGGGCTGCACGGATTGTTTCGCGACCGCCCACAGGATTCCGCCGAAGGCCATGATGATGCCGCCGACTACGAGGGATTGCATCTTGTAGGCGAACGTGTTCTTGCCGAGTGAGATGACCGCGTCCTCGTCCTCGCGGATGCCCTTGACCACACGCCCCCACGGGCTGCGCACCAGGAGCAGCATCAGGACCGAGAACAGGGCGATGAGGCCCCACCCGACGATCACGACCCAGAGGTCCTGACGGGTCCAGGTCAGGACGGGGAGGGATTCGAAGTCCGCCGGGAGCGGGTTGAGGTCGTGGAACTGCTGGCCGATCTTGCCGTTGAGCCCCTGGGTTCCACCGAGATAGTCCGGGAGGACGGTGCGCACCGTCAGGCGCAAGAGTTCGCTGGCTGCGATGGTCACGATGGCCAGATAGTCGGCACGCAATCGCAGTGTGGGAATACCCAGGAGCAGCGAGAGAAGGACCGCGACGCCCATCGCGACCGGGATCGCCAGCCAGAGGCTGAGTTCAAACGTGAGGACGATGACACCGATGGCGTACGCGCCCGAGGCGACGAACGCAACCACGCCGAAGTTCAGTAGCCCCGTGTAGCCGAACTGCAGGTTCAGGCCAATGGCGGCGAGACAGTAGATGATCGCGGTGATTCCGAGGGCCTGCGTGAGTGTCTGGGAGAAGACGAATGCCCAATCCATGGGTCAGCCCACCCGTTCTCGTCGGCCGAGGAGACCCTGCGGGCGCACCAGCAGGATCAGGATCATCAGGAACAGCGCCCCGACGGTCTTCATCTCCGGTGGGATGACCAGGGTGGTCAGCTGGATGAAGACCCCGACCACGAGGGCTCCGACCAGGGCCCCGTAGACGGTGCCGAGCCCGCCGAGAATCACTGCCGCGAACAGAACGAGCAGGATGCGCTGCCCCATGTTCCAGATCGAATTCTGGGTCATGCCGAGATAGATGCCGGCGTACGCAGCCAACCCTGCGGCCACCGTCCACACCACGGCGATCACCCGCTCGACGTCGATACCGGTGGCGGACGCCAGGGCAGGGTTGTCCGAGACGGCCCTGGTGGCCTTTCCGATGCGTGAGCGTTGGACCCAGATCACAGTCGCGGCGAGGAGTACCACCGCGATGGCGGCGAGGACCAACTGCTTGGGCGTGGTCGAGAACGGACCGATGTTTATGCCCGCCTGACCGGCGTACTGCTCGAACGTCTTCGGACCACTCCCGAAGAAGAGGGACACGGTGTACCGGAGCACGATCGCCAAGCCGATCGACACGATCATCGCGGCGATCAGGCCAGTTTTGCGCTTGCGCAGGGGCTTCCAGAGCACCTTGTTCTGTCCCCAACCGAACACGACCGCGCAGACGATGACCGAGAGTGGGGCGGCGATGACGATGTGCAGGCCGGCCGTGTTGAAGAGCAGGGCGACGAAGGCACCCAAAGTGATCAGCTCACCGTGGGCGAAGTTGGTCAGGCCGGTGGTGCCGAAGACGAGATTGAGCCCGAGGGCCCCCAGGGCGATCAGGATGCCGAGCATGATGCCGTCGGCGAGGAGTTGGACCACCTGCTGGCCTGTGACGCCGGAGCCGGAGCCGGAGGAGGTACCGGACTCCGCTGTACCGCCGCCCTCGCCCGATACGAGTGGTACCAGCAACTTTTTCTCGCCTCCCAGAATGAGGAGCTCGCGCGAGGCGTCCTCGGGCTTCGCGAGGCTGATCCCCGCGGGGAGCGTGGTGACGTCGATCTCGATGGCGTAGGTGCCGCCCTCGGGGATCTCAACGCGGAAATTGCCCTGTGCGTCGGAGGTGGTGCTCCCGCTGAAGCCCGCCTCATTGGACACGGTGATCGCGACGCCGGTCACGGGAGAGCCGTCGGGGCCGGTCAGGGTGCCGATGACAGCGTCACCGGCGGCGGAGGCCGGTGCCATCGCTGCGACCCCGAAGAGGGCGACGACAGCGACGAGCAGCATCCCGATACGGGATGCGATCCGACGCTGCACGAGGCCTCCGGGTGTCAGGGGTTGAAGCACCCTACCCAGACCCGGGGCCCACACGTGCCCGATTACCCCTAAATCGGGCAGGGTCACTTCCCTTCGGAGCCCTCCTGACGGGTGCGCAGCAGGCAGGTCAGTCGTGCCGTGCATACCGGGCGACCCTCGTCGTCGACGATCCGGATGTCATAGGAGGCGACGGTGCGACCTTCGTGGAGTGGGGTCGCGGTGCCGTGGACCATCCCATCGCGGACGGCGCGGTGGTGAGTGCAGTTGAGATCCACCCCGACGACCAGGGTGCCCCAGCCGGCGTGGATCCCCGCCGCGATAGAGCCGAGGGACTCGGCTAGCACTGCGCTGGCTCCACCGTGCAGAAGGCCGAAGGGCTGCGTGTTCCCGGCTACCGGGATGCTTCCGCGCACGCAGCCGGGACGGGCCTCAGTGATCGTCATCCCCATGCGCTCCCCGAGGTCACCGAGACCGAAGGCCTGCACCACCGCGAGGAGATCGTCGCCCTTCTCGTCCATGGCCTGCACCCTAGGGCCGGACTCCGTCCGCGCATACGATGCCGTGGTGTCCGAGCGGCGGTTGCTCCTCATCGATGGGCACTCGATGGCGTATCGCGCATTCTTTGCGCTTCCGGTGGAGAACTTCTCGACCACAACAGGACAGCCGACGAACGCCGTCTTCGGGTTCACGTCGATGGTGATCAACATGCTCAAGGACGCTGCTCCCACGCACGTGGCCGTGGCCTTCGATGTCAGTCGGAAGTCCTTCCGGACGGATCGGTTTCCGGACTACAAGGGCACGCGCAGCGCCACGCCGCCCGAGTTCAAGGGGCAGGTCGAGCTGATCGACCAGGTGCTCGATGCCCTGGGGATCGCCACGTACCGCGCGGAGGGATACGAGGCCGACGACATCATCGCGACATTGACCGCCCAAGCGCTCGACGAAGGATTCACCGTCGAGATCGTCACGGGTGATCGCGACTCGTTCCAACTCGTGAGTGATTGCGTCACAGTTCTCTACCCCCGCAAGGGTGTCTCAGACCTTGCGCGGATGACGCCGGACTCGGTGGAGGAGAAGTACGGGCTCCTGCCCGAGCAATACCCGGACTTCGCGGCACTGCGTGGGGATCCCAGTGACAACCTCCCGGGTATCGCGGGAGTGGGGGAGAAGACCGCCGTCAAGTGGTTGACCACCTATGGGAGTTTGGCCTCCCTTATCGACCATGCCGACGAAATCGGCGGCAAGGTGGGCGAGTCCCTCCGGGCTTCCGTCGGCCAAGTGCTGCTGAACCGGGAACTCACCCAGTTGTTGACGGATGTCCCGTTGCCGAGTGGACCCGACTCCTGCTCATGGGCCGGGTGGGATTCGGGATCGGTCGACGCGATCTTCTCCGCCCTGCAATTCACGGCGCTGCGGGATCGGCTGACGAAGTTGCCCCGCACGGGACAGGCGACGGTCCCCGCCGCCGAGGCACCGGCCGTTGACATCGACGTCGCGCATGTGTCCGGGAAGGAATTTGTCCACGGGTGCGGGGAAAGCGTGGCCATCGTGGCGACGAGCGACCTCTCCCGGGCCGCGGCATTTAATGCTGCCCGCTCGATCGTGACCGACGATGTCCGCTCGATCGAGTCCGTTCTGTCATCGATCGACATCACGAAGACCATGCACGATGCGAAGGCGTGCGCCCGGGTGCTGCTTGATCATGGGTCGGAACTGCTGGGTCTCGGTTTCGACACGGCGCTCGCGGCCTACCTGGTGATGCCGGGCCAGCGTTCGTATGCCCTTCCGGATGTGGAGCAACGTGTCCTCGGTCGCGTCCGGGGGGAACTCGGTGGCGAGGGGCAGTTGGACCTGCTGGGCGGTGGCGACGCTGATGACCAGGTGCTCGGTGCGGATGCCGCCGCGGTGGCGGACCTCGAGTCGAGTCTTTGCCCACGTCTGGCGGAGGACGGTCTGCTGTCACTCCTGGTCGATGTGGAACAGCCGGTTGCGTTGGTGCTGGCGCAGATGGAACACACGGGCATATGTGTGGATCGCCCGGGCCTCGAGGCGCTGTCACGTGCGTTCGGTGATGCGATGCGCGCGTGTGAGTCCAGTGCGGAGAAGATCGTCGGGCGCCCGTTCAATATGGGTTCGCCAAAGCAACTCCAGGAGATCCTCTTCGGCGAGAGAGGTCTGCCGAGGACGAAGAAGATCAAGACGGGCTACACCACCGATGCCGAAGCCCTCCAGGGCCTATACGAACAGACCGAGGACCCGCTGCTTGCGGAGATCTTGGCCTGGCGTGACCGCAGCAAGTTACGCCAGACCGTGGATGGGCTCATCCCGCTGATCGCATCGGATGGACGGATCCACACGACCTTCCACCAGACCGTGGCGGCGACCGGGCGGCTGTCCAGCAGCGATCCCAACCTGCAGAACATCCCGGTGCGGACGGATGCAGGCCGCAGCATTCGGCGTTGCTTCGTCGTCGGCGAGGGATTTGAATCTCTGATGACGGCCGACTACAGCCAGATCGAGCTGCGGATCATGGCGCACGTCTCCGAGGACGCGGGACTGATCAAGGCATTCCAATCGGGTGAGGATCTGCACACGACTGTCGCCAGTGCCGTCTTCGGTGTCGCCCCCACGGCCGTGGATGCAGAGATGCGGCGCAAGATCAAGGCCATGAGTTACGGCCTCGCTTATGGCCTGTCGCCATTCGGCCTCTCACAGCAGTTGCGGATCACTCCGGCCGAGGCGCAACAGTTGATGGATGAGTACTTCCAGCGGTTCGGTGGGATCCGCAACTACCTCGCCGGAGTGGTCGACACCGCTCGTGCGAGCGGGTACACCGAGACGATGTTCGGTCGGCGGCGCTACCTCCCGGATCTGCAACACGACAATCGACAGCGTCGCGAGATGGCGGAGCGGATGGCACTGAACGCACCCATCCAGGGGACTGCTGCGGACATCGTGAAGATCGCCATGCTGGGTGTGGCCGACGCGCTTGCCACCGCGAATCTGGCGTCCCGACTCCTCCTTCAGGTGCATGACGAACTCGTCGTCGAGGTGGCCCCGGGCGAGGCCGCGGAGGTCGAGAGGATCCTGCGCGAGCGGATGGGTGCGGCGGCCAGCCTGCGCGTGCCCCTGGAGGTCACCGTGGGAGTGGGGACGAATTGGGACGAAGCCGCCCACTAGGGCGCCGGCCTGGGCTCGGGCCGATTTCCCGGGTGCCCCCGGGGTGCCGTAGCCTTGCCAGGCTCAGCAGCCGCTGGGCATCCCTACTCATAGTTATCGGATCCCCTACTTCATGACCGCTCCTACGACCAGCCCCGCACAGGTAGCCGTAAACGACATCGGCTCGGCGGAGGACTTCCTCGCAGCAATCGACGCCACCATTAAGTACTTCAACGACGGAGACATCGTCGAGGGCACCATCGTCAAGGTCGACCGCGACGAGGTGCTCCTGGATATCGGCTATAAGACCGAAGGCGTCATCCCCTCCCGTGAACTCTCGATCAAGCACGACGTAGACCCCACCGAGGTCGTCAACGTCGGCGACCGGGTCGAGGCTCTTGTTCTCCAAAAAGAGGACAAGGAGGGACGGCTGATTCTGTCCAAGAAGCGTGCGCAGTACGAGCGCGCGTGGGGCGATATCGAGCGCGTGAAGGAATCAGACGGCGTGGTTGAGGGCCAGGTGATCGAGGTCGTCAAGGGCGGACTCATCCTGGATATCGGCCTCCGCGGCTTCTTGCCGGCCTCGCTGGTGGAGATGCGCCGGGTTCGTGATCTCCAGCCCTATGTCGGCAAGACCCTCGAGGCGAAGATCATCGAGCTCGACAAAAACCGCAATAACGTCGTGCTGTCCCGTCGCGCATGGCTCGAGCAGACCCAGTCCGAGGTGCGTCACACCTTCTTGAACAACCTGCAAAAGGGTCAGATCCGCAACGGCGTCGTATCGTCGATCGTCAACTTCGGCGCATTCGTCGATCTCGGTGGGGTGGACGGCCTCGTCCACGTGTCGGAACTGTCCTGGAAGCACATTGACCATCCCGCCGAGGTGGTCGAGGTCGGCCAGGAGGTCACCGTCGAGGTTCTCGACGTCGACATGGATCGCGAGCGCGTCTCGCTGTCGCTCAAGGCGACCCAGGAGGATCCTTGGCAGCACTTCGCTCGCACGCACCAGATCAACCAGGTGGTACCGGGCAAGGTCACGAAACTCGTTCCCTTCGGAGCTTTCGTTCGTGTTGACGAAGGCATTGAAGGACTCGTCCATATCTCTGAGTTGGCCGAGCGGCATATCGAGATGCCTGAGCAGATCGTGCAGGTCGGCGATGAGCCGTATGTCAAGGTCATCGATATCGATCTCGAGCGCCGCCGCATCTCCCTCTCGCTCAAGCAGGCGAATGACTCCGCCGACGCCGTTGCTAGCGTGGAGTTCGATCCCTACCTGTACGGCATGGCACCGGCATTCGATGATGCTGGCAACTACATCGGCCCCGAGGGCTTCGACCCGGAGACGGGTGAGTGGAAGGCCGGATTCGAAGGCCAGCGTGCCGCGTGGGAGCAGGAGTACGCCGAGGCGCATGCCCGGTGGGAGGCCCACCGCAAGCAGGCAGCAGATGCTCGCGAAGCTGACCAGGAGGCTGCGGTGGAGTCCGGCGATGCCACCAGTTTCTCCTCCAGCGGTGCCGATGATGAGTCGTCCCTGGCATCTGACGAGAAGCTGCAGGCTCTGCGCGACAAGCTGACATCGGACTGACCGTCGTAGGCCGGTCATCCGCCCACGACCGGCGTAGGCTCTTCAAGTGCTGCGCATTGCTGTGACGGGCGGAATCGGTGCCGGCAAGAGCACCGTGGCCCGAATGCTGGCGGATCGCGGTGCGGTCGTGATCGATGCGGACGCGATCTCCCGTGCCCTGGTGGAGCCCGGTGCCCCGGGCCTCGGGCCGCTCGTGGCCGAATTCGGGCCCAGGATCCTGCGCGAGGACGGGGCGCTCGATCGGGGCGAATTAGCCTCCCTCGCCTTCTCGGAAGTCGAGGGGACGCGACGGCTGAACGCGATCATGCACCCGCTCATCCGGACGGAGGCCGAGCGCCGGGTGGCCGAGGCGCAGGAGGCGGGTGCCTCCGTTGTCGTCTACGACATGCCCCTGCTGGTGGAAACCGGCCAGCAGGATCTGGTGGACCTGGTCCTGGTCGTTGATGCACCCGAGGAGCAGCAGGTTCTCCGGGCCTCGCGCGCGTTCCCCGAGGCGGACGTCCGGCGCCGCATGGCCGCGCAGGCGACCCGCGAGGAACGTCTCGCCGTCGCGGACGTGGTCATAGACAACGCCGGGAGCACCGCGCAGACGCAGCACCAGGTGGACGATTTCTGGGACCGACTCGTGACTGAGCGACCATGACCCGACCCCTGACGGAGATCCCCCGGGCAGGTGCCCCGTTCGAGGTCGTGTCGGAGTTCAGTCCGGCCGGTGACCAGCCGGAGGCCATCGACGTGATCGTCCGGCGCATCGAAGCAGGGGAGAAGGAGGTCGTTCTCCTCGGTGCCACGGGAACCGGCAAGTCCGCCACCACTGCGTGGCTGGTGGAAAGGCTCCAGCGTCCGACCTTGGTGATGGCTCCGAACAAGACCCTCGCTGCACAGTTGGCGACCGAGTTCCGAGAACTCCTTCCGAACAACGCCGTGGAGTACTTCGTCTCGTACTACGACTATTACCAACCCGAGGCGTACGTCCCACAAACCGACACGTTCATCGAGAAGGACTCCTCGATCAACGAGGAGGTGGAGCGCCTACGGCACTCCGCCACGAATTCCCTTCTCACGCGCCGAGACGTTCTCGTCGTGGCAACGGTCTCCGCCATCTACGGATTGGGCACCCCTCAGGAGTACGTGGATCGCATGGTGCGCGTCCGGGTCGGCGAGGAGATCGAACGCAACGACCTGCTCCGCCGGCTGGTGGGCATCCAGTACACCCGTAACGATGTCGCCTTCACTCGCGGCACGTTCCGGGTGCGAGGCGACACGGTCGAGGTGTTTCCGGTGTACGAGCAGCATCCGGTGCGGATCGAGATGTTCGGCGATGAAGTCGAGCGGGTCATGACCCTGCATCCGCTCACCGGCGAGATCCTCTCGGATGACCCGGAGGTCTACATCTTCCCGGCTACGCACTACGTCGCGGGTCCGGAGCGCATGGAGCGGGCCATCAGCGATATCGAAGACGAGTTGGTCGTCCGGGTCGCTGAACTCGAGGGCCAGGGGAAGTTGCTCGAGGCGCAACGGATCAAGATGCGCACGTCCTACGACCTGGACATGATGCGCAATCTCGGCTTCTGCTCCGGCATCGAGAACTACTCCCGGCACATCGACGGCCGGGAACCGGGGTCGGCGCCGAACTGCCTCCTGGACTACTTCCCCGAGGACTTCCTGCTAGTAATCGACGAGTCTCATGTCACCGTCCCTCAGATCGGTGCCATGTATGAGGGAGACCGAAGCCGCAAGGGAACGCTCGTCGAACACGGCTTCCGATTGCCGTCAGCCATGGACAACCGCCCGTTGCGATTCGCTGAATTCGAGGAACGGATCGGTCAGACCGTGTACCTGTCGGCGACCCCCGGCTCCTTCGAGTTGACCAAGGTTCAGGGAGATGTGGTCGAGCAGGTCATCCGGCCCACGGGACTCGTGGATCCCCTCGTGGTCGTCAAGTCCACGGACGGGCAGATCGACGATCTCATGCATGAGATCCGGATGCGAGTCGAGCGCGGGGAGCGCACCCTGGTCACCACCCTGACCAAGCGCATGGCCGAGGATCTGACCGACTATCTGGGCGAGAACGGCGTTCGGGTCGAGTACCTCCATTCCGAGGTAGACACACTTAGGCGCGTCGAGTTGCTCCGCGAACTGCGGATGGGTGTTTTCGATGTGCTGGTGGGAATCAACCTGCTCCGTGAGGGGCTCGATCTCCCCGAGGTGTCCCTCGTGGCGATCCTCGACGCCGATAAGGAGGGATTCCTGCGCTCCGAAACGTCCTTGATCCAGACCATCGGACGTGCGGCACGTAACGTGTCGGGAGAAGTCCACATGTACGCCGACACCGTCACCCCGTCGATGCGGCGCGCCATCGACGAGACGAATCGGCGGCGTGCCAAGCAAGTTGCGTACAACGAGGAACGGGGGATCGATCCCCAGCCCCTGCGCAAGAAGATCGCCGACATCACGGACCTTCTGGCACGAGAGGATGCGGACACCCGTGAAGTCCTCGAGCGTGAGGGTTCTATCGCTACGCGGGCTCGCAGCGCTGCCGGAGCGGACCTTGCCGCATTGATTGAGGAGTTGACCGAGCAGATGCATGCCGCGGCCGCGAGTCTTCAGTTCGAACTTGCCGCTCGGATCCGTGATGAGGTGGCGGAGTTGAAGAAGGAGTTCCGTGGGATGCGCGAAGCCGGAGCAGGCTGATGAATGTATCGCCTCTTGTGTGGGGCATCACCATCGCGGCACTCATCGGAATCATCGTGCTGGACCTGGTCATCGCCGAACGGCGCAAGACGGAATTCGGTCCCCGGGAGGCCACCCGCTGGGTGATCGTCTACATCGCATGCGCCGCCGTGTTCGCGGTGATCATCGGGTGGAAGTTCGGGGCCCAGTATGCAGGGGAGTTCGTTGCCGGTTATCTGACCGAGTACTCGTTATCGGTGGACAACCTCTTCGTCTTCATGTTGATCATGAGCTCCTTCGCGGTTCCCGTCATCTACCAGCACCGCGTCCTCCTTGTCGGCATCGTCATCGCGCTCATCCTGCGCGGCACCCTGATCGTGATCGGCGCTGAACTCATCAGTCGGTTCAGCGCGATCTTCTACCTCTTCGCGGGCTTCCTACTTTTCACGGCCTGGAAGGTCTGGACGTCGGACCATGAGGCGGAGGAGACGAGAGAGGGAGGCAACGCCCTCGTCACCTGGGTCTCCACCCGGTTCCCCACAACGAACGAGTACCACGGGACGGCGCTGACCACGAAGATCTCAGGTCGACGGGTGCTCACTCCTATGGCTCTGGTGATGCTGGCCATCGGGACCACCGATCTGCTGTTCGCTGTGGACTCGATTCCCGCAGTCTTCGGGATCACTCAGGAGGCCTACCTGGTCTTCGCCGCGAACGCATTCGCCTTGATGGGACTCCGGCAGCTTTATTTCCTCTTGAAGGGTGTGTTGGGTCGCCTCCGCCACCTCAACAAGGGTTTAGCCATCATTCTCGGCTTCATTGGGCTGAAACTCCTGCTCGAGGCGCTGCATTCGACGACCTCACTTCCGGTTCCGACGATCCCCATCTGGTTCTCCCTGTTGTTCATCGTCGTGGTTTTGGCCGTAACGGCGGCGACGAGCGTGCGGGCAGCCGGTCGGCCTGAGTAGCGCTTCGCGGGCGATACGCAATACTGCTTAGATGGAGCTGAACCTCGGCGTCTGGGCCATCACGATTGGCGCGCTTGCCATCCTGATTCTGATGGATTTCGTGATCGTGTCGCGAAAGCCCCACGAGGTGCGCTTCGGGGAGGCATTGGGCTGGTCGATCTTCTACATCGTCGTGGCTATCGCCTTCGGTATTGGGGTGTGGCTTTGGCAGGGGAGCGATTTCGGCACCCAGTACTTCACGGCGTACCTGGTCGAGAAGTCACTGTCCGTCGACAACCTATTCGTGTTCATCATCATCCTGACCCAGTTTGCAGTCCCGAGCAATCTTCACCAGCGGGTTCTGCTGGTCGGGGTGGTCCTGGCCCTGGTGATGCGGGCCATCTTCATCGCCATCGGCGCGGCCGCGCTGGCCGCCTTCGCCTTCACGTTTGTGATCTTCGGGGCAATTCTCATCTGGACGGGTATCCAATTGATGCGGCACCGCAACGAGGATCCCGACCCAATGGACAATCCCGTGATTCGACTCGTGCGCCGCAAGCTGCCTTTCACGGACGACTACGACGGAACGAAGCTGTTCACCACGGTCGCTGGGGCTCGAGTCGCGACTCCGCTGCTCTTCGTCATGATCGCGATTGGAGCCACCGACCTTCTTTTCGCCCTCGACTCAATCCCTGCCACCTTCGGGGTGACACAGGAGCCCTATCTGGTTTTCACCGCGAACGCATTCGCGCTGCTGGGTCTGCGTGCGTTGTACTTCCTGCTCCGGGGTCTACTCGACAAACTAGTCTACCTTTCGACGGGCCTGTCGGTGATCTTGATCTTCATCGGATTCAAGTTGGTTTTGACCTACTTCCACGAGGTGTTCCCGGACTCCGTGCCCAAGATCCCCACCAATGTCTCCCTGGGCGTGATCATCGGTGTGCTGATCATCGTAGGTATCACTTCCTACCTGAAGGTGCGAAAAGACCCGACGGCTGTGGCGCACGCCGGTCGGATGACCGGGTCGAAGGAGCGTACCGACTAGGGCTATTCCGCCTCGTGAAGTAGTTCGCGATCGCAGCGACGCAACGCGGCTTGGGTGACAAGTGTCCCCGCTCCGAAGATGAGCACGGGCAGCAGCCAGGTGAGCAGCCAGGTCAGACGCACGTCAACATCCCCGGAGAAGGAGTTGACGACACCGAAGAGCACCCATCCGACGACGATTCCCCAGATCACGGTCCCGGCAACCCACAGCTGCCGTCTCTTTCGGAGTCCATCGCGCTTGCGCAGGAGGGCCAGTTCACGTGATTCCTTCATGGGCGAAGCATGTCACCAGCGGCGCGCACGCCATTGCCCCAGGTGCGGCCTTTCCACGCCGAGTGTGGTGTCGTCGCCGTGGCCCGGGTACACCCAGGTGGTATCGGGAAGACGGCCGAACACCCTTTCCTCGACGTCCCCGATGAGGAGGTCGAAGTCCTCAGGAGACCACGTCTTGCCGACCCCGCCGGGGAAAAGGGAGTCACCGGTGAAGAGGTGGGTATGACCGGCAGGGTCGTCGTATAGCAGGGCGATGGATCCCGGGGTGTGCCCGCGCAGGTGCAGTGCTTGCAACGTGATGTCCCCGAAGGTCAGGCGATCCCCATCCGCAAGTGGGTGCGTGGTGGCTACGGGAAGTGCCTCCATGTCCTCGATACCCGCGTATGTCGGTGCTCCCGTTGCCGCGACGACGTCGGCCAGGGCCCCCCAGTGGTCCGCATGGCGGTGGGTGGTGACGATGCCGGTCAGTCCATCGGGCCCGATGAGTTCGAGGATCCGCGAGGGCTCAGCCGCCGCATCCACGAGGAGTTGATGCCCGGTGGTTCTGCAGCGCAGTAGGTAGGTGTTGTTGTTCATGGGTCCTACGGCGAGCTTGCTGATGATCAGCGAGGTCAACTCGTGGACGGCAGCCGGACCGCCTACGCTGACCCGGCCTGAGTACATGACGGCAGGCTAGCGACATGGGAGCGGCAACGTGAGTGACCGACTCGTCGTTCGTGGCGCACGGGAACACAATCTGAAGGACGTGTCCCTCGATCTGCCCCGGGATGCGCTCATCGTCTTCACCGGGCTCTCGGGCTCGGGAAAGTCCTCGCTGGCATTCGACACGATCTTCGCGGAGGGCCAGCGTCGGTACGTCGAAAGTCTCTCGGCATACGCGCGGCAGTTCCTCGGACAGATGGACAAGCCCGATGTGGACTTCATCGAGGGCCTCTCGCCGGCGGTGTCCATCGACCAGAAGTCGACTTCCCGCAACCCGCGCTCCACCGTCGGGACGATCACCGAGGTCTACGACTACCTGCGACTCCTCTTCGCACGCATCGGCCATCCCCATTGCCCTGAGTGCGGTGATCCGATTGCCCGGCAGACCCCGCAACAGATCGTCGATCAGGTCCTCGAGCTTCCGGCGAAGACCAGGTTCCAGGTGCTTGCTCCCGTAGTACGAGAACGCAAGGGGGAGTATCAGGACCTCTTCCGGCAACTCCAGTTCCAGGGTTTCTCCCGGGTCAGGGTGGATGGAGTGGTGCATGCGCTGGCCGAGGTGCCCACCCTGAAGAAGCAGGAGAAGCACACGATCGAGGTGGTGGTCGATCGACTCACGGTGTCTGCGGAGTCCCGGCAGCGGTTGACCGACTCGATCGAGACGGCGCTGGGACTCGGACACGGGTACGTCATTCTGGAGTTCGTCGACCGTGAAGACGATGCACGGGAGGTGACCTACTCCGAGCACCTCGCGTGTCCGCGTGATGGTTTGTCCTTCGAAGAGCTTGAGCCGCGGTCCTTCTCATTCAACTCACCGTTCGGAGCGTGTCCCGAGTGCACGGGATTGGGCACCACCCGTGAAGTGGACGCGGAGTTGGTGATCCCGGATCCGGACCTGAGCCTTTCCGAGGGTGCGATCGCCGTGTGGTCCCGAGGTCAGGTATCGGACTACTTCGCCCGCCTCCTCGCCGCGGTGAGTGAGGAATTGGGAATCGACATGGACACTCCATGGCGCAAACTCCCGTCACGGGCGCGCCGCGCCCTCCTCGAGGGGCATCCCACAGAGGTGCACGTTCGATACCGCAACCGCTACGGACGGCAGCGGTCGTACTACACCGTGTACGAGGGAGTGGTGCCCTACATCAAGCGGCGGCACGAGGAGAGCGAATCAGACTCGGCGCGCGAGCGCTTCGAGGGCTACATGCGCGAGATCCCCTGTCCGGTCTGCGAAGGGACGCGGCTGAAACCGCTGTCGCTCTCGGTGACCATCGCGGACCACTCGATCGCGCAGATCGCTGCGTTGCCCATCGGCGATGCTGCCCGATTCCTCAGCGGGCTGGAACTGAGCGCCCGCGAGGCCACCATTGCAGCGCGCGTCCTCAAGGAGGTCAACGAGCGCCTTCGATTCCTCGTCGACGTCGGCTTGGACTACCTCTCGCTCGACCGGGCCTCGGCGACGCTCGCAGGAGGAGAGGCGCAACGCATCCGCCTTGCGACCCAGATCGGGTCGGGATTGGTCGGTGTCCTCTACGTCCTCGACGAGCCGAGCATCGGACTCCACCAACGCGATAACCATCGACTGATCGAGACCCTCGTCCGTCTCCGCGACCTGGGGAACACCCTCATCGTTGTCGAACACGATGAAGACACCATCAGGACGGCCGACTGGGTGGTGGATATCGGCCCCGGCGCCGGTGAGCACGGCGGTCAGATCGTGGTGAGTGGTCCGGTTGAGGACCTACTTCGGAATCCCGAGTCGATGACCGGCCAATACCTCACAGGATCGCGCTCTATCGACGTCCCCACCGTGCGGCGACCTCAGATGCAGGGAGAGATCACCGTCCACGGTGCCCGAGAGCACAACTTGCAGGACGTCACCGTTGCTTTCCCCTTGGGGAACCTCGTCGCTGTGACCGGGGTTTCCGGATCCGGGAAGTCGACGCTGGTCAATGACATCCTCTACTCGGTCCTGGCACGTGAACTGAACGGGGCACGGATCGTTCCCGGGAAACACGTCAAGGTCACCGGAATGGAGAGCCTGGACAAGGTCGTGCACGTCGACCAGAGTCCGATCGGGCGCACGCCTCGATCGAATCCGGCGACCTACACGGGTGTGTTCGACCACATCCGCAAGCTGTTCGCCGAGACTCCCGAGGCCAAGGTCCGCGGATACCAGCAGGGGCGCTTCTCCTTCAACGTCAAGGGTGGCCGCTGCGAGGCGTGCGCGGGTGACGGGACGATCAGGATCGAGATGAACTTCCTTCCAGATGTGTACGTGCCATGCGAGGTATGCCACGGAGCCCGGTACAACCGGGAGACCCTTGAGGTGCATTACAAGGGCAAGACGATCTCGCAGGTCCTCGATATGCCGATCGAGGAGGGGCTCGAATTTTTCGAGAACATCCCGCCGATCGCCCGGCATCTGCGCACCCTGGTGGACGTCGGGCTGGGTTACGTCCGACTCGGGCAATCGGCACCCACGCTCTCGGGCGGTGAGGCGCAGCGTGTGAAGTTGGCAGCCGAATTGCAGAAACGCGCCACGGGTCGAACCGTGTACGTCCTCGATGAGCCAACCACCGGGCTTCACTTCGAAGACATCAGGAAGCTCCTCGGTGTCCTTCAATCACTCGTCGATCGGGGGAATACCGTGATCGTCATCGAGCACAATCTGGATGTCATCAAGACCGCGGACTGGGTCATCGATATGGGGCCCGAAGGTGGCTCGGGCGGCGGCACGGTTGTGGCCACGGGAACCCCGGAGGACATCGTCGGCCATGGGGGAAGCCACACCGGGTCCTTCCTCGCCGAGATGGTCCCCAACAGGAGGAAGCCGCACCGTAAGGTCAAGGCGTGATGGAATGAGCACATGGTTGCTGTGAATCGACGGGAAGTCCTGGCCACCGGCGGCATCGTCGCCGCTGCCACGGTGGTTGCTGCCTGCTCATCTGGGGGAACCGGCATGACGGGGGAGCCCGCCGAGAGCCCGCTGGCCACCGCGGACGCGGGGCAGGCGAGTCCGACCGGCGCCCTGGCTGCGATTGCCGACATTCCGGTCGGCGGCGGAGTCGTCGTTCCGGAGCCTCCGATCGTGATCGTCCAGCCGACGGAGGGTGCGATCCTCGGCTACACGGCCGTGTGCCCCCATCAGGGTTGCCTGGTCTCCGAAGTGGTCGACAATCAGATCATCTGCCCATGTCACCAGTCCTATTTCTCCGCGGAGGATGGGGCAGTTATCTCGGGGCCCGCCACGACCGGGTTGGCCAGCGCCGACGTACAGATCGACGGCGACTTCGTCGTTCTCGGCTAATACGTGACGGATCCGTCGGAGTATCGGCCCGACCCGGGGTCGGTGCCGGTGACTCCGGGGGTCTACCGATTCCGCGATCCATCAGGCCGGGTGGTCTACGTCGGAAAGGCGAAGAACCTTCGATCCCGGGTGAATTCGTACTTCTCGGACTTCAGCGCTCTGCATCCACGAACCCAGTCGATGCTCACCACGGCGGCATCGGTCGACTGGGTCACCGTGGCCAACGAGGTCGAGGCGCTCACCCTCGAGTACGCCTGGATCAAGGAGTTCGATCCCCGATTCAACGTCCGGTACCGCGACGACAAGTCCTACCCCTTTCTCGCCGTCACCGTCGCAGAGACGTGGCCGCGAGTGTCGATCGTGCGCGAGGCCAAGCGCAAGGGGACGCACTACTTCGGACCCTATGCGCATGCCTGGGCGATTCGGGACACGCTGGAACAGCTCACGAAGATCTTCCCCGTCCGCACCTGCCGCGATGGGGTGTTCCGCCGCGCGGCGCAGGCGGGGCGGCCGTGCCTGCTCGGGTTTATCGGCCGCTGTAGCGCGCCATGCGTGGGTCGGATCAGCGAGTCCGACTATCGGAAACTTGTCGACGACCTGGAGAGATTCTTGAAGGGAGACGCCGACCGCTACGTTCGCGAGGCGCGTCTGGCGATGGAGTCTGCGTCCGCTCAGCAGGATTACGAGGAGGCCGCGAAGTGGCGTGACCGTCTCGGTGCACTTGAGCACGTCCTTGAGCGAAACTCCGTCGTACTGCCCGATGCAACGGATGCCGATGTGATCGGCCTTGTGAGCGAAGCCTTGCACGTGGGCGTCGAGGTCTTCCACGTGAGGTCGGGGCGACTCGTGGGTGAACGAGGTTTCGTGGTAGAGCGGACGGAGGATCTCGACGAGTCCGGCTACGCGGAGCGGGTGCTCCAGCGTCTCTATGGTGGAACGGACGACTCCGCTGCCGTTCCACGCGAGGTCCTCATGAGCGTGCTCCCGTCGGATTCTGGCACTGTGGAGCAGTGGCTGAACGGCGTGCGGGGGAGTTCGGTTTCGTTACGGATCCCGCAACGGGGAGATAAGGCCGCGTTGCTGGCAACCGCGGAGACGAATGCGCGGAACACCCTGGCGCGCTACACAGCCAAGCGGAGCACGGACCTCACAGCGCGCACCCAGGCTCTCCAGGAAATCCAGAATGCATTGGAGATGAGGGAATCCCCCCTGCGCATCGAATGCGTCGATGTCTCCACCCTCCAAGGGTCAGACACTGTCGCGTCCGTCGTCGTCTTCGAGGATGCGCTTCCCAAGAAGTCTGATTACCGCACCTTTCGTATCCGCACGGAAGGTGCGGACGATCTCACGGCGGTGTCGGAGGTGGTTCGCCGTCGGTTCCGCACGGAGGCGGATCGCGAGGATGGGCGCTATCCCACATCGCTCCTGGTCATCGATGGCGGACCTGCGCAGGCACGCGCGGCCCGCGATGCGCTCCGAGAGGTGGGCATGGATCGGATTCCGGTTGTGGGTCTGGCGAAGCGCATGGAGGAGGTGTGGCTCCCCGACGATCCCCAACCGGTCATCCTGTCGCGGTCGAGCGAGGCGTTGTATCTCCTGCAGCGGATTCGCGATGAAGCGCACCGCGTGGCGGTGACCTTTCATCGCAGGCGCCGAGGTGGACGTGTCAGCGAGAGCGCATTGGACACCATCCCGGGTCTGGGCCCGCAACGTAGGTCCGCGCTTCTGCGCCACTTTGGTTCCGTGGCCGTGATTCGAGCTGCCGAGCCGTCTGAGATCGCTGCCGTTCCGGGCATCGGCAGCACACTGGCCCAGGTGATCGTGCAGGCGCTAGCGTCGGAGGGTGACCGCGGTGAGTAGTGGATCGGATGAGCATTCGATCGAGTTGACCATCGTGACCGGGATGTCGGGTGCGGGACGCACCACAGCTGCTCGAGCCCTCGAGGACCTGGGGTGGTTCGTCATCGACAACATCCCCCCGAGCCTGCTCGCGCCCGCCGTGGACCTTGCTCGAAAGTCGACGGACGTGCACAAGGTCGCCGTCGTGGTCGATGCACGCGGTGGGTCGTTCTTCGCGCGTTTCCGTCAGGCGCTGGCGGAGCTTCCATCGGCCGGAATCACTAAGAGCCTGGTATTCCTCGAGGCGAGTGATGAGTCGCTCGTCCGACGCTTCGAGAGCTCGCGCCGCCCCCATCCGTTGCAGCGTGGCGCCCGGATCCTCGATGGCTTGGAGCGAGAACGAGAAGTGCTTGGTGATCTTCGCGCAATGGCGGACCTCGTCATCGACACCACGAACCTGAATGTCCACGACCTCCGCAGGAGGATCGAAGACGCATTCTCCGGTGCAGATGCTCCACTTCTTCGCCTGACAGTGATGAGTTTCGGATTCAAGTACGGGATCCCCGTGGACGCAGACATGGTCTTCGATGCGCGTTTCCTGCCCAACCCCTACTGGGATGAAGACCTGCGCCCCCTATCGGGAATGGATCAGGCGGTGGCCTCCCGTGTCCTGGGGGAGGCGGGCGCGCACGCCTTCGTATCCCATGTCATCTCCCTAGTGGAGACCGTGCGTGATGGCTACATCCGCGAGGGCAAGCGATTCGGAACCGTGGCACTCGGGTGCACCGGTGGCAAGCACCGCAGCGTCGCACTGGTTGAGGAAATCGTGGATCGTCTGGATTCAGTCGGGATCGACGCCGTCCCGGTGCACCGCGATCTTGGGCGCGAATGAGTCCTCGCGGGAGGACTGCGCCCGGCAGTGATCAAGCTGGGCCCGCCGTGGTCGCGCTCGGTGGCGGCCACGGTTTAGCCTCGACCCTGGAGGCGCTGCGGCGCGTCACGGATCGGATCACCGCGGTCGTGACCGTCGCAGATGATGGGGGCTCGAGTGGCCGCCTGCGCGAAGAGTTCGGTGTCATTCCACCGGGGGACTTACGCATGGCCCTGGCTGCCCTCTGCGGGGACGACACGTGGGGTCGAACGTGGGAGCGGGTGATCCAGCACCGCTTCACCAGTGAGGGACCCCTCAACGGTCACGCTCTCGGGAACCTGTTGATCACCGCACTTTGGCAAACCACCTCGGGCCCGGTGGAGGGGTTGGATTGGGTGGCCGCCCTGTTGGAGGCTCAGGGGCGAGTGTTGCCGAGCACGACGCAGCCTTTGGAGATCATCGCCCAGATACGTGGGCACGACGAGGGGCGTCCCGACTCACTCGTGCAGGTGGTTGGTCAGGTGGCGGTCGCGGGAACCCCGGGGCGGGTCGAACAGATCGACGTCATCCCCTCGGACGCTCCGGCATGCCCCGAGTCCCTCGCCGCCATCCTTGATGCAGATGCTGTGATTCTCGGACCGGGATCCTGGTTTACGTCCGTGATGCCACACCTGATGATCGCGGACCTGCGCTCGGCGATCATCGAATCCCCAGCGGCGAAGGTCCTGGTGGTCAACCTCAACCCCCAGCCGGGTGAGACGTCGGATTTCTCCGCGCACGCACATCTGGAGGACCTGCATGCGAGGTTCCCCGATATTCAGCTCGACTGGGTGGTGGCCGATCCCGTGCACGTGGAAAGTCTCGATGCCCTCCGGGGCAGGGCCTCCGAAGTCGGAGCACAGGTCTTCCTCGCCGATGTGGCGGCAGGCAGATGGGAACCTGGACAGCACGACCCACAGCGGTTGGCGGTTGCATTCGACAGCGTCCTAGGCTTGCGCCGGTCACCAGACGAGAGCGAGGACGTGCGATTTCCATGGCGATGACCAGCTCCGTCAAGGACGAATTGAGTCGGGTCGAGGTCACGAAGGTCTGTTGCCGCAAGGCTGAGGTATCGACGATCCTCCGATTCGCGAGTGGACTCCACATCGTCAGCGGGAAGATCGTCGTGGAGGCCGATGTCGATACCGGCGCCACCGCCCGTCGCCTGCGCAAGGACATCTTAGACATCTACGGCCATCAAGCGGATATCACCATGGTCCAGGGGAGCGGTATCCGGAAGGGCACGCGGTACCTCGTGCGTGTGGTCTCAGGTGGCGAGGCCCTCGCAAAGCAGACCGGCATCGTCGATGGGTCGGGACGGCCCGTCCGTGGACTGCCGCCGGCGATAGTGTCCGGAGGTCTCTGCGACTGCGAATCTGCGTGGCGTGGGGCCTTCCTCGCACACGGCTCCCTCACCGAACCGGGACGATCCAGTTCTCTGGAAGTCACGGCCCCCGGGCCCGAGGCCGCGCTCGCCCTCGTCGGCGCCGCGAGGCGTCTCGGGATCGCGGCGAAGTCGCGCGAGGTGCGCGGAGTTGATCGGGTGGTGATCCGCGATGGTGATGCCATCGGTGCACTTCTCACTCGACTGGGGGCACACGAATCGGTGCTGGCCTGGGAGGAGCGCCGCATGCGGCGCGAAGTCCGTGCCACTGCGAATCGTCTCGCAAACTTCGACGACGCGAACCTCCGCAGGTCGGCGCGCGCTGCCGTCGCGGCAGGTGCGAGGGTGCAACGTGCCCTCGAGATCCTCGGTGACGATGTCCCGGAACATTTGGTGACCGCGGGACGACTCCGGATCGAGCACCGGCAAGCGTCCTTGGAGGACCTTGGTGCGCTGGCCGACCCGCCCATGACCAAGGACGCGATTGCGGGCCGGATCCGCCGGCTTCTGGCCCTCGCCGACAAGCGTGCTTCCGACCTCGGAATCCCCGACACCGAGTCTGCGCTGGGACCTGATCTGGACGGTCAGGACAACTGAGACCGAGGCAACATCCCCGTACGTTGCTCACTAGAATGTAAGCGTTATCTCCGGTGAAATCCGTCGTCATAGGGGCAAGGAGTACTCGTGACCATCAAGGTCGGCATCAACGGCTTCGGCCGGATCGGAAGAAACTTCTTTCGTGCGCTGGTTGAAAGCGGCGCCGATGTCCAGGTCGTGGGGATCAACGACCTGACCGACACCGGAACGCTCGCGCACCTGTTGAAGTACGACTCGATCCTGGGACGACTCGGCCGGCCGGTGGAAGCGACGGAGGGCGCGATCATCGTTGACGGTGTCCGGATCCCGATCTTTGCCGAGCGCGATCCCGCCGCTCTGCCCTGGGCCTCTGTTGGTGCGGACATCGTCATCGAGTCCACCGGGATCTTCACGAGCGCCGAGGACGCGGGCAAGCACCTCACCGGAGGAGCCAAGAAGGTGATCATCTCCGCACCAGCAAAGGGTGAGGACATCACGATCGTGATGGGCGTCAACGATGACAAGTACAACCCTGCGACAGACGTCATCATCTCCAACGCATCGTGCACCACCAACTGCCTCGCGCCGATGGCGAAGGTCCTCGACGACAACTTCGGCATCGTGCGCGGCTTGATGACCACGATCCATGCCTACACGAACGATCAGCGAATCCTCGACTTCCCGCACAGCGACCTCCGCCGTGCTCGGGCAGCCGCGTTGAACATGATCCCGACGAGCACGGGTGCCGCCAAGGCGATCGGACTCGTGCTGCCGCACCTCAAGGGCAAGTTGGACGGGTACGCGATGCGTGTTCCGGTTCCCACGGGATCGGCAACCGACCTCACTGTCGAGCTGTCGAAACCCGCCACCAAGGAAGAGATCAACGCGGCCATGAAGGCTGCAGCGGACGGTCCGTTGAAGGGGATCCTGGTGTACACCGAAGATCCCATCGTCTCCACGGACATCGTCACCGATCCCGCCTCCTGTATCTTCGACGCGGGAATGACGAACGCCAACGGCAACATGGCAAAGGTCCTCGGGTGGTACGACAACGAGTGGGGCTACAGCAATCGCTTGATCGACCTCGTGGTACTCGTCGGCACGAACCTCTGAACATGCGGTCCCTCGACGATCTCGAGGTCGACGGGAAGCGGGTCCTCACCCGGGTCGACTTCAACGTGCCGCTGGGCACGGTGGATGGGCAGGTGACGATCAGCGACGATGGGCGCATCCGTGCTGCGCTACCTACCATCGAGTGGTTGCGCGCGCACGGAGCATCCGTGATCCTCGTCGCCCACCTGGGACGCCCCAAGGGAGTTCCGAAACAGGAACTCAGTCTTGCGCCGGTCGCAGCCCGGCTTGGGGAACTCCTCGGCACCCAGGTACCGCTGATCCGCCTCGAAGATCTCGGTTCGCTCACGCTCCAGGCAGGCGAAGTGGTCCTCGTCGAGAACATCCGCTTCGATTCCCGCGAGACAAGCAAGGATGCACAGGAGAGGCGGTCTCTGGCCCGCGAGCTCGCGTCGAATGCAGACCTCTTCGTCTCGGAGGGCTTCGGGGTCGTGCACCGGGAGCAAGCCAGCGTCACCGAGGTGGCGCAGGTGCTGCCCAATGCCGCCGGATGGCTCGTTGCCCGCGAAGCGCAGGTCTTCACGAGGATCCTGGAGCACCCCGATCGACCGTTCGTCGTGATCCTCGGGGGTGCGAAGGTCAGCGACAAACTCGGCGTCATCGGGAATCTGATCGCGCGGGTGGACCGCCTTTTGATCGGCGGTGGAATGGCCTACACCTTCCTGGCTGCGAAGGGGTATCCGACCGGGGACTCGATCGTCGAACCTGATCAAGTTCCAACAGTTGCCGATTTCCTGCGCCAGGCTGCGGAGCGCGGTGTCGACGTGCTGCTTCCGGTCGACCTCGTCGTGGCCGATGCCTTCGCGGCTGATGCCACGGTGAAAGTGGTCCCGGCCGACCAGATCCCCGATGGCTGGCAGGGTCTCGACATCGGGCCGAGGACGCGGGAGATGTTCGCGGCTTCGATCGCAGGCGCCGGCACCATCGTCTGGAACGGACCGGTGGGGGTGTTCGAAATGGCTCCCTTCGCCGCGGGCACTCGTTCCGTCGCGGAGGCCGTCGCCGGATGCCCTGGCTTCACCGTCATCGGGGGCGGCGATTCCGCCGCCGCGGTGCGGCAACTTGGCATCCCCGACGAGAACTTCGGCCACATCAGCACCGGGGGCGGAGCGAGCCTTGAGTTCCTCGAGGGCCGTACGCTGCCGGGACTCTCGGTATTGGAGACCCATGACTGACCGCAAGCCGCTGATGGCGGGCAACTGGAAGATGAACGTGAATCACTTTGAGGCGATCGCTCTCGTCCAGAAAGTCGCCTACGCGCTTAATGACGCGGACTTCGCCGCAGTAGATGTTGCAGTTCTCCCGCCCTTCACTGACCTGCGCTCGGTCCAGACCCTCATCGAAGGCGATCGCTACGACATCGCCTACGGAGGACAGGACATCTCCGCCCATGACTCGGGGGCCTACACCGGCGAGATCTCCGGGGCAATGCTCGCCAAACTCGGCTGCACCTACGTGCTGACCGGTCACAGCGAGAGGCGGACACACCATTCGGAGGGCGATGCCGTGGTCAACGCGAAGACCAGGGCCGCCCTGCGTTACGAACTGACCCCAATCGTGTGTGTTGGGGAAGGCCTGGAGATCCGTCAGGCAGGTGATGCCGTCGACTTCGTGACCTCGCAACTGCGAGCGTCACTCGAAGGGCTGAGTTCGGCGGAGGTGGCCCGTTGCGTGATCGCCTATGAGCCAGTGTGGGCTATCGGTACGGGAGAGGTTGCCACGCCCGAGGACGCCCAGGAGGTGTGCCGCGCCATCCGCGAGGCCCTACGGGCCGATCACGGTGGGGAAGCCTCGGGTATGCGCGTGCTCTATGGCGGGTCCGTGAAGGCGACGAACATTGCGGGGATCATGGCAATGCCCGATATCGACGGGGCCCTCATCGGGGGTGCCAGCCTCGACCCCGACGAGTTCGTCGGTATTGTTCGCTACCGGATGCACCCGGCGTAGCGTCCCCAACCCGATCGGACACCAAAGAATGCTGACCGCCCTGACCATCGTGCTCGCGGTGCTCCTGGTGATTACGAGTGCCCTCTTGGTGGTGCTGATCTTGCTGCACCGCGGCAAGGGTGGCGGACTGTCGGACCTCTTCGGAGGCGGGGTGAGCTCGTCAATCGGCGGGTCGTCGGTAGCAGAACGCAATCTGGATCGACTGACGGTCGCCATCGCGTTGATCTGGGCGGCGTGCATCATCGCCGTCGGACTGATCGTCAGAACCGGCTGAGAGCGGAAGGACAGCAGTGGCAGGTGGCAGCGCGATTCGCGGGAGCAGGGTCGGCGCAGGACCCATGGGGGAAGCGGAGCGCGGTGAAGCCGCACCCAGGATGTTCATGTCCTTCTGGTGTTCGCGCGGGCACGAGTCTCGGCCGAGTTTCGCCACCGACGCGGAGATCCCCGAGGAATGGGACTGCCCACGATGCGGGCTTCCGGCAGGTCCCAACAAGGAGAATCCGCCGGCACCACCCAAGATCGAGCCTTACAAGACGCACCTCGCATATGTGAAGGAGCGTCGTTCAGATAAGGATGGGGCAGCGATCCTTCAGGAAGCCCTCGACAAACTACGAAGCCACTAGGCCGAGGCCGGTTAGTCGCGCATGACGCGGCTGATCGTGTCGAGCAGATCGATCCATGAGGCGATGAACTTCTCCACGCCTTCCTGCTCAAGTTTCTCGAACACGGAGTCGAAGTCGATCCCTACCGCCTGGAGTCGATCCCATATTCGGTCAGCCTCGGCATGCGTGCCGAGAAGTGTGTCCCCGCGGAACATCCCATGGTCGGCGACGGCCTCCAGCGTGGCCTGCGGCATGGTGTTGACCGTGCCGGGCGCCACGAGCTCGATCACGTAGCGCGTGTCATCGAAGGCGGGGTCCTTGACGCCAGTCGAGGCCCAGAGTGGTCGCTGCGCGCGGGCACGATCGCGGGCGAGTTCCTGCCACCGGGGAGATCCCGTGAATTCCTGGTAGGCAGCCCATGCACGCTGCGCGTTGGCGATGGCTGCGGTCCCTCGCAACTGTGCTGCATCTGGCGTCCCGAGGGTTGAGAGGCGAGCATCGACCTCGGTATCGACGCGACTGACGAAGAAGCTCGCCACTGAGTGGATCGTGGGCAGAAATAGACCGTTGTCTCGCGCCAGTTCTAGACCCTCCGCGTGCGCGGCCAGAACCTGTCGGTACGTGTCGACGGAGAAGATCAGGGTCACGTTGACGCTGATTCCTCGCGCGAGCGTCGCGGTGATCGCGGGCAGGCCCGCGGGCGTCGCCGGGATCTTCACGAGCAGGTTCGGCCGATCCACGAGGTCCCACAGTGCCGCTGCCTGGCCGATCGTGCCTTCGGTGACGTGGGCCAGGCGCGGGTCCACCTCGATGGATACCCGCCCATCGATCCCGTCGCTGGAGCGCCACACCTCACCGAAGAGGTCGCATGCGGCGCGCACATCATCGGTGGTGAGCACGCGCACGATGTCATCGGCGTTCTGTCCTTGCGCAGCGAGGTCGCGGATCTGGCGGGCATACGAGGAACCCCCGGTGGAGATCGCCTTCTGGAAGATCGTGGGATTCGTGGTGACCCCGCGGACGTCCCAGGTGGCGATGAGATCCGCAAGATTCCCCGTGGTGAGGCGTGTCCGATCGAGGTCGTCGAGCCAGAGGGACACCCCGGCCCGGGTGAGTTCTTCCAGAGTCGTGGCCACGGTCATCCTTCTGCGAGTGATGCGCGCACGGCGTCAGCGACCCGCTCGGTCGTGAACCCGAACTCGCGGAACAACGTGATGTGGTCGGCACTTGCACCGAAGTGGTCGATCCCGATCACCCGGCCGGCAGATCCGACATACTTCCACCACCCGAGGGTGGCTCCGGCCTCGACGGCGACGCGGGCACGCACCGAGGGCGGGAGAACGAGGTCGCGGTAGTCGGGATCCTGGTCGTCGAACCACTCCAGGCAGGGGGCACTGACGACTCGGACGGAGATGCCGTCTTTCTGGAGATCCTGCGCGGCTGCCAACCCGAGCGCCACCTCCGAGCCGGTGGCGATGATGATGGCATCGGGTCTCTCCGGTCCCTCGAGAACGTACGCGCCGCGGGGGACTCCATCGAGGGCGCCGTCCGGGTCGGTGATGGTGGGCACGTTCTGTCGCGTCAAGACGAGGCCGACCGGACCCCGTTGATGGAGGATCGCCGACCATGCCGCGGACGTTTCATTCGCGTCGGCGGGGCGCACCACTGCGAAACCCGGGATGGCGCGGAGGCTCCAGAGGTGCTCGATCGGCTGGTGGGTCGGACCGTCTTCGCCGAGGCCGATCGAGTCATGCGTCCAGACGAATGTCGACGCACACTGCATGAGTGCGGCGAGCCGCACTGCTCCCCGCATGTAGTCGCTGAAGACCAGGAACGTGCCACCGTAGGGACGCAGGAGTCCATCCAGGGCGGCTCCATTCACGACGGCGCCCATCGCGTGCTCGCGCACACCGAAGTGGATGATGCGACCGAAGGGGTCTGCCCCGGGAATCGGGCTCGAGGAGGGGAGGAACGAGCCACCACCCTCGATGGACGTGTTGTTCGATTCCGCAAGATCGGCGGAGCCACCCCACAACTCGGGCAGAAGTGCAGCAAGTGCATTGACTGTCTCACCCGAAGCCTTGCGCGTCGCCACGGCTGTGCCCGGCGAGTACTTGGGCAGAGCCGAGTCGATATCAGCCGGAAGGGCATGGGACTCCAACCGCATCAGGAGTGCCAGGCCGGATTTGTTGCCTTCGCACCATGTGGCGAAGAGGTCCCGCCACGCGTCGATGAGTGGTTGGAGTCGCGTGGCGAGTCTGCTGCGTACCTCGGCGAGTACGGCTGAATCGAATGCGAAGTGTTCGCCGGGATCGAGGCCAAGCGCCGCCTTGGTGGCCGCCACTTCGTCGGCGCCCAGTGCGGATCCGTGGGACTTCGCCGTACCGGAAGCAGTGGGAGCAGGCCACGCAATGGTGGTGCGGACTCGGATGAAACTCGGCCTGTCGGGGACCTCACGCGCGGCATCGATGGCCGAGAGCAATGCCGCGACGTCGACGTCGCCCGAGGGCAGTTGCTCGACCTCGTGCACATCCCAGCCGTAAGCTCGATATCGAGCGACGACATCCTCGGTGAAGGCGACGGCGGTGTCTCCCTCGATGGAGATGCGGTTGTCATCCCAGATCACCGTGAGTGAGCCCAGGCCTTGTGTGCCGGCAAGGGAACTCGCCTCGCCGCTGATCCCCTCTTCGAGATCACCGTCCGAGGCGAGGACGTAGACGCGATGGTCGAAGGGACTTGTCGGGGAAGACGGGTCGAGGATCCCGCGCTCGTAGCGTGCACCCATGGCCATGCCCACCGCGGTCGCGAGGCCCTGCCCGAGCGGGCCGGTCGTCGTCTCGACACCGGGCGTGTGGCCGCATTCGGGGTGCCCCGGCGTGCGGCTTCCCCACGTGCGGAACGCTTGGAGGTCCTCCATGGTCAGACCCATGTCCGCGAGAAAGAGCTGTAGGTACAGGGTGAGGCTTGAGTGGCCTGCGCTCAGTACGAATCGGTCCCGTCCCAACCAGGAGGGGTCGCGGGGGTCGAAGGTCATCACGCGGGTGAAGAGCAGGTACGCCACCGGGGCGAGGCTCATCGCGGTTCCGGGGTGGCCGTTTCCAACCTTCTGCACGGAATCCGCTGCGAGCGCCCTCAGATAGGCGACTGCGCGCTCATCGGTCTCGTCCCAGGTGAGGAGCGACGTCACTTCTCCAGCCTAGTGAGGATTCGGCTGCACTCAGCCGTTCGATACGCTCCCAAGGTGTCGATGGCGTCAGCTCCCACCCTGGACGAGACACGCGTCACAGATCGGATTCGCTCCTATATCGCGATGACGAAGCCACGCATCATCGAGTTATTGCTCGTGACGGCGATCCCGACGATGTTCCTCGCAGCCGAAGGTCTTCCCACGCTGCGATCCGCGATCGCGGTTCTGGTGGGGGGTGCTGCCGCCGCTGCGGCGGCGAACACGTTCAACAGTGTCTACGACCGAGACGTCGACGCCGTGATGGCGCGCACGCACGACCGTCCGCTGGCCCGCGGTGCGGTATCGCTGCGTGCCGGGCTGATTCAGGGCTCGATCCTCACTGTGGTGTCCGCGCTCGTCCTGGCCCTCCTCACTAATCCTCTCGCGGCAGGTCTATCCCTGGTCGCCATCGCGCTCTACTCAGTCGGCTATACGATGATTTTGAAGCGCCGCACGACCCAGAACATCGTCTGGGGCGGGGCTGCGGGATGCATGCCGGTCCTGATCGCGTGGGCGGCGATCACCGGGTCACTGACCTGGACTCCCGTCGTGCTATTCCTCGTCGTCTTCTTCTGGACGCCGCCGCATTACTGGCCACTGGCGATGAAGTACCGCGAGGAATATCGACAGGCGGGAATCCCGATGCTGCCCGTGGTTGCCACCGACAGGGTCGTGGCGCGCCAGATCATCGTGTACAGCTGGGTGATGGTCGCGGTGTCGCTCGCGCTGGTTCCCGTCGCGGGCATGGGAGTGGTCTACCTGGTGGGCGCGGCCGCCCTTGGTGCCCTCTTCCTGGTGTTGGCCTATCGGGTGCGCTCAAGTGTCGGCTCGGCCGACCTCGATCGCCGGGCGATGCGCCTGTTCCATGGTTCGATCACGTATCTGGCGATCCTGTTCCTACTGGTAGGCGTGGATCCGTTCCTCGGCTGGTGAGAGACCCCGGGTACGCAGCGCGGGGGCGAGGAACAGCAGGGCGACCCAGGTGGCGACAGCCCCCAGGACGTGGATCCCGACGAGGAGTTCCGGCAAACCGGTGAAGTACTGGGTGTAGCCGACTACCCCCTGAGCACCTGCGATACCGGCGAGGATGAGTGCGCGACGACGGAGCGTGCCGAGATCCGCGTTGAGTGACGCCGCGACGATGACGCCGATGATCAGGCCGAGGAAGAGGAACACGGCGTCGGCGTGGAGCCAGGAGACGGTGCGGGGGTCAAAACTGAACCGAGCCTCGGTCTCAGCGTCCCCACTGTGCGGGCCGCTCCCGGTGACGATGACGCCGAGGATGACGACGGCCAATCCGACGGCGATCAGGGCATAGGTCAGTACGACCACGGGACGGGGCGCCGTCCACACGATCGGCTGGTCTCCTGGTTCCCCGGAGCGCGCGACGAGGGCGACGCACGCGGCGACGAGGGCAATCGAGACCAGGAAATGGGCCGCGACGATCGTGGGGTGCAGCCCGGTCAGCACCGTGATGCCGCCGAGGACCGCTTGCAGCACGGTGCCCGCGAGCGGGACCACGGCGAGGACGGTGAGGACGGGACGCGGAGGGAGGTCCGCGGCCCGACGCCGACGCGCGTCCGCGAGGGCTGCAATGACGGCCGCGATGGCCAGAGCGGCAAGGACGAAGGTCAGGAGACGGTTGCCGAACTCCACGTACTTGTGCCAGGCCTCGGCCTGGGTCGCGGTGGGGATGTAGGAGCCCTCGGCACACTCGGGCCAGGTGGGGCAACCCAGGCCCGACCCGGTGATCCGCACGATGGCCCCGGTCACGATGATCGCCCCCTGGGCGACCAGGTTCGCCACGTAGACGCGGCGTACCCACGCGGGGGATCGCCCGTCGGTGCCCATGGTCTTCCCACTGTATCCAGGCCCGATTTGCGTACATCTCGATTTACGCAACAATATTGTTGTGAAATTCCCCGGTGAAGCCGCCGAGCGGGTGGCGCGGAGCCTGCTGGAGTTGGGTCCCGCGACGGCTGCGGAGGTTGCCTCGCGCCTGGGGATGTCGGCCGCAGCTGTTCGGAGACCGTTGGCCGCGCTGGCTGTTTCCGGCCTCGTGGAAGCGACCGACGAGGCGCCCTACGGCCCACGTGCGCGGCGCGGTCGCGGTCGGCCAAGCAAGGTCTTCTCCCTCACCCAGGATGGTCGCGCGGCATGCGATCAGGCCTACGACGATCTGGCCCTCGCCGCGTTGCGTTTTCTTGCCGACACCCAAGGGCGTGCGGCCGTCGCGGAATTCGCCGCACGTCGCGCCCGGTCGGTCGTCGGCAGCGGCACCCAGTCCATCGATGCCGTGGTCCAGCGCCTCGACGCCGCCGGGTTCGCGGCAGAGTCGAGCAGCCTCGCGTCGGGTCAACACCAGCTCTGCCAGCACCACTGTCCTGTGGTGGATGCAGCGCGTGAGTTCCCCGAGCTCTGTGACGCCGAGGCGGAGGCCATCGCCCAGGCCCTGGGTCGCCACGTCACTCGATTGGCCACGCTGGCGCAGGGTGACGGAGTGTGCACCGCACTCATCGGTCCATCGATCCACAGTCCGACATCCCCGTCCCGAGGAAAGGTTTCGGCATGAGCACCGCAGCAGAGGAACAAGCCAAAACGATCGATGCGCTGAGCCGCTACGAGTATGGCTGGCGTGACGCGGACGATGCAGGCTCCGGCGCTCGCCGTGGGCTCAACGAAGACGTGGTGCGGGACATCTCGGCTAAGAAGGGTGAGCCGGAGTGGATGCTCGACCTCCGGCTCAAAGGTCTTCGACTCTTCGAGAAGAAGCCGATGCCCGCCTGGGGGTCCGACCTGACCGGGATCGACTTCGACAACATCAAGTACTTCGTGCGGTCGACGGAGAAGCAGGCCTCGAGTTGGGATGAGTTGCCGGAGGACATCCGCAACACCTACGACCGACTCGGGATCCCCGAAGCGGAGAAGAATCGCCTGATCGCCGGTGTGGCGGCGCAATATGAGTCCGAGGTGGTCTATCACGCCATCCGCGAGGACCTTCAGGAGCAGGGCGTCATCTTCCTCGACACCGACTCCGGCCTCAAGGAGCACCCGGAGCTGTTCCGTGAGTACTTCGCGAGCGTCATCCCTGTGGGCGACAACAAGTTCGCGGCTCTGAACACTGCCGTGTGGTCGGGCGGGTCGTTCATCTACGTCCCGAAGGGCGTGCATGTCGAGATCCCGCTGCAGGCCTACTTCCGGATCAACACCGAGAACATGGGACAGTTCGAGCGGACCTTGATCATCGTCGACGAGGATGCGTATGTGCATTACGTCGAGGGATGCACTGCACCCATCTACTCCAGCGACTCGCTGCACTCCGCCGTGGTCGAGATCATCGTGAAGAAGGGTGCCCGCTGTCGCTACACCACCATCCAGAACTGGTCAGTGAACGTGTACAACCTCGTCACGAAGCGCGCAGTGGCGCACGAGGGCGCCACGATGGAGTGGATCGACGGGAATCTTGGTTCGAAGGTTACCATGAAGTATCCGGCCGTATGGATGGTGGGGGAGCATGCCAAGGGGGAGACTCTCTCCATCGCCTTCGCGGGAGAAGGTCAGCACCAGGATGCCGGCGCCAAGATGGTGCACGCTGCGCCGTACACCTCCTCGTCGATCGTGTCCAAGTCGGTTGCACGCGGTGGCGGTCGCACCTCGTACCGGGGACTCGTGCAGGTCCAGGAGGGGTGTCACCACTCGAAGAGCACGGTGCGCTGCGATGCCCTTCTGGTGGACGACGTGTCGCGGTCGGACACGTACCCCTACGTGGATGTCCGCGAGGACGACGTCTCGATGGGCCACGAGGCCACCGTTTCGAAGGTCAGCGAGGACCAGCTCTTCTATCTGATGTCGCGCGGTATGGCCGAGGACGAGGCGATGGCGATGATCGTTCGGGGCTTCGTCGAGCCAATCGCGCGGGAACTCCCGATGGAGTACGCCCTGGAGTTGAACCGACTCATCGAGTTGCAGATGGAGGGCGCTGTCGGATGACCGCTGTCGCCGAAGCGCCTGCCACCGACCTTGCGCCGAGGATCCGCTCGAATGATCCCGACGACTTCCCCCTGCCGACCGGGCGGGAGGAGGAATGGCGGTTCACCCCCGTGAACGTGGTCCAGGACTTCTTCGAAGTTCGGCCACTGCCCACCCTCGGGTTCACATCCCCGTCGCCGTTGGTGTCGACGGGGGCGGTCGGGGACGACACGTACGCGGTGGATCGGCCAGCGGCGATCGCGCGCCATGCCGTGGCGCATGCGATCGTCATCGAAATCCCGGACGGCCACGAGTCCGGAGAAGCAATCGATGTCTCACTCGTGGGGTCGGCACCCGCCGCCGTGGGCCACATTGTCATCCGGTGTGGGCGCCACGCATATGCCACGGTCGTCCTCCGGCACGACCTTGCGACGGATTCCGCAGGGTCCATCGTCACCCACGTCGGTGATGGATCGCGCCTGACAATCCTGTCTCTCATGGATGGGCGGGGAGATTCACGGCAGATGTGGCAGTGGCACTCGATCATCGGGCGGGACGCCACCCTGAACGCGCTGAGTGTCACCATGGGCGCCGCCTTCATCCGCATGTGTCCCTCGGTGGAGTTCGCTGGCCCTGGTGGTGCGGTGGATGTGGTCGGTGCCTTCCTGACACAGGGCGCGGAATATCAGGAACATCGGGTCTTTATCGATCACAACCAACCGCATTGTTCGAGCAACGTCGTCTACAAGGGGGCTCTCTCGGGTGATTCCTCGCACAGCGTGTGGGTGGGAGACGTCCTCGTTCGTCGCAATGCCGTCGGGATCGACACGTACGAACTGAATCGGAATCTGCTTCTCACTGACGGACCCCGTGCAGACTCCGTTCCCAATCTGGAACTGGAAACAGGGGATGTGGCCGGCGCCGGTCACGCCAGCGCCACCGGTCGGTTCGATGACGAGCAGCTCTTCTACCTGCAGAGCCGTGGCATCCCCGAGGACCTTGCCCGCCACCTCGTCGTGCGCGGATTCTTCGTGGATGTGCTGGCGAAGATCGGAGACGAGACCTTGCGCCGGGAAGTGCTGACCGGGCTCGAGGCTCGAATCGGGATGTCGGAGCTGCCACCATGACGGCGGTGCGTGCGTGTTCCCTCGCAGACCTGCCCGGGGTGGGAGCGATCAGGGTCGTCGTCGATGGCTGGAACGTTGCGGTCGTCAGCACGGTCGAGGGGGTCTTCGCCATTGAGGATCGCTGTTCCCATGCGGATGTGGCGCTTTCCGAGGGCGACGTGGACGGCTGCACCATTGAGTGCTGGTTGCACGGATCGCAATTCGATCTCCGAACCGGCGAGCCCCTGTCGCTTCCGGCCAACAAACCGGTACCAGTTTTCCCCGTCGCCGTCGAGGGCGAAGGCCCATCCGCAGACATCATGATCGACATCCCGGAAACGAGGTAGCAGTGAACACGTTGAAGATTTCGGATCTCCACGCAAGCGTCGACGTTGAAGGCGGAACAAAGGAGATCCTGAGGGGTGTCTCGCTGACGCTGGATTCAGGTTCGGTCCAGGCCGTGATGGGACCCAACGGCAGCGGAAAGTCGACGCTGGCCTACGTCATCGCGGGTCACCCCAAGTACACGGTCACGTCGGGATCGATCACCCTCGATGGGGTCGACGTCCTGGGCATGTCGGTGGACGAGCGTGCGCGTGCGGGGCTCTTCCTGGCCATGCAGTACCCGGTGGAGATCCCTGGTGTGTCGGTGTCCAATTTCCTCCGTACCGCTGCCACATCCGTACGGGGTGAGGCACCCAAGCTTCGCGAGTGGATCAAGGAGGTCAAGGAGGCCATGGCCTCCCTCCAAATGGACCCTGCCTTCTCCGAGCGCAATGTCAACGAGGGATTCTCCGGTGGCGAAAAGAAGCGCCATGAGGTGCTTCAACTCGCGTTGCTGAAGCCCAAGTTCGCCATCCTCGACGAGACCGACTCCGGGCTCGACGTCGATGCCCTCCGCACGGTCTCCGAGGGCGTGAATGCCTTCCACGCCACTTCGGACGCGGGAATCCTCCTCATCACGCATTACACCCGCATCCTGCGCTACATCACACCCGACGTCGTGCATGTCTTCGTCGACGGCCGCATCGTCGAGAGTGGCGGCCCCGCTCTCGCCGACGAACTCGAGGCACAAGGCTACGAGCGTTTCGTCTCCACGGTGAACGCCTAGGACACGTGATGACCAGTCTCGATCCGCAACGCATCAAGAAGGATTTCCCACTCCTGGAGCGCACCGTCCGGGATGGGCAGCCGTTGGTGTACCTGGACAGTGCGGCGACGTCCCAGAAGCCGCGCGCGGTCCTTGATGCGGAGCGTTCCTTTTACGAGACCTCGAATGCGGCCGCCCATCGGGGCGCCCACCAGTTGGCGGAGGAAGCCACGGAGGCCTACGAAGGCGCCCGTGCCCGCGTCGCGGGGTTCGTCGGAGCCCGGGCGAACGAAGTGGTGTTCACCAAGAACGCCACGGAGGGCTTGAACCTCGCCGCCTACGCCTTCAGCAACGCCTCCGCCCTCGCACGTCACGGCCGTGAGGTCGATCCACGATTCGCGTTGCGTCCGGGGGATTCCATCGTGGTCACCGAGATGGAACACCATGCGAATCTCGTGCCGTGGCAGGAAGTCGCTGCGAAGACCGGGGCCACGCTCCGGTGGATAGGGCTCACCGACGACGGGCGACTCGACCTCGGTGACCTCGGCAGCGTCATCGATTCGTCGACGCGTGTCGTTTCGATCGTCCACCAGTCGAACATCCTCGGAACGATCACCCCGGTTCGTCAGGTGATGGATGCCGCACATGCGGTCGGCGCGATCGGGGTCGTCGATGCCTGTCAGTCAATTCCGCACATGCCGGTGTCGATGGCGGACCTCGGCGCTGACCTCGTCGCGTGGAGTGGGCACAAGATGCTGGGTCCGACGGGTATCGGCATGCTCTGGGGCCGCGAGGACGTGCTCGCCACCATGCCGCCGTTCCTCACCGGTGGCTCGATGATCGAGATGGTGTACCTCGACCACAGCACCTACGCACCGCCACCCCAGCGGTTCGAAGCGGGAGTGCCCATGGTGGCTCAGGCGGTCGGCCTCGGTGCCGCCGTCGAGTACCTCGACGACCTCGGGATGGATGCCGTCGCGGCTCATGAGCATGAGCTGACCGGCTATGCGCTGGCCCGACTACAGGAGATCGATGGAGTGACCGTCATAGGTCCGCGGACGAATGTCGAGCGGGGCAGCGCGATCTCGTTCACGGTCGAGGGGATCCACCCGCATGACGTCGGACAGATTCTCGATAGTCGGGGGATCGCCGTGCGGGTCGGGCACCACTGCGCCTGGCCCACCTGTCGACGGTACGGCGTTCCGGCCACGACACGCATCTCCACCTACATCTACAACGATCACGGAGACATCGACGCCGCCGTCGCGGGGATCCGTGCCGCTCAGAAGTACTTCGGGGTGGCGTGAATGGACGTCGATTCGCTGTATCAGGAGATCATCCTCGACCACTACAGGAATCCCCGCGGCGTCGGATTGCTGCCGGAGCCGCACGGGGAGAGTCACCAGGTCAATCCCACCTGCGGTGACGAGGTCACCGTCACCGTGACGGCAGATGCGGACGGACTGCTGCACGTCGGCTACGAGGGTCAGGGATGCTCGATCTCCCAGGCGAGCGCAAGTGTGATGAGCGAATTGGTGGAGGGGCGCCCTATCGCCGAGATTCATAGGGTCGAAGCGGCGTTCCTCGACCTGATGCGATCCAAGGGGTCAGGCACCCCCGATGAGGAAGTCCTCCAGGATGCAGTGGCATTCGCTGGGGTCTCCAAGTACCCGGCACGCATCAAGTGCGCATTGCTTCCCTGGATGGCCCTCAGGGACGCGGAAGTCAAGGCGGGAATCCCGGTGGAAGGTGGTTCATATGAGTGAGGTCCAGACCCACGCAAGCGAGGACGATGTTCTCGAAGCCATGAAGGACGTCGTCGACCCGGAGTTGGGCATCAACGTCGTCGACCTCGGCCTGGTCTACGGAGTGAGTGTCGATGACGCGAATATCGCCACCGTCGACATGACTCTCACGTCCGCGGCATGTCCGTTGACCGATGTGATCGAAGATCAGACCAGGATGGCGCTGTCACCTGTTGTCGCCGACTTCCGGATTAACTGGGTGTGGATGCCGCCGTGGGGACCGGACAAGATCACCGATGACGGGCGCGACATGTTGCGCTCCCTCGGCTTCAACGTGTAGCCACCGTACGATCGGCGCGTCATGATCCGCGCCACAGGCATCGAACTCCGCGCTGGCTCCGAACTCCTCCTCGAGGCGGAGTCGCTGCGCGTGGATCGAGGCGACCGCATCGGCCTTGTCGGTCGCAATGGGGCGGGGAAGACCACCTTGACCCGGGTATTGGCGGGGGAGGGCATCCCGGCGTCCGGAACCGTGGACCGTCGAGGTTCGGTCGGCTACCTCCCCCAGGACCCACGGAGCGCGGACCCGCACGAATCAGCCCGGGGACGGATCCTCTCGGGCCGTGGACTGGCTCAGGTGGTCCGCCGACTCGAGTCCCTACGCCAGGAGATGACACATCTAGACGATCCGTCCATCGTGGGCGACAAGTACGCGCGAGCCGAGGCCGAGTTCGAATCCAAGGGCGGGTACGCGGCGGAAGCGGAGGCAGCCTCGATCGCCGCGTCCGTGGGGTTGCCTCCGCGGGTGCTGGAGCAGGAACTCGGGACTCTCTCCGGCGGTCAGCGCAGGCGGATCGAACTGGCCCGCATCCTGTTCAGTGGTGCGGACATCCTCCTGCTCGATGAGCCGACGAACCACCTTGATGCCGACTCGATCGTGTGGTTGCGAGGATTCCTGTCGAGCTATCAGGGTGGCTTCATCGTGATCAGTCACGACACGGAGCTTCTCGAGGCGACGGTCAACAAGGTCTGGCACCTGGACGCCCAACGACATGTCATCGATCAGTATGCAATGTCGTGGAAGAACTACCTCCTGGCCCGTGAGACGGACGAACGTCGGCGCAAGCGCGAGCGGCGTAACGCCGAACAACAGGCGGAGGCCCTTCGAACACAGGCGGAGCGTATGCGCGCCAAGGCGACAAAAGCCAAAGCTGCGCAATCGATGTTCAAGCGTGCCGAACGACTACTGGGGGATGCAGAGGGAGAGAGACGGTCGGAGCGGGTTGCGAAACTGCGATTCCCCGAACCGAGGCCGTGCGGTCGGGTTCCGATCGAGGCGACGGGCCTATCGAAGTCCTACGGGTCCGTCGAAGTCTTCACGGACATCGACCTGGCCATCGACCGCGGATCCCGCGTCGTGATCCTGGGACTGAACGGTGCCGGCAAGACCACGCTCTTGCGCATCCTGGCCGGCGTCGATCGGGCGGACACCGGAAGCGTCGATCGAGGGCATGGTGCGGTTGTCGGCTACTACGCCCAGGAGCACGAAACCCTGGACCCGGCCGCCACCGTTCATCAGACGCTGGCGTCGGCGGCGCCGGATCTAGACGAGACCTCGCGGCGCACCGTGCTCGGCTCCTTCCTGTTCCAGGGCTCCGCCGTGGACAAGCCCACGCATGTCCTCTCGGGTGGGGAGAAGACACGTCTCGCCCTCGCGTGCCTCGTGGTGTCGGGGGCGAACGTGCTCCTCTTGGACGAGCCGACGAACAACCTGGACCCCGCCAGCCGCACGGAGGTACTCACCGCGCTGGCGTCCTACCGGGGGGCGGTGGTGCTGGTGAGCCACGATCCGGGCGCCGTGGCAGCCTTGTCACCCGAGCGGGTCGTCCTCCTGCCTGATGGTGACGAGGACCTGTGGAGCGACGAATACGCGGGATTGGTGGAACTGGCATGAACACACCCGGTGGCGTGCGCGTGTGGCAGGAGGAGCCGGACGTCCTGCGGGTGCGCCTCGACCGCCCTGAGAGCCGCAACGCGCAAACGCCCCAGACATGGGCGGACCTGGTATCCGTCGCGGATCAGGTCACACCAGAAACGCGGTTCGTAATCCTGGACGGCACCGCTCCCGACTTCAGTGCCGGACTCGATCGGGCGCTGTTCGCACCGGGGGCCTCCGACGTCACCCTGCTCAGCCTGGCCCAGGGCACCGACGCGGAGTTGGATACCTTCATCCAGGCCGCTCAGGCTGCCTTCCGCGTGTGGCGGTCGCTTGACGCGCACGTGGTCGCCGTGGTTCAGGGCAATGCGATCGGCGCGGGATTCCAGTTAGCTCTCGCGGCGGATCTCGTGGTGGTGCACCCGGAGGCACACCTCGTACTGCGTGAGACCGCGCTGGGAATCATCCCCGACCTCGGCGCTGCCGCGCATCTGCACCCAACCCTGGGGTATTCGCGCGCCCTCGCGCTGACCAGCGGAATACCGATCAGCGGAAGCACGGCCTACGCCTGGGGACTGGCCACGGTGCTCTCGGAGTCTCCGGAGGAGGCTACCCAGGTGCTACTCGATCAGTTGCGCGCAGCCAATCCGGGTGCCCTGAGAGCGGCAAAGCGAGTGATGGCGGATGTCTCCGCTGGTGCTGAGCCGTGGGTGACCGAGCGTCATGCGCAGATGCAGCGGATGCGTGATCTGATCCGCGAGTTCACGCAATGAGCAACTACAACATCTGGCAGACCTACCAGTCCTTCACCCGGGACCGATCCGTGTCCCGGACCCGGTTGCAGCGTTCGGTTGTGCGCCGGATCCTCTCCTATGCACTTCCGTACCGATCCCTGATCGTGCTGTTCCTCATCACGGTGACCGTTGCGTCCGTGCTCGCAGTAGCGCAGCCACTTCTGTTTCGCCGGATCGTGGACGAGGGCATCAGCGTCGGCGATGCCGGTCTCGTCACGTGGACCGCGATCCTCATCGCTGCGCTGGCATTTGCGGATGCAGGGCTGGGGCTTGTGGGCCGTTGGTACTCCGCACGCATCGGTGAGGGTCTGATCTTCGACCTGCGCACTGAGGTGTACGACCACGTGCAGCGGCAGTCGGTGGCATTCTTCACGCGCGCCCAGACGGGTGCCCTCGTATCGCGGCTCAACAGCGACGTCATCGGTGCCCAGCAGGCTTTCACCTCCACCCTGGGCGGAGTCGTCGGGAACATCATCACCCTGGTGATCGTGCTGGTGGCGATGTTCGCACTGTCCTGGCAGATCACCCTCTTGGCCCTCGTGCTTCTCCCGCTCTTCCTGATTCCAGCGCGCTACATGGGGAGGACCCTTCAAGCCCTCACTCGGGAGCAGATGCAGACGAACGCCTCGATGAGCTCGCAGATGACAGAGCGATTCAATGTTGCGGGCGCACTGCTGGTGAAATTCTTCGGTGACCCGGGGCGCGAGGCTGCGCTGTTCGCAGGCAAGGCGGCACTGGTCCGGGACACCGGTGTCCGGATAGCTATGGCGAACCGCTACTTCTTCACCGCCCTCACGCTCGTCGCTGCGCTCGCCACGGCGCTCACCTACGGGGTCGGCGGCAATCTGGTTATCGCAGGAACGATCAGCTTGGGCACCTTGATCGCCCTGGTCGCGCTCCTCGCTCAGATGTACGGACCGCTGACCGCGTTGTCCAACGTTCGCGTCGACGTGATGACCGCCTTGGTGTCATTCGAGCGTGTCTTCGAGGTACTCGATCTCCCGCCGCTAGTGGCCCCCCCGACGCGCCCACGTCCGCTTCCGAACGGACCACTCGGCGTGGAGTTCGACGACGTCTCCTTCCGTTACCCGGCAGCGCGCGACGTGAGCCTGGCCAGTCTGGAGTCCATCGCCGTGGCCGAGGTGGACCGCCCGTCAGCGGACGTACTCGATCACATGAACTTCAGCGTTCCCGCGGGCACGATGACGGCGCTCGTTGGCACGAGTGGTGCGGGGAAGACGACCATCACCGCCCTTGTCGCACGGCTCTACGACCCGACGTCGGGGGTCGTTCGCATCGGCGGGGTCGACGTCGCCGATGTGGAATCTCAGGAACTCCGCGAGGCGATCGGTGCCGTGACCCAGGACTCGCACCTCTTTCACGACACAATTCGGGCGAACCTGTCCTTCGCGCGGCCCGACGCAAGCGAGGAGGACATGGTCGCTGCGTGCCGGGCGGCGCACATCTGGCACGTCATCGAGACCCTGCCCGACGGCCTGGACACGGTGGTGGGAGACCGGGGTTATCGACTCTCGGGCGGGGAGAAGCAGCGGATCGCCATCGCGCGTGTCCTGCTCAAGGCCCCTCGGATCGTGATCCTCGATGAGGCGACCGCACACCTCGATAGTGAGAGCGAAGTCCTGGTGCAACAGGCCCTGGATACAGCCCTCGCCAACCGGACCTCCCTCGTGATCGCGCACCGTCTCTCGACGATCCTGCGTGCCGATCAGATCCTGGTCGTGGCGGGTGGCCGCATCGTCGAACGCGGAACACACCGAGAACTGATCGGCCGCGGCGGGATGTACGCGGACCTGTACACGACTCAGTTCGCCAGCTCTGCTTCCTGAGCATCCTCGCGGGCTTCACGCCGGAGGAATATGAACCACCCGCTGATTGCGACGGCGGCGAAGAGGATCCACTGCACGGCGTAGGAGATATTCCGGCTCTCATCGATGTCGGGGAGGTCCAGCACTTCCAGTCCGATCTCCTCCTGAGACGACTGGATCCACTGGGGATATGCATCACCGTCGAGTCGTGGGAGTTCCGCCGTGCTCATCGCGGTGATCTGTCCACTGGGCAGATCTGCGGGTGTCGGTCCGGTGTCTTCGAAGGCTCGGAGGTATCCGGCGATGGCTTGTGGGCCAGATGGCGCCGGGGGCACCGGGATCGACGTCGTGGCGGCCGTTTGGGAGGGCATCCACCCGCGTACGACCCACACGTGCGTGCCGGGAAGGTTGCCCGGTTCCAAGGCCGATGCCACCCAGAAGCCGTTACCGCCCCCCTGGGGGCGTGAGCGGACCAGACGATCGCTTCCCTCGACGAACGCGCCCTCCACCGTGACACGTGAGTACTCGGGATACTCCCCGGTGTCCAGGGGCTGTGGCTCGGCGGTGAGCCGCGTCGTCAATTCGGTGCGGTCAACGCGGTGCTCCTCGGCGCGACTCCACTGCCAGGCACTCAGCAGACCGAACGCCACGACCGCCACGACCACGGCGACGGTGAATCCGATCCAGCGGCCAGTTCGCAGCAGTGCCCACACACCAGCAGGATAAGCCGCTACGCGTCCGATCGATCGGGCTCGACGATGACTCCCTCGATCGCCGCGCCAGAAGCAGGGAGAGCCGCCTGGGGTTGCGGGACGACACCCAGGTCACCGGAGCGATCACGTGACTTGCCTGCGTTTGCGATCACAACGGCGAAGTACGGCAGCACCACGGCCCCTGCGATCAGGACCCATCGGGGCCACCCCGGCACGATGATCGCCCCGAGTACACAGGCAGTGCGGATGCCCATCGACAGCAGGTATTTGCGGGTGCGCGACGTCTGCTCGTCGGAGAGTGCGCGCTGGGCACCTGTGATGGTGTGCACGTCCTGCGGGGATGTCGCCACAAGAGCACGGTACGGGGGAAAGCGACCTGCCGCCAGGTGAGCCCTAGGCTGCGCGCGAGGAGAGGAGCGAATCGTGGCGGATCGGGCGTACGGCATCACCGAGATCGTGGGAACCTCCCGGGAGTCCATTGAGGCCGCGGTGCGCAATGCCGTAGCCAGGGCCGGGGACCAGCGTCGCCATGTGGACTGGTTCGAGGTTGAGCAGATCCGCGGCTACGTCCGGGAGAACACGGTCGACCACTTCCAGGTGACGGTGAAGGTGGGCTACCGCCTCGAGGATTCCTGAGATGTGGGACAAGCGGTCTTTCGATCGGCTGGTGAGTTTCACCGACGCGGTGACCGCGGTCGCCATCACGCTCCTCATCTTGTCCGTCATCGACATCCGGGCCACCCCAGGCGAAGGTTCTGTCTGGGATGTGCTCTCAGACAACTCGAGTGAGTTGATCACCTTCGGTTTCACGTTCGTGGTGGTGGCAGTCATGTGGCAGGTGCATCTTCGAGTTTTCCGCCGCCTGATTGCCTTCGACGCGGTGATCTTTTGGCTCAACCTGCTGTGGTTGATCGGCATCGTGCTTCTGCCATGGACGAGTTCGGTGTACGGCGAAGGGATGGGCGTTGCGGCGAGCGCGACGGCTCGAGACGAAGGTATGGGGGGAACCGGGCTGCTCTACTGGTGCAACCTCGCGGTGATCTCCTGGAGTGCGGCATTGATCGGGTGGCACGCGCTGCGTCATCCGGAACTCTGCGATCCGCATATGAAGGCGGTCACCCGTCCCCGCAGGGGATTCATCTTTGGATTCGCGTTCCTCATCGTGGGAATTGCCAGCGTCTTCGCGCCCGTGCTCGGGTCGTGGCTGGCCTTGATCTTTATCCCGCTGGGAATCATCCTGTCCCGCATCGACGATCGGAGGGCACGGAGTGCGACCTGAGGGAGTAGTGCTGGTTACGGGGGGTAACCGCGGTATCGGGCTCGCCTGTGCGCGCAGGTTGCGCGATGCCGGATGGTCAGTCGTGGTGGGATCCCGTTCGGGGTTGGCACCCGATGGTCTCGCGGCAGTTTCGCTGGATCTTGCCGACCCCGCCTCGATCGAGCGGGCCTTCGACCATGTGACCCAGGCACATGGACCGGTGATCGCCTTGGTGAACAACGCTGGCATCACTGCGGACACACTGCTGATGCGGATGTCCGACACGGACATCGATACCGTCTTGGAGACGAATCTCGCGGGGCCGATCCGATTGACGCGGGCAGCGGTTCGCGGGATGGTTCGGGCCCGCTGGGGCCGGATCGTGTTCGTGTCGTCGGTTGTCGCGACCATGGGCGGGCCCGGGCAGGTCAACTATGCGGCGTCGAAATCCGGGATGATCGGTGTCGCCCGATCACTCGCGCGAGAACTGGGTCCCCGTGGAATCACAGCCAACGTAGTGGCTCCCGGGTTCGTGGATACGGATATGACTGCGGAACTCGATGATTCGCGGCGGGAACAGATCCTGACGTCGATACCGTTGGGGCGCTACGCATCACCGGACGAGATTGCCGGGGTCGTGACGTTCCTGTGTTCGGACGACGCCGGCTACGTCACCGGTGCCGTGGTGCCGGTCGACGGCGGTCTCGGCATGGGCCACTGAAGGGAGAGGCGTGGGAATCCTGGATGGTCGCTCCGTGCTCGTCACGGGCGTGTTGACGGATCAGTCGATCGCTTTTCACATTGCGCGCCTGTGTCAGGAGGAGGGCGCCTCCGTGATCCTGACCTCCTTCGGTCGGGCGCTCTCACTCACCACGCGCGTCGCCACCCGACTTCCGAATCCCGTCGAGACAGTCGAGTTGGACGTGACCGAACGGGAGCACCTCGAGTCTCTGGCAGATCGGCTCCGGCCGTTCGCCGACCACATCGATGGCGTCGTGCATTCGATCGGTTTCGCGCCGGAAGCTGCGCTGGGCGGAAACTTCCTCAACACCGAGTGGGCGGACGTCTCGACAGCCGTCGAGGTGAGTGCCTACTCGCTCAAGTCCCTGACGATGGCCTGCCTCCCTCTTATGGATCGCGGCGGTTCGGTGGTGGGGCTGGACTTCGACGCCAGCGTGGCCTGGCCGACCTATGACTGGATGGGGGTGGCCAAAGCGGCTCTCGAGAGCACATCGCGCTACTTGGCCCGAGACCTCGGGTCGCGGGGGATCCGAGTGAACCTCGTTGCCGCGGGCCCCATTCGCACCATGGCGGCCAAGAGCATCCCGGGATTCGAGGAATTCGAGGAGGTGTGGAAGGAGCGCGCACCCCTGGGCTGGGACCTCACGAATCCGGAGCCTGCGGCGCGCGCCTGCGTTGCGCTCTTGTCGGACTGGTTCCCGGCTACGACCGGTGAGATCGTGCACGTCGACGGCGGTGTCCACTCGCAGGGTGCGTGATGGGGCTTCTCGTTCTGATGCGCCACGCGAAATCCGATTACCCGCCCGGGGTTCCGGATCATCGGCGACCGCTGGCGAAGCGGGGACGTCGGGAAGCACCACTGATGGCACCACTCCTCAATCGCGAACTGGTGGAGTCGGCGTGGGTCCTCGCGCTTGTCTCCGACGCAGTGCGCTCGCAGCAGACCTGGGCCGCCGTCTCGGGGGCGTGGAATCGTCGTGTGCGCGTTGAGACCGCGCCTGCACTTTACGAGGCAGAGGTAAGTGCAATCGCGGATCGCGTGCGTTCTGTCGAGTCTGCGGATGCCGTCATCGTGGTCGGACACAATCCTGGTTTGGAGGACTCGGTGCGCGCCTGGGTCGGGCACGAGGCAATCGACAGGTTCCCCACGTCAGCCTTTGCAGTACTCGAGTGTGATCAGCCATGGGCGACATTCGACCGCGGTGCCGTGCGCCTCAGGTCATTCCACGTCGCGCGCTAGGGGCGCGGCGTGGGCGTGCCTCCCCGGGCATCCGCCTCCTCGATCTCGGCACGCGTGATCCCTAGGAGGAAGAGCACCGAATCGAGATAGGGAACGTTCACGGATGCATCGGCAACTTCACGTGTCACCGGTTTGGCGTTGAAAGCGATCCCGAGGCCGGCCGCAGCGAGCATGTCCACATCGTTGGCACCATCGCCGATCGCCACCGTGCGGCGTCGGGGAATTTGGTACGTGGCTGCGAGTTCCTCGAGCACCTCGCGCTTGGCAACCCGGTCGATGATCGGTCCGATTACTCGTCCCGTGAGACGTCCATCTGCGATCTCCAACTCATTCGCTCGCACTACGTCGACACCCAGATCCTGCCCAATCGGGGCGATGACGGGGGTGAAGCCGCCTGAGACCAGGGCAATGCGGTAACCCAATCGCTTCAGGGTGCGGCACAGTGTTCGGGCGCCGGGCGTGAGGGTGATCTCGTCGCGGACCTCATCAAGGACGCCTGCAGGAAGTCCGGCGAGTAGCGCCACCCGCTGACGTAGCGCCTCCTGGAAGTCGATCGTGCCTTCCATCGCGGACGTCGTGATGGCGGCAATTTCGGCAAGTCGGTCGGCACGGGCGGCGAGGAGGTCGATCACCTCGTCCTGAATGACCGTGGAATCGACGTCGAGTAGCACGAGGTACTGACCGCGCGCCTCCAGTGACTGATCCTGGATCGCGATGTCCACGCCACTGGAACTCGAAATCTCCGCGAGTTGCCGTCGAATCTGATCCGGGTCGAGTCCGGAACCGTCGAAAGCGATCGCGGTTACCGGGTAATCAGCGATGCGATGGATTCGGTCGATGTTGCCGCCGTGGGTGGCAACCTCTCGCGCGACGAGGGAGACTGCATCCGGGAGCAACGGTGCGCCGAGGATGGTCACCCGGAACTTGCGGTCCATCATGTCGGGGTTCTCCGGCTCTCCGATCGCAACGTCGACATCCATGCTGAGCGTCGACGCGATCTCGCGGATGTGCTCCGCGCACGCCTCGAGGTTCGTGTCGTCGGTCAAGCCCTCGAGCAGGACCGCGAGGACCAGGCGTCCCCGGATCACCAACTGTTCGGTATCGATCACGCGCACGGGGTGTGCGCCGCAGGCACGGAAGATCTCACTGGACACGCCCGGCCGGTCCGAGCCGTTGACGGTGATGAGGAGGGTGCGACGCACGCGGACACGGTAGTGGGGCCCGGAACCTTAGGCTGCCCGGGTGAGGGTGCTGAGCATGCGGGGTGTCGGTGTCATCCGCGCAGGTCGATGGATCCTCGACGGCATCAATTGGGAGGTGGATGCGGGGGAACATTGGGTGGTTCTCGGCCCCAACGGCGCCGGGAAGTCCACCCTCATGTCGATCGCCGGTGCCCGGATGTTTCCGAGTCGAGGCGAGGCCGCGGTGCTCGGACACGAGTTGGGCGCGGTCCATCTGTCCGAGATCACGCCAGCGGTCGGGTACGTGGGTGCCGCGGAAGGCGAGCACATTCCCGATTCCGAGCGGGTGGTGGACGTCGTTGCCACGGCCGTGCACGGCATCCGGGGGAGGTGGCGCGAGACCTACGACCGGGTAGACATGGAGCGCGCGGTGGGCCTGCTGACCACCTGGGGCGTGGGTGGATTGGCCGATCGGCACCTGGGCTCCCTGTCCGACGGGGAGTGGAAGCGCGTGATGATCGCGCGCGCGCTGATGACGGACCCCGAGATGCTGATCCTCGACGAACCCGCTGCCGGTCTGGATGTGGCAGCGAGGGAGCACCTCGTCGCCGACCTCGAGCGGATGGCCCGCGATGAGCACGGGCCGTGCACCATCACGGTGACCCACCACTTCGAGGAAATTCCGAGTACGGCGTCTCACGCGATCTTGCTGAGCGCGGGTCACACGATCGCCCAGGGGCGACTTCGTGACGTAATCTCGGACGCGTCGATTTCTATGGCTTACGGCAGCGCATTGCATGCGGTTGAGTACGGTGGGCGATGGATGGTGGTGCGCGCGTGACACATCTCTGGATTCTCGGCGATCAGCTCGGTGCGCATTTCGACGATGACTCGCTGCCAAGTGTTCTGATCGAGTCACGATCCATGTTCCGTCGTCGGAGATATCACCGACAGAAGGCGCACCTGATCCTCACTGCAATGCGGATGCGGGCATCCGAAGACGATTCGATATTCGTTCGTGCAGAGACTTTTGCCGAAGGGCTCGCGCAGATCGGGACGCCCGTCGAAGTGTGGCATCCGCACAGTCGCGCCGCGGTGGCGATGGCGCGCAGGCTCGGTGCGGTGATTCGCGAGGGCACGCCCGGCTTCTTGACGTCGTGGGAGGAGTTCAACGCGTGGGCGCAGGGACGTGGTTCATCACGCCTGCTCCTCGAGGACTGGTACCGAACCACGCGACGTGAACATCACATTTTGATGGAGGGCGACGATCCGGTCGGCGGGCGATGGAACTTCGATGAGCTGAACCGTGAGCCCCCACCGCGGGGCCGGGATCAGCTCCTTGATCGAGCACCACTGTGCCCAACCGAGACCGATGTCGATCAGGAAGTGCGTGAGGTGCTGGACCGATGGGAGGCCGAGGGGATCGAATTCCTAGGCCATGACGCTCCCCGTCGTTTCGCTGCGTCGCGTGGTGAAGCTCGTGCGGCCCTCGACGATTTCATCACACATCGACTCGCGGACTTCGGCCCCTACGAGGACGCGATGATGTCGGGTGATCCTTTCCTCGCGCACTCACTCCTGTCGGCGCCACTCAACCTCGGCCTGCTCGCACCCGGTGAGGTAATCGAGGCGGCTGTGCGTGCCTATCACGCGGGTTTCGCCCCGCTCCCGAGTGTCGAGGGATTCGTCCGACAGGTAGCGGGGTGGAGAGAGTACGTCTGGCATCTCTACTGGCACCTGGGCGAGGACTACCCCGAGATGAATGTCCTCGAGGCGCGAACCCCTGGACCGACCTGGTTCGAGGAACTCGAGTCGACCGCGATCTCGGCCGCATGTCTCTCGGACGTGATGGCGGGGGTGGCCGAACGCGGCTGGGTACACCACATACCCCGGTTGATGATCCTGGCGAATTGGGCCTTGCAGCGCGGATACGAGCCTCGGATGATCAACGATTGGTTCCAGCGTGCTTTCGTGGACGGCTATCCCTGGGTCATGGCAGCCAATGTCATCGGCATGGGTCTGTTCGCGGACGGTGGCATTGTGGCAACGAAGCCTTACGCGTCGGGTGGGGCCTACATCAACCGGATGAGCAACTACTGCGGTGGATGTCGCTACTCGCCGACGGTACGTGTCGGTGACGATGCGTGTCCGTTCACCGCGGGCTACTGGTGGTTCTTGGACCGGAATCGCGAGCGACTCGCGGGCAACCATCGGATGTCGCGAGCGCTGGCAGGGCTGCGCTCTCGTCCGGACATCGGGGAGATCCGGGCGCAGGAGGAGTCGCGATTCGGGGCAGCACCGTGATCGTGGTGACATGCTGGTGACCATGTCGGCAAGCCCGGGCTGCACGTGGAGGAGTCCGTGAGGGGGAATCTCACCATTCCCAACGCGATCAGCGTCGCGCGGCTGGTCGGGGTCCCTCTGTTCCTGTGGTTGCTCCTCGTCGCTGAAGCCGATGTCTGGGCCTTTCTCGTCCTGGTGCTGGGTGGGGCCTCCGACTGGCTTGACGGGTATTTGGCCCGCCGCCTGAACCAGTTCTCCCGGGTCGGGGAGATCCTGGACCCCCTGATCGACCGGTTGTATATCGCCGCGACCCTCGTCGGCCTCGCCCTGCGCGAGTTCATCCCTTGGTGGCTACTGGCCATCCTGGTCCTGCGCGACGTCCTGCTCGTCGCATTGCTCCCAATCTTGCGCCGACGGGGCAGGATCAGCCTTCCCGTCACCTATGTCGGCAAGACCGGGACCTTCGCGCTTTTGTGGGGATTCCCGCTTCTCCTGCTGGGGGGGCTGCCATTTCCCGTGGGTTCAGCGATCGTCGCCATCGGTTGGGCGTTCGCGTTGTGGGGAGCATTTCTTTATTGGTGGGCGGGTGTGCGCTACGCCCAGACCGCGCTTCGCGTGGACTACGCTGCAGGAGTAGAGAGGAGTCAAGGGCATGACACCCGGTGAGCTGCGCTACACGTCCAGCCACGAATGGATCCGGGACGAGACGGATGGCACGGTGACGTTCGGGATTACGGAGTATGCCCAGCATGCCCTGGGAGACATCGTCTTCGTCGCCCTGCCCAGCGTCGGGTCGACGCTGTCCGCAGGGGACTCGTGTGGCGAGATCGAATCGACCAAGAGCGTCAGCGAGATCTATGCGCCGGTGAGTGGTGAGATCGTCGCCGTCAACGGGGAGTTGGAGACGCGACCCGAGCGGGTCAATGCGGAGCCGTACGGTGGCGGGTGGTTCGCCCGGATGCACATGAGCGACGCAGGCCAGTGGGGGCAATTGCTCTCTGCAGCGGACTACGAAGCACTCACCGCGAGCGCTTGAGGCCCCGGACATGAAGTGCACATCCTGTGGCGAGACGCTGGAGCCGGGGGATCGGTTCTGTTCATCGTGCGGCCATGCGGTTCCGGACGCTGACGACACCGGTGTGCTGCCGACGGTTGCCGACAGCGGATCCCACCCCTCGGTCGGATCGGGAAGGGGAGCGGAGATCCCCTCGGGCGGCGCACTCCTGGTGGTCCATCGTGGACCTGGCCAGGGAACGGAGTTCTCACTTCCTGCGGATGCCGACGTCATCGGCGTCGGTCGTGCACCTGAATCCGATGTCTTCCTCGACGACGTCACCGTGAGCCGACGTCACGCAGAGTTTCGACGTGGTGCCGAAGGGTGGAGTGTCCGGGACATTGGCAGCCTCAATGGCACGTATGTGAATCGCGTGCGTGTGGACGATCAGAGGCTGCGCGGGGGAGACGAGGTTCAGATCGGCAAGTTCCGATTCGTCTTCCTGGTCGGCATCGACCCGGCAGGGTGATGTGATGGCGGATGCACAACGGCGCGAGAGCGCCACGACGACCTTGAGCATCGGCGAGGTCCTGGGAATCCTCAAGAAGGAGTTTTCGGATGTGTCGATCAGCAAGATTCGCTTCTTGGAGACCGAGGGACTGGTGACACCCGCTCGAACGCCCTCCGGATACCGGCGTTTCTCGTCGAATGACGTGGAGCGATTGCGGTCCGTGCTCACGATGCAACGCGATCACTATCTACCCCTGAAGGTCATCCGGGAGAACCTCGAGGGTGTCTCGGACGGTCCGGATATGGGTGCGATCGTCCCGCAGGATTTTCGGGCGGGTGGTGGAAGGGTTCGGCTCAATCGTGCTGAGCTCGCCGAACACGGTGCACTCGACGAGGGCGAGATCGACGAACTCGAGGCGATCGGCCTTGTGTGGCGTAACCCTGCGGGGCACTACGACGAAGAGGCCTTGGCAATCTGCACCATCGCCTCACGGCTCCGCGCCTTCGGAATGGAGTCGCGGCATCTCCGCAGCTTCCGGGTGGTCACCGACCGTGAAGCCGGTCTGATCGAGCAGATGATCACCCCCTATACCCGCGACCGCGACGGGCGAGCCCGAGCCCAGGAGGCGGTTCGGGAGATCGCCGCCCTGGTGATTCAGCTGCACGCAGTCCTGCTGCGGGCTGAGATGGTCCGCGCTGGTCGGGCCTGATTCGCTCTGCACGAACACGACTGCGTCGGGCAGCTTCCCGTCGTACGCTGGTCGCATGATCCCGATGGACGTCGTGGGCGTGCGCATGGAGATGCCGTCGAATACGCCGATAGTCCTGCTTCGGGAGGCTGAGGGCGTCCGGTATCTGCCGATCTGGGTGGGGGCCGCCGAGGCGACCGCGATCGCCTACGCGCACCAGGGAGTCGTTCCACCGAGACCGATGACCCATGACCTCATGAAGGACCTGCTCGAGGCGCTGGGGACTGAAATTCGTGAGGTTCGGATCACGGACCTCAGCGATGGGGTCTTCTACGCCACGATCGTGCTGTCCAGCGGAGTGGAGGTAAGCGCCAGACCCTCCGACGCCATCGCCCTCGCGCTTCGCACCGAGGCGCCCATCGTCGGTTCGGCCGAGGTCCTCGAGCAGGCCGGGATCGAGATCGCGGACGAGGTGCCCGAAGAGGACCAGGTCGAGAAATTCCGGGAGTTCCTTGATCAGGTGACCCCCGAGGACTTCGGCACAGCCGGCACCTGAGGCTTCAGCAGACCTTGAGACTTTGCCCCGGGATACGCGCGTGTCGCGGGTGGGCCGGCGATGGAGGAGTTCGTAGATTCGTTCCACTGCCCCTCGTGACCAGGCGAGTACCGTGGGGACCCGACCACGGGAGGCGGCCAGATGTTCGAAGGGCAGCGTGACGGCCAAGAGAGCCTGTTCGATGCGGGGAGCCTCCGTCCGATTCCCGATCATGTCGGCTACCGCGGTCCGGTCGCGTGCGCGGCGGCCGGGATCACCTACCGGCAGCTCGATTACTGGGCGCGGACCGGCCTCGTGGAGCCCACGGTGCGCGGCGCCTCCGGTTCGGGCTCACAGCGTCTTTATAGTTTCCGTGATGTGCTGACCCTGCGGATCGTCAAGCGACTGATCGACACCGGTGTGTCCCTGCCCAACATCCGTGCAGCGATCGCCCACTTGGGCACTAGCGACGGCAGCGACCTTGCCAGCCTCACATTGATGAGCGACGGAGCGAGCGTGTACGAATGTCGCAGCGCAGACGAGGTGGTCGACCTCGTTCGCGGCGGGCAGGGAGTTTTCGGGATCGCTGTGGGATCGGTCTGGCGAGAGGTGGAGGGGACGCTCGCGACCCTTCCCGCCGAGGATCCAGCGGGGGAGCCAGTTGTGCCCGTCGAAGTCACCGATGAGTTGGCGCGCCGCCGGGCGAGCCGGGCTGCGGTCTGAACGGATTCGGCTAGACTTAGCTCGCTGCTTGAACCCGGGCGGGAGAGAACTGCACCAGCAGTCGCCGAAGGAGCAATCTCCCCGACAACCTCTCAGGCACAGGGACCGTCCGGGTAAGGCACCTCTGGAAGGCGAGACTTTGGTCTCCACCGACGGGGAAAGCCGCGAATGCGGTGAAACTCTCAGGTCGCGCAGTGCGCGGGCAACAGAGGGGGAGTGGTTGCCCCCTGCCCGAGAGGTGAACATGGAATTCGTCGGTCGTCACATAGGTCCACGTGATGCGGATGTCATCGACATGGCACAGCAACTCGGTTTCGAAGATGCCGACGCACTCATCGCGGCGGTCGTTCCCGAGGTCATCGCCTGGACGAGCGGACTCGATCTCCCCGCGCCCCTCTCGGAGCCCGAGGTCACCAGGCGCCTCCGCGAGCTCGCATCAGCCAACACCGTCACGGTCCCGATGATCGGGCTCGGCTACTACGCCAGCCACACGCCGGCTGTCATCCGACGCACCGTGCTCGAAAACCCCGCTTGGTACACGGCGTACACCCCGTACCAGCCGGAGATCTCCCAGGGCCGGCTCGAGGCCCTCCTCAACTTTCAGACCCTCGTCGAGGACTTGACAGCGTTGCCCATCGCCGGATCGAGCCTGTTGGACGAGCCCACTGCAGTGGCCGAGGCGATGGCCCTGGCGGTGCGCTCCACTGGGCGCGACCGGCTGCTGGTCGACTGTGATGCCCATCCTCAGACTCTCGCCGTGCTCAGCACCCGAGCGGAGCCGATCGGGGTGGAGATCGTGGTCGCGGATCTTGCAGGGCAGGGGCCCGCAGGTGAGTTCGCCGGCGTTGTGGTCGGCTATCCGGGGAGTTCCGGGCAGATCCGTGACATCCGCGAGGTGATCGCCCTGGCCCGCGATGGCGGTGCGTTGGCCATCGTGACCACGGATCTCCTCGCCCTCACCCTGCTCACCCCACCGGGGGAGTGGGGGGCGGACATCGTGGTGGGTTCCGCCCAACGCCTCGGTGTGCCGATGGGCTTCGGGGGACCCCATGCGGGTTTCATTGCCGTGCGGGCCGGGCTCGAGCGAAGCCTGCCCGGGCGCCTGGTTGGGGTCAGCGTCGATGCCGACGGGGCACCGGCGTACCGCCTGGCCCTGCAGACCCGCGAGCAGCACATCCGCAGGGAGAAGGCCACGAGCAACATCTGCACGGCCCAGGTTCTCCTCGCCGTCATGGCGAGCATGTACGCGGTCTACCACGGGCCCGAGGGACTCACCGCGATCGCGCAACGAGTCGCGCAGTCCGCCAGCAGGCTGGGGGAGGCCCTGAGCTCGGCGGGATTCGCGCTCGTTCACGATGACTACTTCGACACGCTTCATGTGCACGCGCCCGGCCGGGCGCGCGAATTGTGGGAAGCATGCCGGTCGAGGGGAATCACGTTGCGGCTGGTCGACGCTGACACCATCGGAATCAGCGTCGATGAGACCACCACGGCGGAGCATGTGGCCGTGGTTGCGGACGTGTTCGGTGCGCAGATCGGTGCTGCCGAGCACACAGCGATTCCGATTGAGCTGACGCGTACGTCGCCGTTCCTGACGCATCCTGTTTTCCATCAGCACCGTAGTGAGACATCCATGTTGCGCTACATCCGTCGTCTCTCCGATCGCGATGTGGCCCTCGACCGGTCGATGATCCCGTTGGGCTCCTGCACGATGAAGTTGAATGCAGCGACGGAGATGGAGCCGGTCACGTGGATGGAATTTGCGCACATGCATCCATTCGCACCGCTGGAGGACTCGGCCGGATATCGGGAAATGATCCGGGACCTCGAGGCGTGGCTCTGCGAGGTCACCGGGTACGACGCGATCTCACTGCAGCCGAATGCCGGTTCGCAGGGCGAGTTTGCAGGATTGCTTGCGATCCGCGGATATCACCGTTCACGTGGTGATGATCAGCGGGATGTCTGTCTGATTCCCAGCAGCGCACACGGCACGAATGCTGCAAGTGCGGTCATGGTGGGGATGACGGTTGTGGTCGTGCAGTGCGACGAGCAGGGGAATGTCGATGTCGCCGATCTTCAGGTCAAGATCGATGCGCACGCTGATCGGCTTGCTGCGCTGATGATCACCTATCCATCGACTCACGGGGTCTTCGAAGAGGCTGTCGCGGACATCTGTGCGCGCGTCCACGCTGCAGGCGGGCAGGTGTATGTCGATGGTGCCAACCTCAACGCGCTCGTTGGACTTGCGAAGCCCGGCGCATTCGGCGCGGACGTCTCGCACCTGAACCTGCACAAGACGTTCTGCATCCCCCATGGCGGCGGGGGACCGGGGGTGGGTCCCGTGGGGGTGCGCGCCCACCTGGCGCCGTTCCTCCCCGGGCACCCGTTGGTGCCGGAGGCCGGTCCGATGGGCCGCGGTCACATCAACGGCGGAGTGGGTCCCGTGAGCGGAGCGCCCTGGGGGAGCGCCGGAATCCTTCCGATTCCCTACGCCTACATCGCGATGATGGGGGGAGAGGGCCTGACCCGTGCGACCACGGTGGCCATCCTGAACGCCAACTACGTCGCGCACCGGCTACGCGACCACTACCCGATCCTGTACGCCGGTGATCGCGGGCTGGTGGCCCACGAGTGCATCCTGGACATTCGACCCATCACGGCTCGATCCGGCATCTCGGTCGATGACATCGCCAAGCGGCTCATCGACTATGGCTTCCATGCTCCGACGATGAGCTTCCCGGTCGCAGGGACCCTGATGGTGGAGCCGACCGAGAGCGAGGACCGCGCGGAGCTGGACCGCTTCTGCGACGCCATGATCGCGATCCGGGGGGAGATCGCCCGGGTGGAATCGGGTGAATGGCCGGCGGATGACAATCCCCTGGTTCACGCCCCGCATACCGCCGCGAGTGTCGTCGGGTCCTGGTCGCACCCGTACAGCGCTTCGGAGGCGGCCTTTCCGGGGACGGTGAACCCTGCGGACAAGTACTGGCCTCCGGTGCGGCGCATTGACGGTGCCTACGGGGATCGGAACCTGGTCTGTTCCTGCCCGCGGCCTGAGGAACTCGCCGCCACATAGCCTGGGGTGTCATTGCGTAGTATTGATCAACTACGTAATATCATTGGGGCATGGTGGCTCCTCCCACGCTCCAGCGGCTCACCGTGGCCGAGGCGGTCCAGCGCTATTTCAGGGACGTGGAGCGACGACTGGCGGCCGGATCCCTGGCGGAGACGACGGCACGGACCTACCGACGCGACCTGGACGACCTCATCCGCCTGGCCGGCGCCGACACCGTTCTGGACGATCTGACAGGTGCCGATATCGACGACATCGTGGTGGCGTTCCGGCACGAACCCGACCGGCGCTATGCCGTCCCTCGGACCGACACCAAGGGCACCGGTATCGCCGCCCGGTTTCGGCAGTCCATCTCCCGGTTGTTCACCTTCGCCGAGCGCGAGGCCTACATCCAACGCAACCCCATGCCGGACACGAGCGCCCGACCCAAGCCTCGGGATCGGGCAGCCGGGGCCCGCACCGCACTCCCCCTGGACTCGGCGCGCGCCCTCGTCGACGTGCCGCAGGATCCCCCGACGGCACGTGTCGACCACCGGCTCTCGGTGCGCGACGAGGTGATCCTGCGCATCCTCTTGGAGACCGGGCCGCGGGTCAGCGAGCTGTGCGCGATGGACAGGGCAGATGTCGACGTCCGCGACGGTGTGACCTGGTTACGGATCCGACATGGAAAGGGTGGCAAGGCCCGGGATGTGCCGCTGTCACCGAGCACCGCGGAAGTGTTGAGCCGCTACGAAGCCGACCATCGCCCCCCTGCCTGGCATGCCGATCCCCCGCCGCGTCAGGAAGACTCGGAGCGCGCGCTCTTCGTCACCTTCCGAGGGCGTCGAATCACCCCGCGTGATGTCCAGAATCTCGTCTCACGCACATGTGCGCTCCTCCCCGCGCAGGTGCGCAGGCGCGCAACACCCCACGCACTGCGGCACACGATGGCCACACTTGCGCTCTCCAGTGGCGCGGCCGATGTGTCCGTTGTCCAACGCCTCCTCGGTCACGCGAGCCTGGCGACCACCGGCGTATACCTGGACGAGATCCGCGAGGAGCTGGCCCAGGCGGTCCTGCGCAATCCGGTAACCGGACGCACCTAGGGAACCTTCCGGCGGCCTCCTGCGTCCCATCCCCCAGGAGGCAGTCATGGAATCGATGCGTGGAAGCCGTCTCGGGGCCTTGAGTTACGAGCGGGATGAGCACGTTGCTCCCGCGGGGCGACGCGGTGTGCGCTACGTCTGCGCGGACGGCCACGTCAGCATCATCCCGTTCTCCACGGACGCCGACGAGATCCCCTACACCTGGACGTGCCGGTGCGGTGCGGAGGCAACAAGCCCCGACGTCGCGAAGCCCGAGGCCGGTCCGGAGAAGCACCAGCGGACGCACTGGGACATGTTGCTCGAACGCCGGACACGCGAGGACCTCGAGGAGCTGCTCGAAGAGCGTCTCACGCTCCTCCGCCAGGGAGCTCTCCCCCGCTCTGCGTAGTCGGCCGACGGATCACCTCACCGGCGATCACGTCACCCGCAGCGAAACCCATGCGAATCGGTGACACCTGCACCCACGCCCGCAAGCGCGTCCCTAAGGGCCGGTGCACGGCCGGCACCAGGAGCACGAGGGCCGCGAGGTCGGTCAGAAAGCCGGGGACGATGAAGAGCACGCCGGCAACACCGAGGACGAGGGCCCGATCACCCCTCCCCCGCGCTGCCTCAGCCCCCGCATTGCGGACCAGGGCCCAGCCGACGGGCACGCCGAGGACTATGAGCAGGAGCGCCCATCCCCAGCCGAGAAGCGTGGCGACGCCCCAGAACGCGAGGATCTCGGCGAGCGGGTAGCCAAAAACCAGCAGCCGCCAACGGACGTTCATCTGCCCTCCCCCCGACGCGTCATCGCCCGTTCGCGAAGCCGCGTAACCCGGGAATCAACCCCCCACACGGTGACCCGCCAGAGGGCCTCGGCCACGATCGTGCGACTCATCTTGCTCGCCCCCGAGGTCCGCTCCACGAAGGTGATCGGCACCTCGCGCACCTGCATGCCACGTTGCACGGCGCGCCAGGCGAGGTCCACCTGGAAGCAATAGCCCTGCGAGGCAACCTCGTGGAGATCGAGGGCACGGAGCGTGCTGGCCCGGAACGCGCGGTAGCCGCCCGTCGCATCGCGGATCGGCACCCCGAGCATCAGGCGGGTGTAGAGGTTGCCCCCCTTCGAGAGCACCTGGCGACCACGGGACCAATTCTCTGTTGCACCGCCGGTGACCCATCGCGATCCCAGGACCAGATCGCAGCCACGCAATGCGCCGAGCAGCCGCGGGAGCTGCTCCGGTTGATGGGAACCGTCGGCGTCCATCTCGACGAGGACGTCGTACCCGTTCTGCAGTCCCCAGGCGAATCCCGCAAGGTACGCCGTCCCGAGACCCTCCTTACCCAGCCGATGCATGACGTGCACCTGATCGTCGTGGGCTGCCCAGTCATCGGCGACCCGACCGGTGCCATCCGGGGAGTTGTCGTCCGCCACGAGCACATCTGCCTCGGGAACGGAGGTACGTACCCGTTCGAGTATCGCCGGAAGTGCGACGCGCTCGTTGTAGGTAGGAATGATGACGAGGATTCGACCGAGGTCGGTGAACGTGGTCGAGGGGTCGTCGCTCACGCCTCCACCCTAGTGAGAGCTTGTCGCGACCACGGAGTCCATGTCAGGACCAGTCCGATCATCGTCAGTGCGATTGCCGCGTACGTCAGGGGCGGTCCGATGACAGAGCCCGGAGTCCGCACCTCGACACGGGGAAGGTCAGCGACAACGTACCCGACATCATCAATGGGAAGTCGCGCGATCTCCTCTCCGCGGGGGTCGAACGCCACCGTGGCGCCCGTGGTGGCGGCCACGCCCAGGGAGCGTCCGGTTTCGCGCGCACGTAGTCGTTCGATGGCCAACTGCTGATTGAGTTGACTCATCCCGGCCCAGGTCGCGTTGTTTGTCTGGACGGTCAGGATGTCTGCGCCCCCAGCCACGACCTCGGCGATGGCCGCGTCGTAGGCGACCTCGAAGCAAATGAGATCACCGACGACGGCGCCGGCAACCGGGAAGAGGCCAGGTTCGTCTCCAGGTGCGAAGTCGCGACGTACTCGGTCAAGGCGATCGATGCGTGACGCGATCAGCGACCGCAAGGGAATGAACTCCCCGAAGGGCACGAGCCGCTGCTTGACGTACACCTGTTCGGGTCCTGATGATGGCTGCCACAGAATCGCGACGTTCGCCCGGAGGGTGGGATCCTCGGGGTCGTCCATGATCGCGCCGACGAGAAGCGGTGTTCCCACTGCGTCCGTGGCCTCCTCGATCGTTCGTGCCGCCTCCACGTCCTGGAATGGATCGAAGTCCACGGAGTTCTCTGGCCAGAGCACGAGATCCGGGCGGGGCGTCTGGCCTGCAGCGACGTCGGACCCCAGTTCGAGGGTGACGGCGGCATGGCTCGCCAACACCTCGCGCCGCACGTCCCGCTCCCCCAGGCCCGTTTGTGGGGTACCTCCCTGGATCAAGGCCACCCGGAGCGATCCGGTGCTGGGCAGCTCTGGTCCCGGCGCGACCCCGACCAGGATCAGGAGGGCGAAAGCCGCAGCCGCAGGCACCGCAGTGCGCCGCCAGGTGTCCGCCCGGCCTGCCTGAGCGAGGAGCGCACCGATCACCGCCACGAGAAAGGCGACTCCGACGGCTCCAGTCCATGCCGCGAAACCTCCCACGGGAGAGGACGATTGAGAGAACGCTAGGCGCCCCCAGGTGAACCCGAGAATGGGAAGGTTTTCCCGGATCACCTCCATGGCAACCCACGCGGCCCCCACCCAGACCGGCGCCAGAGGCAGTCGCGTAAGGCGTGATGTCGCCCACCCGAGCAGCCCGACCCAGAGTGCGCAGAAGACACTTGCGGCGAGCCAGGCGTCCGTGCCGATCACTCGCAGCCACGGCATCAGGCTGAGGAAAAACGTAAGGCCGAATACCAGTCCCATGAAGAAGGCGCGAACGCCGCATGACCTCCACTGAACCCACGTGATGACGGCCACGGCGATGGGGGCAAGGAACCACACGTTGAGGTTGGGGAACGATGCGGTGAGCAGAAGTCCGGCAATCACGGACAATGCGATATCGCGGACGAGTCTCACGTGACGCCGTCCTGTGCGTAGCTGCACCCACCCGCCACCCAGGTGGCGACGCAGGCCGGATCGGAATCGACGTTGCGTGGGTCCCACAGGGCAAGGTGCGCGGGCCGACCAGGTGCGATCACGCCTGCGGCGTCGTCACCGATGGCACACCAGCCCGCACGCGAATGGGCATGTACGGCGTCGTCCTCACTGATCCGCTCGTCGGGGTCGTGGTGCTGCATCGCCGCGCGCACCTGCGCCCAGGGCGACATTTCGGTGACCGGACAATCCGAACTGAAGGCGACAGTGCCCCCTGCGCGCAGTGCGGATCCCCATCGGTTCATGGTGTGGGCACGCGCTCTGCCGAGCCGCTGCTCGTACATCCCTCCGGTGCCTGACCACAGACCGTCGAACAGCGGCTGCATGCTCAAGATTACGCCGAGATCCGTCAAAGTTGCCAGTGCGCTCCCGCTGACCATCTCGGCATGCTCGAGGCGATGACGAAGGCGTCGAATCTGAGCGACGCCTACACGCTCGGAACTGATGCGGAATGCGTCGGTGACCAGATCACAGGCACGGTCACCGATCACGTGGAACCCGGCCTGGACGTCGGCGATCGTGCACTGGACGATGTGATCGACCACGTCGTCGAAGTCGACGTACAGCGCCCCGCGATTGTCGGGGTCATCGGAGTAGGGCTCATGAAGTGCAGCGGTCCGGGATCCGAGGGCTCCGTCGAGGAAGAGGTCGCCTCCAGCCCCCACAGCACCGAGCGCGCGGGCGCGATCGATACCCCCACTCGACGCGAGCTCCCCCCAGTACAGGAAGACACGTGGCCCGGGTTGGTCGAAGGACACTCGCAGTAGGTCCCGCGCATCGGATTCACCGCTGATGGTGGGACCGGCCATCTCATGCACCGCCACGATGCCGCGCCGTGACGCCTGGTCGAGGAAGGCCCGCTGAGCCCGTGTGCGCAGGTCCGGGGTGATCGAGCCCAGCGCCCGTCGCCGTGCCGCGCCGTGGGCATTCTGCGATACCAGGGGTGATCCGTGGGCGCATCCCGACAGCGTGCGAAGGTCTGGTTCTTCGGAAACGAGGGCACTGGACACGAGTGCGGAATGGACGTCGACTCGTGACAGGTACACAGGTTCTCCAGCGGCGGCCGAATCAAGATCGGCCAGGGTCGGCAGTTTCGGCGTATGCCAGCGCGTCTCGTCCCAGCCATGTCCCAGGATCGGCTCCCCCGGGTGAGCGGATGCGGCGATGCGCACGCGCGCAAGGACCTCCTGCGCGGATGTCGTCTCGGTGAGGTCGAGACCGATCATCATCAGCCCGGTGTTCGTGGCATGCACGTGAGAGTCGACGAAGCCGGGAGTGACGACCAATCCGTGCCCATCGATTCGGACGTGAACATCCATCTCCCGGGCTGCATCGTCGGATCCGATCCACTCGATACCCGCTGGACCGAAGAGGATGCTGGTGGCACGGCTGTCAACGCCGTGGATCCGGGCACCGACGATCAGGGTGTTCATCGCATCGCTGATCAGATGACACACAATTCGCGGGAGACCGTGTTCATGCGCACTGCACCATGCTCGTCGCACACCACGATGTCCTCGATCCGCGCACCGAAGCGACCCTCCAGGTAGAACCCCGGCTCGATGCTGAAGGCCATACCCGGCACGAGGAGTGTCGTATTTCCGGCGACGATGTAGGGATCCTCGTGGGACTCCACACCGATGCCGTGTCCGGTGCGATGGATGAAGGCCTCTCCGAGGCCGGCTTCGGTGAGGTGCGTGCGGGCCACCGCATCGATTGCCTCGCAGGGGACTCCTGGAGCAACCGCCGCAACGGCTCGCTCCTGCGCCTCGAGCAGGGCGCTGTAGTGCTCCACATATTCGACGGGAGCAGCTCCGATCACATACACCCGCGTGCAGTCACTGCAGTAGCCGCTCGGCATCGTGCCGCCGATATCGATAACGATGGGATCTCCGCGTTCGATCACCCGATCGGAGACGGAATGGTGGGGACTCGCACCGTTGGGTCCCGACGCCACGATGACGAAGTCCACTCGGCTGTGTCCCTCATCGAGGATCGCCTCGGCGATGTCACCGGCGACGTCACGTTCCGTACGCCCCGCGCGAAGGAAACCGGGGATTCGGCGATGGACGCGATCGATGGCCTCCCCCGCTTCCCGCAGGGCACGAATCTCGTCATCGCCCTTGACGCTGCGCAATCCGGCTACGACCGGGGGTGCGGCCACGGTGGCATCCGGCCATTCTTTCTGAACGCGGAGAACCCGTGAGGCCCACATCTGTGGGTCGAGGGCGATAGACCGCGGGGCACCTACAGCGGAACGCACGAGGGCCCAGGGATCGTCGGTCTCACCCCATGACACGACGCGGCCGCCAGCACGCGCGAACGGCGTGCGCTCGGCCTCGGAGCGCTCCAATGCCGGAACGATGAGTGTGGCCTCGTCATCCGCGCGCGCTGCGAGCAGGGTGAGGCGCTCGAGCGGGACGGCGTCGTACCCAATGAGGTAGCGCAGGTCGGGGCCGGGACTCACGAAAAGGACGTCCATCCCGGATCCACGAAGCGCCGAAGCCAGCCGATCCAGGTGCATGGCGCCAGAGTACGAGTCCTAGCGACGCGTGCCACACTCGACCGTGCCCACTGCACCCCTACTCGTGCTGGACTCAGCCACGCTCTACTACCGGTCGTACTTTGCCCTTCCCGAGTCGATGACCGCGCCTGATGGCCATCCGCACAACGCTGTGCGCGGCTTCCTGCAGACGCTGGCCCGGCTGATCGATCGGTACCAGCCCGGTGGAGTCGTTGCGGCCTGGGATGTCGACTGGCGTCCTGATTGGCGAGTGGAGCTCATCCCCAGCTACAAGACCCATCGGCTTGCGACGGAGGAGGACCTCGAGGAGGAGGTCCCCGACACCCTCGGGCCCCAGATTGGTGCGATCGCCGACCTCCTTGAAGCGTGGGGAGTGCCTGTCCTCGGGGCAGAGGGAGCCGAGGCGGACGACGTCATCGGAACACTCGCGAAGTCCGGAAGTCGGTCGAATCCGATGATCGTGGTGACGAGTGATCGCGACCTACTCCAGGTGGTCTCCCCCGCAGTCTCACTCCTGCAGATGGCGAACGGCGGAATGGACCGGTGGGTGCTGCTCGATTCGCGCTTGATTGAGGAGCGCTATGGGATCACACCCGAGCGCTACGTGGACTTCGCCGTGCTGCGCGGTGACCCTTCCGACGGGCTTCCTGGGGTGCGAGGTATTGGGGAGAAGACAGCGGCATCCCTGATCTCAGCCTTCGGCTCATTGGACGCGCTTCTCGACGCTGCCCGCACGGAACCTGTTCGCCCCTTGACCCCGAGGCTTGCCGCACTGCTCACAGACGGGAGTGAATACATCGAGGCTGCACGTGCGGTCGTCGCGGTTCGCCGCGATCTCGAGATTCCCCAGATCCCGATGACCCTGCCTAGTGTCGTGCACGAACCCGCGCGACTCGCCACACTCGCGGTGGAATGGGGTGTCGAGCGATTTGTCGACGAGGTGCTCGTCGCGGCTCACACGGTGCTGGAGTAGGCGACGACGCCGCGATCGAGCAGGCCCACCGCGCGACGTGCTCTCTCGGCCACCGGCTCATCCGCCACAGTCGCGATCTGGCCGAGCAGATCGATCACTTGGCGTGTCCAGCGCACGAAGTCTCCCGCGGTGACGTCATTGCGGGTCAGGATCGTTAGCAATGACGCCCCTTGGGCCCAGCGGTAGAGCGCCCACACCAGTCCTGGGTCTATTTCCCGGCCGGACGGGATTCCGTGGTCGTGCTCGACCTCGCGTAGGTGAGAGTCGATCTTGGCGATGCGATCGATCGCTTCCTCGATGGCGCCCTTCGGGACCGACGCGACCTCGCCCTCGTCACTCCTACGTGGCTCGAACAGCAGACACGAGATGGTGGCCGCGAGCTCCTCCGGGCCCAGTGTGTCGAGGACTCCCCGTCGCAGGGTCTCGGCGACGAGCAGGTCCGCCTCGGTGTAGATCCGCCCCAGCAGGGTCCCCTGCACAGTCGCATGAACGGAGTCTCCGCTCCCCTCCAAGTAGCCCAGGGCGATCAGGAGATCGCAGATCCTGTCGAAGCGACGCCCCACCGACTTCGTCCGACGGGCGATGCGTCCGTTGAGGCTATCGATGGACCGTTGCGCGGCGTAGAAGCGTTCCGCCCACCGCGCGTGTGCCTCGCGATCGGTGCAGCCATGACATGGGTGACGTCGCAACTGTTCGCGCAATTCATCGGTGGCATCGCGTGAAGTCTGGTGACGGGCAGGGTCGGGTGGCCCTGCGTCCCGGGCAACCTCGACGGCCCTCGAGGCCAGTTTCTTGCGCATGGCCACATCCCGGGTGCTGAATCCGCGGGGAACCTTGATCCGGCCAACGACCTGTACCGGGCGCCCGGTGTCGGCCACGCTGAGCTTGCGAACCTGGCGGTCACCTGTCACCACCAACGGTCGCAGATCATCTCGTCTCGGTGTCCCGACAACGACTGCAGGCCCTGCGCGTTTTCCCGAGGCGATCACGACGACGTCTCCCACGGAGAGAGACCGTAGGGATTCCTCTACTGCATCCCGGCGCTCCAGGGCCCGCCGTCGGCTGCCGTCCTTCTCGGCCCGGTTGAGCCGCTCCCGGATGCCCGCGTACTCCTCGAAATTCCCGAGGTGGCAGGTCATCTGGGGGCGATACCCGTCTTGCGCAGACTCCAGCCGACGGATCTCGGCGGCCAGACCCACCACGGCTTGGTCCGCCTGGAACTGGGCGAAGGAGGTCTCCAATATTTCGCGGGCACGCGCGCGTCCCATGCGCGTCACAAGGTTGATAGCCATGTTGTAGGACGGCACGAACGAGGATCGCAAGGGGTAGGTGCGCGTTGATGCGAGCCCCGCGAGGTTCTCTGGATCGAGGTCTCGTTGCCAGACGACCACGGCGTGGCCTTCGACATCGATCCCTCGCCTCCCCGCGCGTCCGGTGAGTTGGGTGTATTCCCCCGGCGTGATGTCGACGTGGGTTTCTCCATTCCATTTGACCAACCGCTCGAGAACGACCGTCCGAGCAGGCATGTTGATCCCGAGGGCGAGGGTCTCTGTTGCGAAGACCACCTTGATGAGTCCACGCTGGAAGAGGCGCTCTGTGATTTCCTTTTGCACGGGAAGCATGCCCGCATGGTGGCTGGCCAGCCCGCGTTCCATCCCCTCGGCCCACTCCGCGAATCCGAGGGCGGCGAGATCCTCATCCGGTAATCCCAGTGTCTCCGACGCGATGACCATCCGGATCTGCTCGCGCTCCTCGGGCGTGGTGACACGGATCCCCGCGCGCAAGCACTGCTCAACAGCCTCATCGCACCCGGCCCGGCTGAACAGGAAGTAGATCGCTGGCAGGAGCGAGCGTTGCGCCAACTCCTGGACGATTTCGCTCCTCCAGGGAGTTCGGGGCCCGGTGCGGGGACGGCCCCGTCGATGTCGAGTCGGCTGATCCTCGCGACGCAATCTCAGAAGCTCGGGGTTCACCTTGCCGTCAGAGGTAAAGAGATCGTGGATCCGCTCACCGACCATCACGTGCTGCCAGAGAGGAACGGGACGAAATTCATCCACGACGATGGCCGTGTGACCGCGAACTGTCTCAAGCCAAGCGCCGAATTCCTCGGCATTACTCACCGTGGCACTGAGTGCGACGAGGGTCACGGACTGGCGCAGGTGGATGATCACCTCTTCCCAGACCGCGCCCCGAAATCGGTCCGCCAGATAGTGGACCTCATCCATCACGACGTACCCAAGGTTGCCCAGCGTCGTGGACTCGGCGTAGAGCATGTTGCGCAGAACCTCGGTGGTCATCACGACCACGGGAGCCTCTCCGTTGATGGAGTTGTCGCCCGTAAGGAGGCCCACGCGGTCGGATCCGTAGCGCTCCACCAACTCCTGGTACTTCTGGTTCGAAAGGGCCTTGATCGGAGTCGTGTAGAAGCACTTCGTCCCCGCCGCCAGCGCGAGGTAGATGGCGAATTCGCCTACAACGGTCTTTCCCGCGCCCGTGGGAGCTGCCACGAGAACGGATGACCCGGACTCGAGCGCCTCACATGCCTGCCGCTGGAAGGGATCCAGCGCGAAGGGCAACTCGAGTTCGAACTCCGCAAGCAACCGAGAGCGTGCCCGCTCGCGCGCGGCGGCATAGCGCTCCGCCGGTGAGGCCACGATCGGACCCTATGCGACCGGGGAAGCACAGACACGCAGCGCGCCGGGCAGGGATCGGACAGAGACGGGAAGGTCACCGAGGTACTCCCCGTCACACATCACCGGCGCCTCATCCCCTTCGACGTCGATCGCACGCGTGCTCCACGTGGACACCTCCGGTCGGTGGACGTGAGCCCCGGAGTACACAAGGGGGAAAAGGCCGACGAGGCGAAGACGGCCCACTTCTCCGACCAAGGTCACGTCCAGGAGCCCGTCGGTGACGCTCGCGTGGGGGCTGATCCGCATGCCTCCTCCGTAGATCCCACCGTTGGCGATGGCCAGGATGACTCCCCTGTCCTGCCACGTCGTGTCGCCCTGGGTGATCCGCCAGGTGCGCGCGCGTAACGCGGGCAGCTCGCTGAGAAGTGCCGCCACGTAGCGAGCCTGGCTGGGCCCTCGCGTGATCCCATTTGCCCGGAGGTTCACGACGGAGTCGAAGCCGGTTGTGCAGACAGCCAGGTAGAAGCGCTCCGAGTTCTCAGACTTTGCGCATCCGACATCGACTAACCGGGGGGAGCCACTGAGAAGGCGGCGAACAACGGAACGCACCGGGTCTGGTTCGTGTCCATGAAGCGCCGCGTGGATGTCGTTGCCGGTCCCCGTGGCGAGGATGTCGAATACGGCATCCCCCCGCATGACCCCCTGCAGGGTCCAGTGCACGGTTCCGTCACCCCCACACGCAACCACGCACGTGCCCGGACGTGCGGCACGTTCGGCGATCTCGGCCGCAGCCGGGCCGGATGTGGGCACGTGGATTCCACAGGCCACTCCAGCATCGGTGAGCAATCTCGCCGCTTCCGCTGCCCGCGTGGATGCGCGACCCTTCCCCGCACGCGGGTTGACGATGAAGTCGACTCTCTGGATCACGTCTGGTCGGCTTCGTCCAGCGGCGAGGCCTCATCGTCGGAGAGTTCGGAGAGGTCGGGCTCGGCCTTCTTCCGTCGAGCACGTCGTCGATCATTGAGAAGGGCGATTCCGACCGCGATCACCACGAGGACGAGAATCGGTCCTGCGAGGAGGGCGAGGTTGATGGGATCCCCGGTGGGAGTCGCCACCGCGGCAAAGATCACAACCGCGAAGATGATCCACCGCCACCACGACAGCAGGCGCTGCCCGGACAACACGCCGGCGAAGTTCAGCAGGACGATGAGCAGCGGCGTCAAGAATCCGACACCGAAGACGAGAACCGTTCGGAGGAAGAAGGACAGATAGCGATCAACGGAAACGATGTTCTCGACATTCTCCGGCGTGAATCCGAACAGGATGTCAAGTCCCAGTGGGAGCACCCAGTAGGCGAGCGCGACACCCATCGCGAAAAGCGGAGTCGCTACAGCGGCGAATGCGAGGGCCCAACGACGTTCGTTGCGGTGAAGACCGGGGGTAACGAACCTCCACAGCTGATACAGCCACACCGGCGCACTGACAACAACGCCGGCAACAGCAGAAACTTGCAGTTGTAGGACGAATGGGTCCGCGACACCCGTCAGCGCAAGCGTGATCTCGCGACCGTCGGCGCGCGCCTGTTCCACAACCCTGTTGAACGGCGCACTGAGCCATGCGAATAGCTGTGTGTAGTAGATCCAGGCAACAACCATCCCAGTGACGATGGCGACTCCGGATTTGAGGAGGCGCGAACGCAACTCCCGTAGATGACTCGCAAGCGGCATCGCAGCTGCGGGCGCCGCCTCACTCGGGGATGCTGACACTCTACGTGTCGGTGCGACCCGGAGTTGTCTCCCTGGGTTCAGTCGTCGGCACAGCGGGGGGCTCCTGGGCTGGCGACTCGATCGCCTGCGGCGCCTGATCGTCGCCGAGCCCCTTTGTCTCTGCCTTGAAGATCCGAAGCGAACGGCCGATCCCCCGAGCGGCATCGGGAAGCCGCTTCGCGCCGAAAAGCAACACAACGATCAGAACGATGATCAGCAACTCTTGCCAGCGCAGGTTAGGCATCACGCCCCCGTCTCTAGAGGATTGCCGACAGTCTACACATGGCGGGTGCCCTAGGTGTCCCTATGGTGACAAGCATGGCTCACGATCGCTTGTCGAACCCAGGGGGGGTCCACAACGATGACCGACCCGGCGTGACGCAGCACCCAGCCCACTACCCACTCGAGGTTGGCGAATCCAATGGTGGCATCGATCGTGGACCCGGATTCACCGATGATGTCGACCGCGTGGGCCTCGTCCAGTGACCATGATCGACGAGCATCGACGCGTACGGTGGCCCGATGGGCGTTGAGCTCGCCCCACCAATCGGCATCCCAGATATCCGGAGCCCCTTTGATCTCGTCTGTCAACGCGCCGCGAACAATCCGATCAACGCGTAGTGTGCGGATTGACTCGGCTGTTTCACACCATCCGGTTACGTAGTGCTTTCCATCGATTGTCACAGCGCTTTGTGGCCAAAACCGTCGACTCGTGATGTGACCGTCAGCCGACCCGTACGTAAGATCGAATCGGCGCCTCTCCCTGATAGCGGTCATTAGGTCGCGTGAAATTTCTTCGGACTCCAGATCGCTCCCAAGATGGGCAAGCGCGCTATTTGTTTCCAGTGCAAATTCGAGTTTGGCGGCGGCACTGACGACCGCGTCAGCTCCTTCGATGCCGGGTGTCTGGGCCAGCACGCGAAGCCCGAGAAGTATCGCGGTTGACTCCTCCGGACTCAGTTTCAGTGGCGCAGTCAGTGTTTGAGCGTCGTGCACGTAGATCGCTCCGTCATCCCAGAAGTCGATGTCGACGAGCTGATCGGGTCCGTAGCCCGGGACTCCGCACAGGATGATCTGCCAGAGGTCGGCCTCCAGGGTGTCTCGGGTGATACCGAAATGCTCAGCTGTCTCTTCAAGAGTGACGCCCGGCCGCGCGGCCAACCACGGGACGAGGGTCAACATTCGACTAATCCGTCGTGCGGGTGACTCAGTCATGGCTAACCCCGCTATGTAAAGCGACAACTGTCGAGATGCGATCGTCCACATCATCGAGGAGCCAACCGGGAATGACTGATTCGATGTGTGTGCGAGAAGCAGCCAGGAGACCGACCAAGTCCTCGCGCTCCATGGTGACGGACACTTGGAGCCGATCCCCCGACTCGACGAGCGCAGTAGCCCTGCGCAGGAGCTCTGCTCCGCCTCCCGGAACCATGGTGATGACCGCTTCAATAGGCTCGATGAGATTGACGGTTACGAAGCTGCGCGGGTCGAAACTGTCTGGACGAGGATGGGTCGATGCCTGCTGAAGCGAGTGAACCGGTCCGCGGATTCGTGATACGCGGAATGCACGTGGCGCTACCCGAACGTGATCGAAGCCGACCACGTACCAATTCCCATTTCGGGTGATCACTGCCCAGGGGTCGATGGTCCGCATGTGGGAGTCATCGTCCGCGATTCCTCGGTAATCGAACGTGATCGGATGCCCTTCCGCAGTGGAGCGGATTAGTGGGAGGAGGCGTGAGTCGTTCGCCGTGATGCGTGCGAACTCGGGTAGGCGGATTATGGGCTCGTCGATATCGCCCGCGGATGCCGACAGCTTCAAGGCTGCCTGCAAGGCGGCCTCGGAGAGTGTCGCGCCCTGCCAGACGCGTGCAGCGAGCGCGACAGCGGAACGCTCCTCGGCCGTCAAATCGACATCGATGAGGCGGTAGGAGGCCGGAACGATGCGGTACCCGGCGACATCCCCATTGACATCCAGGACGGTATCGATGGGTATCCCCATCCCTCGCAGCTCTTCCTTGTCCCGCTCGAACATTCGCTCGAAGGCCTCGGTGGACCCGTCCGGGTCGTACCCGGCGACACTGGACCGAATCGCGCTACGTGGGACGGGGCGCTGGGCCGCCATGAGGCAGAAGACCAGGTTGAGGAGGCGCTCCGTACGTTCGAGGCGGCTCCCCACGACTACCGCACTGCGAGCAGATCGATGATGAAGACGAGTGTCTTACCCGAGAGCCGATGACCGGCTCCCGCAGGGCCGTAGGCCTTGGCCGGGGGGATGATGAGTTGACGTCGTCCCCCTTCGCGCATGCCAGGAATACCTTCCTGCCAGCCCTGGATGAGACCCGACAGCGGGAAAGCGATGCTCTCCCCCCGATCCCACGACGAGTCGAACTCCTCCCCCGAGTCGAACTCCACACCGACGTAGTGGACATCGACCACATCACCGGGTGACGCTTCCGCACCGGATCCCACCGTCAGATCGGTGATCACGAGATCGTCGGGCGCGGGAGCGTCGATGAAATCGACCATGGGCTTGTCCATGTCAGGCCTTCTCGACGTTCACGAGTTCGACGAGGAAGACGAGTGTCTCGTTGGGCTGGATGCTGCCGCCCGGCGACGAGTCGCCGTATGCGAGCGGACCGGGGACTACGAGGACCCGCTGCTCTCCGACGCGCATCCCTGGCACACCGTCGATCCACCCCTGAATGAGGCCACCCTCCACGAGGCCGAAGGTTGCCGGAGCCCCGCGGGCCCAGGAGGAATCGAAGGGCTGACCGGTCGCCAATCCCACGCCGCAGTACTGGACCGTGACGGTGTCGTTCAACTCCGCCGCATCGCCCGAGCCCTCGCGAACGACACCGCTGATCAAGTCCGCGGGCGGCTCGGTCCCGGGCTGGACGCTGATGCTCGGACTGGCCGGGTCGGTGATGGTGACAGCCACCCCGGGGGCGACGAGGTCGGCATCTGCCAGCGCGGCCGTGTCGTCGACGATCTCGGTGAGGCTGGTGCAATCGGATGTCACCCACTCGGCCGCGTCGGGCGCGGCCGCTTGGTCTGCAGGTTCGCTGCTCTGCGAGCACGCCGCGAGGAACAGTGAGGCGAGCAGGACGGCGGTGACGGAGAGTCTCTTCACCCGAGGACCCTAACAAACATCACATGCTCGCGATCAGACGCTCGACACGCTCGTCCACAGATACGAAGGGGTCCTTGCAGAGAACGGTGCGTTGCGCCTGATCGTTCAGCTTCAGGTGCACCCAGTCGACGGTAAAGTCCCTTCTTCTCTCTTGGGCCCGGCGCACGAAGTCACCACGTAACTTCGCGCGGGTCGTCTGGGGCGGTGTCACCTTGGCCTCGAACACGTCCAGATCCGTGATGACGCGATCGACCAACCCGCGACGCTCCAGCAGGTAGTAGAGGCCGCGTGCGCGATTGATGTCGTGGTAGGCGAGGTCTAGCTGCGCAACCTTCGCAGAGGTGAGCGTGAGGTTGTGCTTCGCCATGTAGCGGTCGATCAGCCTCAACTTGATGGCCCAATCGATCTCACGGTCGATAAGAGAAATGTCTTGGGCCCCCACGGCTTTGATGGTGCGTTCCCACAGTTCCATCGTGCGCGCAACTACCGGTATCTGCCGGAGATCCCGGCGATCCACGAAGGTCGAGACCTTCTCGAAGTACTCACTCTGCATTTCGAGAGCCGAGATCTCGCGGCCGTTGGCGAGCCGAACCTTCTGTTGCCCCGTCATGTCGTGGCTGATCTCACGGATCGCGCGGATGGGGTTCTCCAAGCTCATGTCCCGCATCACCGTCCCGGATTCGAGCATTCGAAGAACAAGATCCGCGCTCTCCACCTTCACCATGGTGGTGGTCTCGCTCATATTGCTATCCCCGACGATGACGTGGAGCCGGCGGTAGAGGTCTGCATCGGCATGGGGTTCATCGCGGGTGTTGATGATGGGTCGGGACCGGGTAGTGGCGCTCGAGACTCCCTCCCAGATGTGGTCCGCGCGTTGACTGAGCGAGTACAAAGAACCACGCGGTGTCTGCAGTACCTTCCCGGCTCCCGCGATCACCTGCCGGGAGATCAGGAATGGGATGAACCCCTCGGCCAGAGCGGGGAAATCGACGCTACGTTCCACGAGGAAGTTCTCGTGACACCCATAGGAATTCCCCGCGGAGTCCGTATTGTTCTTGAAGAGATAGATGTCGCCATTGATTCCCTCCTCGCGGAGCCGATGCTCGGCATCGACGCACAATCCCTCGAGGATCCGCTCCCCCGCCCTGTCGTTGGCGATCAGTTGTGTGATGGAGTCGCATTCGGCGGTTGCGTACTCGGGGTGGGAGCCGACGTCCAGGTAGAGGCGAGATCCATTGCGCAGGAAAACATTGCTGCTTCGTCCCCAGGACACCACGCGGCGGAACAGGTAGCGGGCGACCTCGTCGGGGCTCAGCCTGCGCTGGCCTCGGAACGTGCAGGTGACCCCGTACTCGGTCTCGATGCCGAAGATGCGCCGTTCCACATCGCGAGCCTACGTGGTGATCAGGAGTCCGCGACGAGAAGCGCGGCCACCTCGGCGTCATCGAGCCGGCGGAACGTTCGTCGTGCTCGGGCGCGATCGAGCATGGCCACCTCGAGGTCCTCGGGCGTCAGGGATCGAGGCTGCTCAGCACCGTGTGCATTGAGGGCCGCAACGGCGAGGCGCAGGTTCGCGCCGAGCGAACGTCCTGGCGTCCAATGCTCCTTGAGATAGGTGGAAATCGCGTCGGCGAGACCCCCCATGGCCACGTACCCCTGTTCGTCGGCCACGGACCCGTCGAAAGTCAGTCGGTAGATCTGATCCAGATCGCCAGTGATGCCGAGCTCCGCCACGACGATCTCCACCTCATATGGCTTGGTGGTCTCGGTGAAAATCGAACCGAGGGTCTGCGCATAGGCGTTCGCGAGGCCGCGTCCCGTGACATCCGATCGGTCGTAGCTATATCCGCGAAGGTCCGCGAGACGGATACCAGCGACACGCAGATTCTCGAATTCGTTGTACTTCCCGACGGCGGCGAATCCGATCCGGTCGTAGATCTCACTGATCTTATGGAGGGCTTTGGAGGGATTCTCCGCGACAAAAAGGATTCCCGCGTCCGCCTGGAGCACGACAACACTGCGCCCACGCGCAATGCCCTTGCGAGCGAAATCCGCCTTGTCCTTCATGATCTGCTCGGGCGAGACGTAGAACGGAACGCTCATGACTCGCCCCCCACCGTCACGGTCGGGCCATCGGGATTCTCGTGTCGGAGAGCGAGCATTCGCGATACCCGGGGGCCCACCTCGGCGTCATCGAGCATGGTGACACCGTCACGGGTGACCCTCGCGATGACGGGGTAGATCCCACGCGCGGGGTCGGGTCCGCCGGTGGCGCTGTCGTCGTCCGCGGCATCGAAGAGGGCTTCGAGTGCAACTTGCACCGCCATTGAGCAGTCGATGTCTCGGCGATAGAGCTTCTTCAGGGATCCTCGTGCGAATGTGGAGCCCGATCCGACGGCATAGAAGTCGTGTTCCTCGTAGCGTCCACCCGTGACGTCGTAGGAGAAAATCCGGCCGCGGTCACTACGGGGGTCGAAGCCAGCGAAGAGCGGGACGGCTGCGAGCCCCTGCATGGCGAGCCCGAGGTTGGTGCGCAGGAGGCTCGCCAGTCGATTCGCCTTCCCCTCCAGCGAGAGAGGGAAGCCTTCGATCTTCTCGTAATGCTCCAACTCGACGCAGAACAGCCGGACGAGCTCCACGCCAATTCCTGCGGTTCCCGCGATGCCAACGACGGAGAGATCGTCTGCGGGGAACACCTTCTCGATGTCCTTCTGTGCGATGTAGTTGCCCATCGTGGCCCGGCGATCACCGGCCATGACCACACCACCAGAGCACCGCAGGGCGACGATCGTCGTGCCGTGGACTATGCCGGGGTCGTGGGAGGGCGACTCTCCGAGCGGGACCGTAGGTAACACGCGCCCGAGGAAGTCGGCGAAGGAGACCGTGTCCGATGCGCGGAAGGCCTGGCTGAAGCCGTCGTTCTGCCTCACTGTCCGCCCTTTTGCACGAAGGACTTGACGAAGTCCTCCGCGTTCTCCTCGAGCACCTCGTCGATCTCATCGAGGATCGCGTCGACGTCGGCATCCAGGACCGACGTGTCAATCTGGGACGCGGGAACGTCCTCGTCCTGGGTTGTGGGTGATTTCGTTCGCTTGCTCGTGCTCTCCTGGGCGGCCATGACAGAAGGCTAACTCCCCTACTCGGGGGCGGCCCCGTCACCTTGGAGGAGACGCACCAGTGCACCCGCGGTCGTGGCGCGATCGAGTAGGTGCTCGACGTGCGCGGCCGTCCCACGGGTGGGCTCCATGGTCGGGACGCGGAGCAGGGTTTCGGCCTCGGGAAGATCGAAGACCACCGAGTCCCAGGCGGCCGCGGCGATGTTGTCGGGGTAACGGCGCATGCACTCGCCGCGGAAGAAGGCTCGCGTGTCCCGGGGTGGACGCGCAACGGCATGGGCAACCTCGTCGTCGGAAACCATCCGGGCAAGGGACCCACGCCTTTCGAGCTGGTACGCGAGGCCCTTCTCAGAACGCATGTCGGAATACTGCAGATCGATAAGTGCCAATCGTGGATCAGTCCACGAGAGCCCGTCCCGACGTCGATACCCCTCCATCAACGCCAACTTGGCACACCAGTCGACCGTGTGTGCAGCCGCGGCCCGATCATTATTCAAGAAATCGAGGGTCCTCTCCCACAGCACTAGAACGTCCTTTGTCTGTTCGTCAATCCCGAGAGGTCCGTCACAGAACGTCCAGGCGGCCTCGAGGAAGACAGCCTGAATCTCGAGTGCCGTCATGGACCGGCCGCGCTCCAAGGCGACGAGATGCTCGAGGTCGTAGTCGTAGGACACTGCGTGCATCTCTCGCACGGGCTGTGCGGGCATCAGACCCAGGATCTCCGGCACTCCGCCCTCGATCATCGCCAACACGATGGCGGTGCTGCCCATCTTCAGGTACGTGGCAGTGTCACTGAGATTCGCATCCCCGACAATGACGTGAAGCCTGCGGTAGCGCTCGGGATCCGCGTGAGGCTCATCGCGGGTGTTGATGATGGGCCGCTTCAGGGTTGTTTCGAGGCCTACCTCGACCTCGAAGAAGTCCGCCCGCTGGCTCAACTGGAAGCCCACGCTGGACCCATCCTGGCCCCGGCCGAGGCGGCCAGCACCCGTGAATACCTGTCGAGTGATGAAGAACGGGATCAAGGCGTTCGTGATTGACGTGAAGGGTGTCTCACGACGCATGAGGTAGTTCTCGTGGCACCCGTAGGAAACACCCTTGTTGTCGGTGTTGTTCTTATAGAGCAGGAACTGCATACCCGTTGCCGCTTGGGCCAGGTGGGCTGCGCGATGCATAATCACGGCTCCTGCTCGATCCCAGATCACCGCGTCCCGTGGGTTGGTTACCTCCGGGCTTGAATACTCCGGGTGGGCATGGTCGACATACAGCCGCGCACCGTTGGTGAGAATGACATTCGCGAGCCCGAGGTCCTCGTCGGTCAGTTGGCTGGGGTCCGCGTCCGCCCGTGAGATGTCGAATCCGCGGGCATCCCGGAGTGGTGACTCGAGCTCGTAGTCCCAGCGGGGCCGGGTGGCGCCAACTGCGCCCACCAGCGACGCGTAGGCGTTCACGATGTGGCTCGAGGCGACCATGGCATTCATCGATGGTTGCCCTGTGACCGAGATTCCGTACTCGGTCTCGATCCCCATGATCCGGTGGACGCTCATGTCGCGCCTCCTAGCGCGCTATTCACAGGTACTGGCCCGTGTGCGAAACGGTGTCGATGGATCGACCCGCTTCTGCGCCCTTCTTCCCCTGGATGAGTGTGCGGATAAAGACGATCCGCTCGCCCTTCTTCCCGGAGATCCGCGCCCAGTCGTCTGGATTAGTGGTGTTCGGGAGGTCTTCATTTTCGCGGAACTCGTCAATGCAGGCCTCGAGGAGGTGTTGGACTCGAATGCCCTTTTCCCCTGTGTCGAGGAACGCTTTGATGGCACTCTTCTTCGCTCGAGCAACAATGTTCTCCAGCATCGCTCCCGAGTTGAAGTCCTTGAAGTAGAGGATTTCCTTGTCGCCGTTCGCGTACGTCACCTCGAGGAAGCGATTGTCCTCACTCTCCGAGTACATCTGCTCGACCGCGCGCTGGATCATGTTCGCGCACGTGACGTTGCGATCGTCGCCGTTCTCCCGGATGTCCTCGGAATGGAGTGGAACATCGGGTGTCAGGTACTTGGAGAGAATTTCCCGCGCACCCTCCGCATCCGGTCGCTGGATCTTGATCTTCACATCGAGCCGCCCCGGCCGGAGAATTGCCGGATCGATCATGTCTTCGCGGTTCGAGGCGCCTATGACTATCACGTTTTCGAGGGTCTCCACGCCATCGATTTCACTTAGCAGCTGCGGAACGATCGTGTTTTCCACATCGCTGCTCACACCCGTACCCCGTGTGCGGAACAGAGAATCCATTTCATCGAAGAACACGATCACGGGCAGACCCTCTGATGCCTTCTCACGGGCGCGCTGGAACACGAGTCGGATGTGCCGCTCTGTCTCGCCGACGTACTTGTTGAGCAGCTCGGGCCCCTTGATGTTCAGGAAGAAGGATCGGGTTTCTTCGCGGCCGGTGCGCTCGGCGACCTTGCGGGCAAGGGAGTTCGCGACCGCTTTCGCGATCAGTGTCTTGCCACATCCCGGAGGCCCATAGAGCAGGATCCCCTTCGGCGCCTTGAGTTGGTGCTCGGCGAAGAGATCCGCGTGGAGGAATGGAAGCTCGACTGCGTCGCGAATGGCTTCGATCTGATCGCGGAGGCCACCAATGTCCTCATACTGGATATTGGGCACCTCCTCGAGAATCAGTTGCTCGACCTCGGCCTTGGGAACGCGTTCGATGGCGTAGTTGCTCCGGATATCACACAGCAGCGCGTCGCCGGCGCGGAGCTGGACACCGTTGAGACTTCCGGCCAGACGAACGACACGCTCATCATCGGTATGCCCGACCACCAGGGCCCGGCCATCACTGAGGCGCTCCTTGAGGGTGACTATCTCGCCCACGGACTCGAACTCACGCACGTCCACCACGTTCATGGCCTCGTTGACCACGAGTTCCTGCCCGGGGCGCAGTGCTTCCACGTCGATGGTGGGCGAGGCCGTGACCCGCATCTTCCGACCCGCGAGACTGATGTCGATCGTGTTGTCCGCATGTCGACAGATGAAGGTTGCGTATCCGTTCGGCGGCTGCGCCAGGCGGTCGAGTTCCTGCTTGAGGGTGACGATCTGCTCCCGGGCCTCACGCAGTGTGGAGATGAGTCGAGCATTGTGGTCGCGCTGGGCTGCCAGCTCCCCGCGTACGTGCGCGAGGTTCGTCTCCAGCTCGTGCATGCGGCTAGCTGGGGTTTCGGCGCCCATGATGCTCCCTTCGTCTCTAGGACTCTAATCGCCGGTTGACTCCGTCGCCCCGGGACCCGAGTAGTCGGATCCGTACGCCCCTGGTGCGGGGCGTCGGTGCCTCCGGGGGGGCGAGGCATGGGCCGCCATGCGGCGGGTGGACACCAGAAATCCCGTGTGTCCATTCATCCGGTGATCAGGCCGCACGGCAAGTCCGTCCAGATGCCAGGTGCGCAGCATCAACTCCTCGGCCCGTGGCTCCACCCACCGGCCACTGGCCCTCATCTCTTCCACCACCCTGGACATCTGGGTCGTGGTCGCGACATACACGACCAGTGCCCCCCCGGGCACGAGGACGACGTCTGCGGCAGACAGACACTCCCAGGGGGCGAGCATGTCGAGCACCACGGCGTCCACGCTCTCGGGTGCAACGCCCAACGCCAACTCCTGAAACGGCCCGACCTCGATCGACCAGGTTCGTGGTGTTCCCCCGAACCAACGACGTACGTTCTCGGTCGCGATCTCCGCGAAGTCCGCGCGGGCCTCGATCGATAGAACACGCCCGTGTGTACCCGCTGCCCTCACCAGATAGCAGGTCAGCGCACCTGATCCAGCGCCTGCCTCGATGATCGATGAGCCGTCGCCCACGTCCGCGAGCGCCACGATGCGGGCAGCATCCTTCGGGTACACCACGGCCGCGCCCCTGGGCATTCCCAGCACGTAGTCATCAAGGTGCGGCCGCATGACCAGGAATTCCACGTCCTTGGTCGAGAGAACCGTGACGCCCGGAGGGTTGCCGATGAGCGAGTCGTGGTCGATCTGTCCGCGGTGCGTGTGCAGTGCCTTCCCCGATTCCAGAGTGATCGTGTATTTGTTCCCCCGGGGATCCAGGAGATGCACAATCTCCCCCGCGGCAAGTCGGGGACCACGGTGCACACGCGGATCGACCGGATCCGTTGGTGCTGCGGGATGGCTGGGACGGCGCGCCACCCCAGGACCCTATCCGTCACTAGGGTGCCGGAATGGACGAGCTCGCACCGGTGGACATCGGATTCCCGCGCTCGCTGTCGCCATCGCGGGCAAGTGATTTTCAGAATTGCCCTCTTCTCTTCCGATTGCGGTCCATCGATCGGCTTCCCGAGGCACCCTCGGCCGCAGCGATTCGCGGAACCCTGGTGCACTCGGCACTCGAGGAATTGATGGATCGTCCTCCGGGAACGCGGACGACCGAAGTGACGCGTGACCTACTTCGCGATGCCCTCCTCGCACTCCGCGAGGCAGACCCTGACGCCTTCGGCGCACTCACCGAGGGCATGAAGGATGACCGCAATGTCGACCAACTCACTGAGACGATCCTGAGGCCTCTCTATCCCCTCGTGGATACCTATTTCACCCTCGAAGATCCACGACGCATCACCCCCCACGCCCGCGAGATGGCCATTAGCGCCGAGTTGGAACCAGGATTCGTGGGACGCGGATTCATTGACCGCGTGGAGATCTCATCGGATGGGCGTGTTCGCATCGTCGACTATAAGACGGGCCGAGCACCGGGCCCGCGGTTCGAAGGCAAGGCGATGTTCCAGATGCGCTTCTACGCATTGATGTGGTGGCGTTCGACGGGAACCGTTCCCAGCATGCTTCAACTGATGTACCTGGGGGACGGACAGATTCTCCGTCTCGAACCGTCCGAAGAGCAACTCATCGCAACCGAGGTGTCGATCCTCGGGATCCGCGACGCGATTCGTGTGGCTGTTGCCGAAGGTTTCAAGCCAACGCCGTCGAAGTTGTGCAACTGGTGCTCCTTCAAGGAGTTCTGTCCCGCATTTGAAGGCTCACCTCCTCCGTTCCCCGGGGTGGAGGAGATCCTGGAGACCAGTCGTCGAGAGGGTGCCTGATCAGACGGCGTTGAAGTACTTTGCTTCCGGGTGGTGGACGATGATCGCGCTCGTCGACTGCTCGGGGTGAATCTGGAACTCCTCGGAGAGTTCCACGCCGATCCGCTCAGGCTTGAGTAGCTCGAAGAGTCCCACCTGCAGTTCGAGATCGGGGCAGGCCGGGTACCCAAACGAATATCGAGACCCTCGGTAGCCCTGCTTGCTGATCAGGATGTCCATGTCGTGCTCATCCTCGTCGCCGAATCCGAGCTCCGCGCGGATGCGTGAATGCCAATATTCGGCGAGGGCCTCGGTGAGTTGAACGCTGAGCCCATGGAGCTCGAGGTAGTCGCGGTAGGCATCCTGTTCAAAGAGCCGTGCGGTGGCCCGGGATGCGGCGTTGCCCATGGTCACGACGTCGAGGGCCACTACGTCCCGTTCGGCGGTCGATGTCGGCCGGAAGAAGTCGGAGAGGCACAGGAACCTGCCCCGCCGCTGACGGGGGAATGTGAAGGAAGCCGCGATCGCCTCACCGGATGCGTCGTAGACGTCAAGGGTGTCGCCGTGGGAGACGCAGGGGAAGTAGCCGTAGACCACCGCTGGCTCGATCATTGCTTCCGTTTGGATGCGGTCGATCCAGTAGCGCAGCCGCGGTCTCCCCTCAGTTTCGACGAGCTCCTCGTAGCTGGGACCATCACCACGCGCAGATTTCAACCCCCACTGCCCCATGAAGAGCGCGCGCTCGTCCAAATAGGGCAGGTACTCGGCCAGTGGGACACCTCGGACAACACGATCGCCCCAGAAAGGGCGAATCGGAACCGGATTGTCGATCGCGACATCCGATCGCTCCGGAACCTCGACATCGCTCACGCGTGCTGCGGATGACGTGCGGACCCGCCTCTGCCGCGGCTCCGGGAGTTGGGCACCTTCCTCACCTCGCTTCATCGCCATGATGATGTCCATGAGCTTGAGGCCCTCAAAGGCATCCCTGGCGTAGCGAACATCACCGAGGTACAGCTCTGCCAGGTCCTGCTCAACGTACGCACGAGTCAACGCCGCTCCCCCGAGAATCACCGGGAAGTCCGCGGCGATGCCGCGAGCGTTCATTTCCTCCAAGTTCTCCTTCATGATCACGGTGCTCTTTACAAGCAGGCCGCTCATCCCGATCACATCGGCGTTGTGTTCCTGCGCTGCCTCGATGATCGTGGAGACCGGCTGTTTGATGCCGATGTTGACCACGTTGTAACCGTTGTTGCTCAGGATGATGTCGACGAGGTTCTTTCCGATGTCGTGGACATCACCCTTGACTGTCGCCAAGACCATCGTGCCCTTACCGGACTCATCTGAGCGCTCCATGAAGGGCTCGAGATACGCGACCGCATTCTTCATGACTTCCGCACTCTGCAGCACGAAGGGCAACTGCATCTCCCCTGATCCGAAGAGATCACCTACGACCTTCATGCCAGCGAGGAGATGGTCGTTGACGATCTCCAACGCCGACATCTCCTGCAGCGCCAGTGCCAGGTCGTCATCCAGGCCCTGCCGTTCGCCGTCGATGATGCGGCGCTGCAACCTCTCCCGCAAGGGAAGACCAGCGAGCTCCTCGGCCTTGGATGCGCGGAGGGACGTCGACTCCGCTCCCTCGAATAGCTCCAGGAACCGCTGGAGGGGGTCGTAGGTCACATTGCCCGAGTCGTCGTACTCACGTCGGTCGTAGACCAGGTCGAGGGCGACGGCTCGATGTTCGGGGTCGATCCGATTCATCGGGAGGATCGTCGACGCGTGGACGATCGCGGAAGTCAGCCCTGCTTCGGCGCACTCGTGGAGGAAAACTGAGTTGAGCACCTGGCGCGCCGCCGGATTCAGGCCAAACGACACATTGGAGAGGCCGACCACGGTGTTGACCTCTGGAAACACTCGATGAATCTCCCGGATGGCCTCAATGGTCTCGATCCCGTCCCTGCGGGTCTCCTCCTGACCAGTTGCGATCGGGAATGTCAACGGGTCAACGAGAATGTCCGACGTCCGCAATCCCCACTCCCCCGTGAGGCGCTCAATCAATCGCGTGGCGACCCGGGTCTTCCATTCAGCCGTTCGGGCTTGGCCTTCCTCGTCGATCGTGAGTGCAACCACTGCAGCCCCATGCTCGACGACCAGGGGCATGGTTCGGGCGAACCGTGAATCGGGACCATCACCATCCTCGAAGTTCACCGAGTTGATGATTGAGCGTCCCCCAAGGCGCTCGAGCCCTGCCTCGAGGACTCCAGGCTCCGTGGAGTCGAGCATCAATGGGAGTGTCGAGGAGGTGGCCATCCGGTAGGCGATCTCCGACATGTCCGACACGCCGTCGCGGCCTACGTAGTCGATACAGAGGTCGAGGACATGCGCACCATCACGGATCTGATCGCGGGCAATCTCCACGCACTGTTCAATGTCTGCACCGAGCATGGCCCCGCGGAAGGCTTTGGAGCCGTTCGCATTGGTCCTCTCTCCGATCGACAGGTACGTGGAGTCTTGGACGAGCGGCACCTGCTGGTACAGACTGCTCACGGCGGCGACCGGACGTGGGTATCTCTCCGGCAACGCGAGGTGTGATACGCGCTCCACCACCGCCGCGATGTGTTCCGGGGTCGTGCCGCAGCATCCACCCACCAGGGAGAGGCCATAGTCGAGCACGAAAGTTTCGTGAGCCGTGGCCAGTTCTTCCGGCGTGAGCGGGTAGTAAGCACCCTGTGCGGTGACGATGGGCAGTCCGGCATTGGGCATCGCGGACAGCGCCACTCGCGCCTGCTGACTCAGGGTACGAAGGTGCTCGCTCATCTCGAGGGGACCGGTGGCGCAGTTGAGTCCGATGACGTCGATACCGAGCGGCTCGAGTGCGGTGAGCGCTGCCCCGATCTCCGTCCCCAGAAGCATCGTTCCCGTCGTCTCCACGGTGACCTGGGCGATCAGCGGCAAATCGAGGCCCGAGGCATCGAGGGCGCGGCGTGCGCCGATCAGTGCGGCCTTCGCTTGGAGCAGGTCCTGCGCGGTTTCGACGAGTACCGCGTCCACCCCGCCATCGATCAATCCACGCACCTGGGTTTCGTAGGCATCGCGTAGATCGCGATAGTGCACGTGACCCAGAGAGGGCAGTTTTGTACCTGGTCCCACGGATCCGAGGACCCACCGAGGTCTTTCCGAGGAGGACCACTCGTCCGCCACTTCACGGGCGATCGCGGCACCAGCGTGGGCTAGTTCGTAGATCCGCTCGGGGATGTCGTATTCCGACAGGTTCGCGAGGTTGGCTCCGAACGTGTTCGTCTCGATGCAATCCGCACCCACCTCGAGAAAGGCACGGTGGACATCCGCGACGATGTCGGGACGAGTCACGTTGAGAATCTCGTTGCAGCCTTCGTGACCCTGAAAGTCCTCCAGCGTGGGGTTGCGGGCCTGGAGCATGGTGCCCATTGCCCCGTCTGCCACGACCACACGAGTGGACCAGGCGCCTCGGAGTGACCCCGGACCCGTGGTTGGCAGGTGTGTCGGCATAGCGGGTCGAGCGTAGTTCCCCTCAGTTCTCCGTGCACGGCACGAGAACCGCGACACGGCCTAGGCTGGTGGACATGTGGGAGTTGCATGACCGACTTCGATGACCTTCCGGCCCTGAACGATCCGGTCATGATCGCCGCGTTCGAGGGGTGGAACGACGCCGGCGAGGCAGCGTCCGCCGCCATCGAGCACCTGCGCGATGTGTGGTCCGCCGAGCCACTGACCGAGTTGGACTCGGAGGAGTATTGCGACTACCAAGTGACCAGGCCGCTGATTTCCCTCGACGCCGAGGGGGTTCGGCAGTTGCAGTGGCCGACTACACGGCTGTACGTGGCTCGGGCACCCCTTTTCCCGCGCGACGTCGTGCTGGTTCAGGGCATCGAACCGAACATGAAGTGGCAGCAGTTCTCGCGAGAGATCCTTGGGTTGGCTGCAGAACTCAATATCTCCCTTTTCGTGACTCTGGCCGCCCTCTTGTCGGACAACCCGCATAGCCGTCCCGTGCCGGTGACCGGCTCGTGCACCGATCCGGAACTGCGGCAGGAACTCGGCATGGAGCCGTCTACGTACGAGGGACCAACGGGAATCGTCGGCGTCTTGCAGGAGGCATGTGAGCGCTTCGGCATCCCAGCGGTCTCCCTGTGGGCCGCTATCCCTCACTACGTGTCGCAAGCGCCCTCCCCCAAAGCAACTCTCGCGCTCGTACGTCGAGTCGAGGACTTGCTCGACATCCCCGTTCCCATGGAGGATCTCGTCGAAGAAGCGCGGGCCTGGGAGACGGGCGTCAACGAACTCGCCGAGGATGACGATGAAGTCGCAGAGTACGTGCGCCAGTTGGAGGAGGCGCGTGACACGACGGAACTTCCCGAAGCCTCCGGCGAGGCGATCGCCAAGGAGTTCGAGCGGTACCTGCGCCGACGCGGAGGCGCTTAGCCCCTTTCGCGACGCTCGAGGAAGGCGCGAAGGGAATGCCGGGTGGGGCCATCCAGAGTGGGGTCGTCCCAGACGCCTGCGGCAATGTCCTTCTCGATTCCCTGCGCAACGACCTTCCCGAATTCCACTCCCCATTGATCGAAGGAGTTGATTCCCCACACGGCACCCTGGACGAAGACCATGTGCTCATAGAGGGAGATCAGCGCGCCGAGGGAGCGGGGTGTGAGCGCCCCAGTCATCATCATCATGACCGGGGTGTTCCCCGCCATCACTCGATGCGCAACCAGATCTGCTGAGCCGTCGTGGACCTCATCCGCGGAACGGCCCATGCTTAAGACGGAAGCTTGCGCGAGGGCATTCGCGACGAGGATGTCGTGCATCAGTAGCTCCGAGCCATCTGGTCGGGCAATCACGATAATGTCGCACGCCACGGTGGACGTCCCTTGGTGCAGGAGTTGGTAGAAGGAGTGTTGGCCGTTGGTTCCAGGTTCGCCCCAGTAAATCGGGCTGGTCGGATAGCTCACGGGGTGACCGTCGCGGCGAACGGACTTGCCGTTGCTCTCCATCGTCAGTTGTTGGAGGTACGCCGGGAATCGCGCGAGACGCTGGGAGTAGGGCAGAACGGCCACTGACTCGATGCCCAGGAAGTCTCGATTCCAGATTCCACAGAGCGCCATCACGACAGGAACATTTCTCTCGGGAGGTGCTGACAGAAAATGCTGATCCATGTCCCGGAAGCCGCGCAGCATGTCGCGGAACTGTGCTGGGCCCAAAGCGATCATGAGGCTTAGACCGATCGCCGAATCAACGGAGTAGCGACCACCTACCCACTCCCAGAATCCCACCACGGATTCACGCGGAATTCCGAATTCTTGTGCGGCGGGGATGTTCGTCGACACTGCGAGGAAGTGCGTGGCGACCGAGGTAGGACCAAGGGTATGGGTCAGCCACTCACGGGCCTGGAGCGCGTTACTAATCGTCTCCCGAGTGGTGAACGTCTTCGACGACACGATTACCAAGGTCGATTCCGGATCGCATGCGCTGAGCGCGTCGTGGATGTCGACCGGGTCTACGTTCGAGACGAACACGCAGGTGATCCGAGGATCTCGGAATGCACCCAAAGCCTGGTAGATCATCGCGGGGCCGAGGTCGGATCCACCTATTCCGATGTTGATCACGTGGGAGATGCGCTTGCCCGTGGAGCCCAGCCACCGCCCATCCCTGACGCGATCGCTGATCTCCGCCATGCGGTCAAACTCGGTCTGCACCGCGTTCACGACGTCGATGTCCCCGTCGCACCAGATGTCGCCAGGTTCGGCGCGCAACGCCATGTGGAGTGCGGCCCGATCCTCCGTCGTGTTGACGTGGTCACCGGTGCGCATCGCGTCACGATGAGCCAGGACATGTGTCTGTTCCGCCAGTGCAAGGAGTTGGTCGAAGACTTCCCGGGTGACCCGCTGCCGTGACGCATCTAGATTCCACTCCGCGGCATCGAACCGCAGGAAGTCTCGATTGGTACCCGCAATCTCTCGGAGGGACATTTGTCCCACGGTCGCGCTGAGCCCGCGCAGGGCCGTCCACGCGGGGGTGGTGGTTGGGTCGATGACTCGCGCGGCAGAGCTCATGTCCCTAGCCTCCCATCGAGATGCAGCCGGCTAGTGAAGTTGGACGCCGAGGAGTGCATCCACCATGCGGGCCATGAGGTTCGGGGCTCCAGAGTCGGTCCCGTCACGGTGTACCCACGCGTCGATGGCATCGATTGCCGCTGGCGTCGCGAGGTCGTCCGCGAGGGCGGCGCGAACGGCCTCGAGAAGCGGCTCGGCAGGGCTAGCAGCCGAGCGACTGGCGGCAGCGCGCCACGCGTCCACGCGTGTGCGCGCACCTTCGAGACCCTGCGGGGTCCAGGCCCAATCACTCCTGTAATGGTGGGCCAGCAGCGCGAGTCGAAGTGCCATGGGGTCCACGCCGTCGGAGCGTAGGGCGGCAACGAACACCAGGTTTCCTCGGGACTTGCTCATCTTGTGCCCCTGCCAACTCACCATGCCCGAATGCACGAAGAGGCGCGCGAACGCCTCCTGACCGGTGACTCTTAGCGCCTCGGCTGCACCCATCTCATGATGCGGGAAGGCAAGGTCGCTCCCTCCGCCTTGGACGTCGATGGGAACTCCCAGGTAGTCCACTGCGATGGCGGCGCACTCGATATGCCAGCCGGGCCTCCCGGGTCCGAGAGTCGACTCCCAGAAGGGCTCTCCCGGACGAGCGGCCTGCCACACCAGGCAGTCCAGCGGATCCTGCTTTACCGGGCGATCGGGATCCCCGCCTCTCTCGGCGAAGATCACACGCATCCTGTCATCATCGAGGCCGGCCACCGAGCCGAAACTCGGTTCGCTGCGAACCCGAAAGTACAGGTCGTCATCGACGCGATAGACCTCGCCCGATTCGAGCAGGCGCTCCACATATGTCACGACGGAGGGAATCGACTCGACAGCACCCACGTAGTGATCCGGGGGGATCACTCGAAGCGCGGACATGTCCTCACGGAATAGCTCGGTCTCCCTATCCGCGATCGCGCGCCAGTCCTGACCGGTCTCCGACGCCCGAACCAGAAGCGGGTCATCGATATCCGTGACGTTCTGGACGTAGCGCACGGTGTGTCCGGAATCACGCCAGACACGATTGATGAGATCGAATGCCACGTAGGTGTTCGCGTGGCCGATATGTGTGGCGTCGTAGGGGGTGATTCCGCACACATACATGGACGCGTCGAGGGCAGGAGCGCTGTCGACCTTCGTTCGCGTCGACGTGTCGAAGAGTTGGAGACGGCCCCCCTGTCCCGGCAGATGGGGAATAGTCGGTGCGGCCCAACTCTTCACCGGGGAAGGGTAGCGACGTTAGAAGACCGGCCAGGGAATCGCCGGCCACTCCTCCGAGGGCTCCGGGAAGCTCCCGGCCTTGAGGAGTGCATCCACTCTGGCGCGAAGTGCACGCGATTCCTCGGTCGAGAGCCACCGATCGACGTCCGGGACGACGTCACCCAAGGTCCGGCGAAGGGCACGAAGGTCCAGGGCGATGTCCGCCGGCAGCGATTCGCCTGCCCAACCCCAGAGCACGGTGCGCAACCTATTCTCCGGATGAAACGCCACACCGTGGTCCACTGCGCGAACCACACCGCCAGGAAGCGTGAGGATATGTCCCCCCTTCCGATCGCCGTTGTTGATGATTGCATCGAGGATGCTGAGCCGTTGGAGTGTGTCGATATCCGCGTGCGCAAGTGCGACCGGACTTCCCGATGGGTCGCGTGCCTCGACCACGACTCGCCATCCGGTCGGAACATCGTCGAGGGGAGTCACGGTGACGATCTCACCGATCGACGATTCCTCACACCATTCTTGAACCATTCCAGCACCGGCGGGCCCGACCGCGCGCCACAGGGTCAGAGGGATGAATTCCCACCCCAGCAGTCGATCCACTTCGAATGCCGCGATCTCCCTCCCGGCCAGCGATCCCGCTGGAAAGTCCCAGAGCGGGCGCTCCCCCGCAACCGGCTTATACACGCAGCGCCGTCCGTCGACCGTGCACAGAAGCGTTGCATTGCTAGCGTCGACAAGGCGCCCCTCGACGACAAGTTCCGCTTCGGCGAGCGCGGCGGCGAAAGACGTCACGGAAGTTCGCGGCGCCGGTAGCCGTTCGCTCGTGGGCAGATGTGACCGGCCGGATCCAGGGGCTGTTGGCAGAACGGACATGGCGGGCGTCCAGCATCGACGACGGCGCGCGCCCTCTGGGCAAACGCCCGCGCGTAACTCGGCGATACCCACACGCGCAAGGTGTCCGGCCCATCCTCATCGTCGTCGGCGAGTTCCGGAACATCCTCACCTTCCGCCGCGATGGCGTGTGCCTCGATGACCACTTGGCGTACGGAGTCATCCCAGCCGAGGGCCATGGCACCCACGCGGAACTCCTCGGTCAGGGGCACATCAAGTGGTTCGTTGTCGAGCATCGATCCCGGGCCGCTGTCTGGGATCTCATTACCAAGGTCTCGAGTCGCAACCACCTCGTCGAGGAGCTGGTCAACACGCTCGGCAAGCACCGACGCTTGCTGCTTCTCGAAGGCAACCGAGACGAGCTCGGAGCCCTGCCGAACCTGCAGATAAAAGGTGCGCTCCCCGGGCATCCCCACGGTGCCCACAACGAAGCGGTCGGGGAGGCGGAATTGGAGAATTCGACGAGTCACGGGCCCGCACCTCCACCAACCGCGGCATCCGACGATGTTGCGTCCGGTCGATCGGACAACCTCGGGATGATCTCCCCCAGGGCCTCGGTCGACGCATTGGTCCGGATGACGAATGGCCTCAGCGGTGTGTAGTGAATGACTGAGATCGATGCGGGGTCGACGTGGATTCGCTGGAACTGGTCCAAATGCATACCAAGGGCGTCTGCAAGCACAGCCTTGATCACATCACCATGTGACACCACGACGTACACAGCAGCATCACCAAAATTCACGTTCCACTCGCGGATGGCAGATGTGGCGCGGTGCTGCATTTCCAACATCGCCTCGCCCTCGCGACCCGGGAACGTCACCGAACTTGGATGGGCCTGAACCGCGCCCCAGAGTGGATCGGAGGAAAGGTCCGACAGTGACTTTCCGGTCCAGTCTCCATACCGACACTCTCCGACTCGCGGATCCACATGGAATGCCGGTTCATGACCGGCTGCACGCTGCGCGGCCAGGATTGCCTCTGCGGTTTGCTGCGTGCGGTCGAGTGGAGACGTGACGACTCCCGAGAGCGCCACACCGGCAAGTGCTGAACCCACGCGCTGCACCTGCTTCTCCCCGTCCGAATCCAGGAAGACCCCAGGGCTCCAGCCGGCCAGAATTCCGGAAGAGTTCGCTGTAGTGCGGCCATGCCGCACGAGCACCACTGTCGACACGACGCAACTGTAGATGCGCATCGACACCCCCGCCCGTGAGGCGAGGTTTCGTTCGCAACGGGCAGAATGCTCCCGTGATCAGCAGCATCGGCACCTACTCCCCCGCCGGCTGCCTGTCGGACTCGACGATTCGACACGTGCCCTCGGGGGATGACCTCGTTGGTCTGGGGGTGGTGTCGAGGATCCAAGACTCCCTCGGTGGTCTCGACAACGCGAATTCGTTTGTCTGGGTGGATGTGGTGAGTCCGACAAGGCCTGAGCTGATGCTGGTGGCCGACCTCTTCCACCTCGAAGCACTTCAAGTCGAAGATGCCTCCAATCCACATCAGCGAGCGAAATTCGATGTCGATGAATCGGGTGCTCTCTTCGCCCTGTTCAAGGTGCTCGATTACGAAGAGGCGACGAGTGGCGTCGCGACTGGGCAGATCTCAGTATTCGTCGGTCCTCGCTATGCAGTGACCGTTCGCCAAGGGGGATCGCGGGACATTGCTGGTGTCCGGGAGCGGATCGAAGGCAGCGAGATCTTGCGCAGCCACGGATCGGTGTCAATTCTCTATGCGGTGCTGGACTTCGTCGTTGATGGCTATTTGGCCGTTATGGACGAGGTGGGGAACGACGTTGATGAGATAGAGACACAAGTGTTTTCTTCCATGCCCGTGTCCCAGTTGACCCGGCGGATCTACGAGCTGAAGCGGGAGAACATGGAGGTGCGACGAGCGGTGAGCCCGTTGGTTCCAGCGGCGCATCGCTTTGCCTCGGAATCAGCCCCGGAAGTTCCCGAAGACCTCCGCCCCTACTTCCGAGACATTCGTGAACACATCCTTCGCGTGGATGAGAGCGTGGACACCATCGACAATCTTCTGCTCACAATGCTGATGGCGTCAACCGCTCTACAGGACCTTCAACAGAACAAGGACATGCGCAAGATTTCCGCGTATGCGGCGATGGGGGTCGTGCCCACGGTCATTGCCGGTATTTATGGCATGAACTTCTCCCACATGCCGGAACTGGACTGGGAGTTCGGGTACCCGTTGGCTCTCGGCCTCATGGGCCTGGTGGTGCTGCTGCTGTACCGAGCGTTCAAGAAGTCCGGTTGGCTTTAGGAGCTCACGACCCCGAGCGTTAGCAGGACGAGTACTGCAGAGCCAAGGACGACTCGGTAGATGACAAACGGCAAGAACGAGTGCGTGCTGATGTACCGCAGAAGCCACGTGATGACCGCGTAGCCGACGAGGAAACTGATTGTCGTCGCGGTGAGGGTTGGTCCCCATGCCACAGACGACGCCGCACCGATTTTGGACGCCTCATAGAAGCCGGCCCCGAGAACGGCCGGTATCGCGAGCAGGAACGAGTAGCGGGCCGCGGCCTCACGCGTGTACCCCAAGGCAAGAGCGGTCGTGATGGTTGCGCCCGATCGCGAGACCCCAGGGATGAGTGCAAGTGCCTGTCCGAAGCCCAGGATCACTCCGTCACGTGGAGTGATCCCGGACAGGGACCGCATTTTCGTCCCGTACCTATCGGCAAATCCCAGCACCAGTCCGAAAAGGATGAGGACGCTGGATACGAGCCACAGGTTTCGTGCCGCGGTTTCGATCTGTCGGGTGAAGGAGACACCGAGAACGACGATGGGGACTGTGCCGATGATGATGTACCACCCAAGTCGTGAATCGAACGTGCCTTTCCGGGTGCGGAGCGAGCGGAACCAGGCACTCAGGATGCGCAACAGGTCCTTGCGGAAGTAGACGATGACCGCCGCCTCTGTTCCGATTTGGATCACGGCAGTGAACGCCGCTCCGGGATCCCCCCAACCGAAGATCTTGGACACGATCAGCACGTGGGCGGAAGAGGAGATCGGGAGGAACTCCGTGAGTCCCTGGATGAGACCCAGGACCACGGCTTCGAACCAGCCGATCGGATCGGCCACTCAATCGGCCAATCCGGAGCTTTCCAGGGCGTCCGACATCAGCCTGAGGCTGGCCACGCGCTCGTCGAGGGTCCCTGCGTACGACGCGACCGTCAGCGTGGTTACCCCTGACTCCTGATACGCGGCGAGGCGATCGCGCACTCGGTCCGGGGGTCCGAGGAGGGATGTCCGGTCCAGGAACTCGAGGGGTACTGCCTCCGCGGCCCCCGCGTAGTCCTTGGCCAGATACTTGTCCTGGATTTCCGCGGCAGCTTGCTCGAATCCCATCCTTGCCATCAGCTGGTTGTAGAAGTTCTTGTCCCGCGATCCCATTCCG
>VGCC01000006.1 GCA_016870195.1 Actinomycetota bacterium
ACTCACCTATGCGTGCAATCTGCAGTGTGTCCACTGTCTCTCGTCATCAGGACGTCGCGACCCTCGGGAGCTGTCGACCCGGGAGTGGATGTCATTCATCGATGATCTTCGTGCGATCCAGGTCTTCTACGTGAACGTCGGGGGAGGGGAGCCCACCCTCCGGCCGGATTTCTGGGACCTCGTATCCCACGCTGTCGGAAACGGAGTGGGGGTCAAGTTCTCCACGAACGGGTCCCGCCTCACGGCCGAGCGAGCATCCTGGTTGGCAGTATCGGTCTACATCGACGTTCAAATATCGCTCGACGGTGCGACGGCTGACATCAACGATCGTGTGCGCGGTGAGGGTTCCTTTCGGACGGCCATCACGGCTTTGGAAAACCTGGCGCATGCGGGGTTCCGAGATCCGAAGGTCTCCGTTGTCATGACGCGGGAGAACATCCACCAACTTGACGACTTCAAGGAGCTTGCCGATCGCTACGGGGCCACGCTGCGCTTGACCCGGCTGAGGCCCTCAGGACGCGGCGTCGATGTATGGGACACATTGCACCCCACACCAGACCAACAGCGTGAACTCCACGCGTGGCTCGTCGCGGCGGGTTCATCGGTGATGACCGGTGACTCCTTCTTTCACCTGTCCGCCCTGGGCACCGCATTGGATGGACTCAACATGTGCGGAGCTGGACGCGTCGTATGTCTTGTGGATCCGGTGGGTGACGTGTACGCCTGTCCTTTCGCGATCCACGAACAGTTCCGGGCGGGAAACCTTCGAGACTCAGACTTTCCCGCGATATGGAGGGAATCGCCCACGTTTACCCACCTTCGGGAGCCTTCCCCGGCCGGGGCATGCGGTTCGTGCAGCGCATTCGATGTTTGCCGCGGGGGATGCATGGCAGCGAAGTTCTTCACGGGCCTGCCGATGGACGGCCCTGACCCCGAGTGCGTGCGTGGCCACGGATTGGGAACCGCGGGCCCGAGGCCGGCGCCGACCGTCGACCACACTCGCCAACGGCAGGTCTTCATACCCCTTCCGGATATCCCACTGCGACCCTGCCACGAGAGTCCGGTGGCATGACCTGGTTCGAGACTGTCGCGGAGGCACAACGTCGGGCACGGTCACGTTTACCCCCTTCGGTGTACGCAGCGCTTCTTGCCGGCGCGGAGGCGGGTCACTCCTACCGCGACAATCTGCAGGCTTTCGACGAGGTGGAGTTGGTCCCGCACCTCGCCTGGGAGGTTCCGCCCACACACGGACCCGACCTGGGCACCCGTGTCATGGGGCTCGATCTGTCGATGCCGGTCCTCCTGTCCCCGACGGGGGTGCAAGCAGTGCACCCGGATGGCGAACTCGCCGTGGCTCGGGCAGCGAACGTGCGCGGTGTTGCAATGGGCCTGAGTTCATTCGCAAGCATGCCGATGGAAGATGTTCGGGCCGTCCTTCCAGCAGCGCTGTTCCAGATGTATTGGTTGGGATCGCGCGATGACATGCTCCGACTCCTGGACCGAGCCCGCGCGGCCCGAATGGCGGGGATCATCCTCACCCTGGACTGGTCTTTCTCCCATGGGCGCGATTGGGGCAGTCCACGCATACCCGAGCGCGTAAATGCCCGGGCGGTCGCCCGCTTCACCCCCGAGTTCATCCGAAGGCCACGGTGGGCGTGGACCTTCGCGTCCCGACGGACGATTCCTGACCTCACCGTTCCCAACCTCGCCATGGACGGGGAACCGGCTCCGACGTTCTTCGGTGCCTACGGAAAGTGGATGCAGACTCCGCCGCCCACCTGGGCCGACATCGAGTGGTTGCGGGGAAACTGGGATGGCCCTTTCATGGTGAAGGGGGTGTGGAATACCTCCGACGCCCGGCGCGCAGTTGACATTGGTGCGAGTGCGATCTCGGTGTCCAATCACGGGGGAAACAACCTCGATGGCATCCCGTCCCCTCTGCGTGTCCTCCCGGCAATCGCCCAAGAGTGTGGCGACGACATCGAGATCGTCATGGACGGCGGCGTCCGTCGAGGGAGTGACGTCGTCAAGGCCCTCGCTCTCGGTGCGCGTGCCGTGATGATCGGTCGACCATATCTGTGGGGACTCGCCGTCGAAGGTCAGGCAGGAGTCGAGAATGTCCTGGACGTGCTCCGCGATGGGATCGTCGCGACACTCACCGGCATGAAGCAGAACTCCGTGCAGACCCTCTCGCCAGGCGATCTGCTCGTACCCGAAGGCTTCCTGCGCTGGCCAGCGCCGGTGGATCTGGTGCATCGCCCGTGAAGTTGGTCGACCAACCTTGGCCCGATGTTCATCAGGGCGCACTCATTCTCGTCCCGGTCGGCTCCTGTGAGCAGCATGGTCCGCACCTGCCACTCGACTCCGACACATGCATCGCCGAGCATGTAGCTCATCACGCTGCGCATGCATTGTCGGATCTGGACCCTGTCGTGTACGTCACTCCTGCAATCACGTTCGGCGCGAGCGGGGAACACGCGGGTTTCCCCGGGACGTTATCCGTGGGGACCGAAGCCCTGACGCTGCTCTTATGCGAACTCGCGAGGTCTGCCTGGTGGTGCTCACGAATGGTGTTCGTCAATGGACATGGTGGGAACGTGCAGGGCTTGACCGCTGCGGTTCGGCTCCTGCGAAGTGAGGGCCGCGACGTTGCATGGTTTGCGTGCTCGTCCGAGGGGGCTGACGCCCATGCAGGTCGGGCCGAGACCTCGATGATGCGTGCGCTGGCGCCTCGTCGGGTGCGCGAGGATGGAAGAGGTTCAGGGGTCACGACACCCATCGCGGAATTGATGCCGCGCCTAGTCGCGGAGGGGGTGCGCGCTGTATCGCCCTCGGGTGTGCTCGGGGATCCGAGGGGGGCTGGCGTCGAGGAAGGGTGCCGTCGCTTGGAGCGCATGGGTAGGTCGCTCGTCGCGGCAATTTACGAGTGGCGTCCAAGCCGAGTCGGGCGCGTGCAGGGCCCTTCCGCCGGTGAGGAGTGACCGCGACTGGAGCGCGGATCACCCCCCCGTGCCATGCATTGACGATGCGCGGGTTTCTGGAAATTGCTGATCGTCAACAATCGCAGGGCTAGCCTAGGCCCACCCGCACGCGTAAGGAGAAGGTTTATGCAGGTTCGCGCCCTCAATCACATCGCCGTGACGGTCACGGATACCCAGCGGTCCCTGGACTTCTACGTCGGGAAGCTCGGACTGGTGCAGGTGGAGCAGCACCACCTCCCGATGTCCTCGATCGACACAGTGTTCGGCCTCACCGGGGCCTCGGGTACCTCGACCCGACTGCAGGTACCAGGCCAGCCGGACATCCTGATCGACATCATGGAGTTGGCGGGAGCGAAGGAGGGGACCGCGGTCCAGCCCCTGGGATCGCTCGGGTCCACGCATATGGCCTTCACCGTGGACAACCTGGACGAGGTCGTCGCCGAACTCAAGGCCAAGGGTGTCTCGTTCATCTCCGACCCGGTCACCTTCCACCTGACCGAAGGCTCGGTCACCGTGTGCTTCATGCACGATCCCGACGGCAACTACGTCGAACTCGAAGAGGTCCACGAGTAGTCGGCTCCGATTCCTGCCACACCGCGACCGACGAAGGGGTTCACCGTGCTGCGCTGGGGGCTGCTGAGCACCGCCCGGATCAACGACCGCATCATCGACGCGGTGAGCCGTTCGGACCGCTCCACCCTGATGGCCGTCGGATCGCGCGATGATGCACGTGCGCAGGAGTATGCGCAGCAGCACGCGATCCCGCTCGCCTTCGGTGACTACCAGGCGCTCCTCGACTCGGACCAGGTCGATGCCATCTACGTTTCTTTGCCCAATCACCTCCACGCGGAGTGGTCGATCGCCGCACTAGAGGCGGGCAAGCATGTGCTCTGTGAGAAGCCACTGGCGCTGACCGTCGCAGAAGTCGATCGGATGACGGAGGCGGCCAACCGGACGGGCAGAGTCCTTCAAGAGGCATCCGCCCCGCGCTTCCATCCGCAGACGTCTGAGATCGCATCGATCATCGCCTCGGGTCGCCTCGGTCGCATCCTGCTCTGTCAAGGAACTTTCGAGTTCACCCTCCCGGCCACGCAGGACATCCGCCTCGACCCGGAGATCGGTGGCGGAGCGCTGTGGGATGTGGGCTGTTACCCCGTGACGTTCTTTCAGGCGGTCCTGGGGGAGAACCCCACAGTGGTCTACGGCCGCGCCTTCGTCGGCCCCACGGGTGTGGACCTCGCGTTCGCGGGAACCATGGGCTACGCCTCGGGTACCTCCGTGCAGTTCACCGCGAGCATGGCAACTCCCATGGCCCGCAGTGCGCGCATCGTCGGGGAACGGGGATCCCTGGAACTCGACCAGCCGTGGCTTACGAACATCGGGGGGATGACGTCGGTGCGGGAATGGTCCATGCGCGCGTCCACGGGTGCAGGGACGTTCGGCGATGATCCCGGTCAACTCGCACTGACCGAGTGGGACTACGGCCCCAGCGACGTCTACTTCGACGAGCTCCGTGGGTTCGAGGACATTGTTCTCGTGGGTGCGCCGTCGCCCTATCCACTGGCGGAGAGCAGAATCAACGCCGAAGTCATCACGGCGCTGTACGAATCGATGCGGACGGGGAGAGAAGTGAGAGTGGGGACGGGTTCATGAGCGACAAGCGCACCCTCGGGCACGGGATCATCGGCGCCGGATGGATGGGACATGTGCACGCCCGTGCCACGGGCAGATTGACCCATCACTATCCGGACCTCCCGGTTCGCACCTCGCTCGTGGTGGTGGCGGACACGTTGCCGAGCCACCTCGACGCCTTCGTCGATCAGCACGGTCCCCTCGACACAACCCAGGATTGGCGTGCGGTCATCGAGGATCCCCGGGTGGATGTCGTGAGCGTGACGGCGCCCAACGCGGTGCACGGTGAGATCGGCGAGGCGGTCGCGCGGGCGGGCAAGCACCTGTGGATCGAGAAGCCGGTTGGCCTCAATGCCGCCGACTGCGCGCGCGTGGCCACAGCGGTGCGCGAGGCGGGCGTCCAGGCTGCGGTGGGATTCAACTACCGCAACTTTCCTCCCGTGGAGCACGCTCAGCAGCTGATCCGTTCCGGTGCCATCGGTACGCCGACGCATGCGACGGTGCGCACGCTCGCGGATTACGCCGCGGATCCAGCTGGCACCCTCTCCTGGCGCTACACGGTTGCGCAGGGCGGGCACGGCATCCTCGCGGACCTCGGATCCCATGGATTCGATCTGATCCGCATGCTGCTCGGCGAAATCGACGAGTTGGTCGCGGACACGGCGACCTTCATCGACAAGCGGCCGATCGCGAAGGCGGGTGCGAGTCACTTCGCCACTGCAGACCTCAACGACCCCGACGTGGAGTTCGGCCCGGTGGAGAACGAGGACTACATCTGCGCGCTCCTACGCATGTCCAACGGGGCACGGGTCACCTACGAGGCCGGACGGTCTTCGATCGGCGATCAGTGCAACTACGGATTCCACATCCACGGCACCGAGGGCGCCCTAAGCTGGGACTTCCGGCGCTCGGATGAACTCAGTCTGAGCGTCGACGGCCCCTTCCAGGGACGTCCCACCCAGATTGCGCTCGGCGAGCCCGGGGTCGGGGAGTACCAGCGCTTCCAGCCCGGCGCGGGTGTGGCCATCGGCTACGACGACTCGAAGGTCATCGAGCTGGCGCGACTCCTGCAATCGGTGGAAGCCGGTGCCCCCGTTGGCGCGACGATCGAAGACGCGCTCAAGGCGGCGCTGGCGAATGAGGCGGTGCTCGCCTCCGTGGCCTCCGGCCACTGGGAGCCTGTCGGATGAGCGATTTCGCGCTGCTGCCTGCAGGCCTCGGGGAGGTCACCTCCTCGATCCCGATGTTCGTCTATCCCGACGACGGCGAGGTCGATCCTGTGGCACTCGAAGCGGCGACGTTCTTCGTGCCGGTCTACATGGGCCCGGCCGCCAATCTCGCCCTCATGGGTCGCATGCCCCAGTTGCGCGTGTGTCAGTTACTGACTGCCGGATTCGATAACGCCCTCGCGCATCTTCCGGTGGGAGTGACGTTGTGCAATGCGTCCGGGGTGCACGATGCAAGCACAGCGGAATTGACCCTCGGGCTGATCATCGCCAACCTGCGCGGACTCGACGATGCGGCCCGGGACATGCAGCAGGGCATCTGGCGGCATCGCCGGTTGCCCGCCCTGGCCGACAAGCTGGTGCTGGTGATCGGTGCCGGCGGGGTGGCGCAGGCGATCCGTCGTCGTCTCGAACCCTTCGAAGTCAAGGTCATCATGATAGGTCGCACCGCACGTGACGGGGTGCGTGGGATGGCCGAACTCGACGCGCTCCTGCCCACCGTCGACGTCGTAGTCCTCGTGGTTCCTCTGGACGCCACCACCACGGGCATGGTGGATGCGCACTTCCTGGCCAAGATGAAAGACGGCGCGCTGCTCGTGAACGTCGCGCGCGGGAAGGTGGTGCAGACCGATGCCCTCCTCGCCGAACTCACCTCGGGTCGACTCCGTGCATCCCTGGACGTCACCGACCCGGAGCCACTCCCGCAAGACCATCCCTTGTGGTCCGCTCCTGGCCTCTTGATCAGCCCGCACGTGGGGGGCAACTCCTCGGCATTCCTGCCACGTGCCCGCCGGCTTGTGTCCCAACAGTTGGAGCGTCTGGCGACCGGGCAGGAGCTCGTCAATCGAGTCGCGTGACGTGAGTCGGGTGTTCCTCGACACTGTGCGTGTTCTCGAGGCGTGGCAGTCCGATGACGCGCAGCAGGAGGAACTGCGCGAGGAATACTTGGTCTTCCTGGCCGCCCACGACGACGGGGTCTTCCGCGAATGCCGGACCGGCCACATCACCGCGAGTGCGATCGTCGTGGATGCTGCACGGAGTCACGTCCTCCTGACACTCCACCCCAAAGTTGGGCGATGGTTGCAGCTCGGCGGACACATTGAGCAGGGGGATGAGAGTCTGCAGGCGGCCGCGATGCGCGAGATGCACGAGGAATCCGGATTCCCGGGTGGGCGGATCTCCCACCACCCCCTCCGGCTCGATCGCCATCCCGTCCCGTGCGGGCGGGGGGAGATAAGCGTGCACCTGGACGTGCAGTTCGGAGTCGAAGTGCCGGAGATTTCTGAACCCGTAGTGAGCGTGGAGTCACTGGATCTCCAATGGTTCCCGGTCAATGCTCTCCCCGACGATGTGGACCCGAGTGTGCGGGCGCTCGTGCTCGCTGCCACGCGCTGGCGCCACTAGCCGCTGCGTGAACACGCCGTGAACCAGGGCGGGAAATTTCTGTCCACACCATGCGGATGAAAAATCCATTGAAACCATTGGAGATTTCCAACCTATCCTCAGGTCATCCACAGGCCGATCCCCGCGATGTCCCCAGGTAGGACGCAGGGTGTCCCCAGGGGGTCCACAGGTCCGTCCCCAGGGGAGATGAACGAATACCCGCAAGGGATTGACGCTGTTTCGGTGACCTCCTACCTTGTTTCTCCGTTGGGGTTCCCGGGATAACGGGTCGCTGCGTGCAAGGGGAAGGCACGTCGCGACAGCGAGACCCGGGGGCCCCACGACCTTGTTCGGCCCCCGCGGTACACCCTGGGCCCCCGGGTTACCCTGGGGGTCGTCCGAGGTGAGGAGCCCCGAGTGTCTGCACTGCTGTGGTGGCTGATCCCGGTGGGAGCCGTCGCCCTGACCGTGGGGCTGGTTGCGCTGGTGCGCCGCCCCGCGAAGTCGATGCCGGACATCACTTCGGACTACCTGCAGTTGCAGAGGGCCATGGCCAAGCCGCTTCCGACTGCGCGCAGGGGACGTCGTTCCCGTTGACGGACATGTCCACCGGATTGCCGCAGTCCGGAACGGCTGACTCGCGCCGCCGAATTTCTGGTCGCGTCTGGACTCTGGTCATCAGTGCGGTGGTCACTGCCTCTCTCGTTGCGGTTGCTTTCCTGCTTCCCGTGCCCTACGTGCGCTTGGCTCCGGGTCCGACCTTCAATGTCATCGGCGAGGTCGACGGGGAGCAGGTGATCGAGATCGAGGGGGCGGAGACGTTCCCGGTTACCGGTGAACTGGATATGACCACGGTCTCTGAGTCGGGTGGACCACGCGGCGGCCTGACGTTCGTTGAGGCGATCGCCGCCTGGTTCAACGCGAGCGACGCCGTGGTGCCGCGCGAACTGCTCTACCCGGACGATGTCACCGGGGACGAGGTCCGCCAGCGGGGTGCGGCGTTGTTCAGCACGGCGGAATCCGATGCGATCGCCGCCGCGCTTGGGTACCTCGGGATACCAGTCACGACCGAGGTGATCGTCACCGCCGTCCTCAACGAGACCCCCGCCGAAGGTGTGCTCGAACCGCGCGATCGGATCCGGGCGATTAACGCGAAAGCGGTGTCGACGCCGCAGGATGTCGTGGATGCAGTTCGGGCCGCACCGATCGGCAGCACGCTCACCCTGGACATCGAACGCGGTGGCGATCGGACCCAGGTGCGCGTGACCACCGTGGATAACCCCGATAAGCCGGGTTCGGGGCTCGTGGGGATCACGGTCGGGAACTTCTACACACCGGACTTCACCATCGATTTCACGCTGCAGGACATCGGGGGACCAAGTGCCGGATTGGTCTTCGCGATGGGCATCGTCGATAAGTTGACCGCTGAGCACATCGTAGGTGGTGAGCACATCGCGGTGACCGGAACCATCGATCCCGACGGTTCCGTAGGTCCCATCGGAGGTATCCGGCAGAAGTTGACCGGAGCGCGGGATGCCGGTGCCGAACTCTTCGTGATGCCGCGCGACCACTGCGCGGAAGCCGAGGGATACATCCCGGAGGGATTGACGGTCGTGCCGGTGGAGAGTCTGAAGGAGGCCGTCGCTGCGGTCGCCAGTTGGCGCGCCGGTGACAATTTGCCGACCTGCTCGGGCTAGTCCGCCGCTGACCTCGGTGTGCCTCCGGCGGGCAGGTGCCATATGTTCAAGGGGTGAGTTTCACCGCCACGACCCCCACCGGTAACCCTGCCCAGCCCCGTCGCGGGGGAGTACTCCTCCCGACCATCGTGATCCTCGTGGTGATCGTGATCTCCTTCGTGATCTTCACCGGCTTCTATACCGATTGGCTGTGGTTCGACTCGGTGGAGAAGTCCCAGGTGTTCACGATTTCCCTGGTGACCCGGGGGATCATGTTCGGGATCTTCTCCTCTGCCATGGCCCTCGTCGTGGCCGTGTCGCTGACCATCGCGTACCGCACCCGCCCGGCCTACGTGGGGATGACCCCCGAGCAGGCGAGCCTTGAGCGCTACCGCGAAGCGATCACTCCCTACCGCACCCGCCTGGCCCTGGGACTCACGATCGTCGCGGGCCTGCTCGCCGGTCTCTCGGCGTCGGGGGAGTGGGGTGGGTTCCTGCTGTGGCGGAATTCGACCCCCTTCGGCATCACCGACCCGCAATTCGGTCTTGACCTATCCTTCTACACGTTCGAACTGCCCTTCCTGCGTTTCCTGCTCAGCTTCGGTTTCGGTCTGGTGATCGTCGCCCTCTTGATTGTCGTGGTCGTGCAGTACCTGTACGGGGGTCTCCGCCTCCAGCCGCGGGGTGACCGCGCAACGGTCGCCGCCCAGGTTCAGATTTCGTTACTCATCGCGATCCTGATGATCCTGAAGGCCGGTGCCTACTGGTTGGACCGCTACGAGCTGATGACGAGGAGCCAACAGCTGGTCGCGGGATTCACCGGAATGAAATACGTGGATGTCAACGCGGTTCTACCATCGCTGAACATCCTCACCTTCGTGGCGCTCCTTGTCGCCGCGCTCTTCCTGTTCAACGCGATCCGCCGCCACTGGGTGATCCCCGTGATCGGGCTCGGACTGTTGATCCTGACCAGTGTGGTGGTGGGTGCTCTCTACCCCTTGTTCGTGCAGCAATTCCAAGTGCGACCAAGCGAACTCGTACGCGAGCAGCCCTACATCCAGCGCAACATTGAGGCCACTCGCGTGGCCTACGGGATCAACGACGCCGAAGTCAAGGACTACGCGGGAACCGTCTCGCCTCCATCGCCAGCTGTACTGCAGGCCAGTGCAGGGACCCTGGACAACATCCGGTTGCTGGATCCCGCCGTGGTCTCACCGACCTACAACCAACTTCAGCAGATCCGTGGCTACTACTCCTTCAACACCCGCCTGGACGTCGACCGGTACGCCCTCGAGGGGGGTCAGCGCGGCACCGTGGTCGCCGTGCGGGAAATCAACCTCGCGGGCATCCCGGAGGGTCAGCGGAACTGGACCAACGAGCGTGCGGTGTTCACGCACGGCTATGGATTCGTCTCCGCGTACGACAACACTGCGTTGACCAATGGCCAGCCTGATTTCTTCGAGAGCGACATCCCATCGCAGGGGCTGTTGGAGATCGCCCAGCCGCGCGTCTACTTCGGGGAGCTCAGTCCCAGCTACTCGATCGTGGGGGCGCCGGAGGGGTCGCCGCCGATCGAGCTTGACTACCCGGATGATGCGAGTCCCACCGGACAGAAGACCAACACCTACACGGGTGATGGCGGAGTGCCCATGGGCTCCCTCTTCGGTCGGATTCTCTTTGCGACCAAGTTCCAGGACTCGAACATCCTGCTCTCGGACCTGGTCAACGCGGATTCGCAGATCCTGTGGGATCGCGACCCGCTCACCCGCGTGCAGAGGGTCGCGCCCTGGCTCACCCTGGATCAGGACCCGCTGCCGGTGGTCGCCGGAGGGGGAATCAAGTGGATCGTCGACGGATACACCCTGTCCAACGACTACCCGTACAGCAGCCGCGTGTCCCTCACCGAGGCCACCGCCGATTCCATCAGCACTCGCGGTGGGCCTAGCGGACTCCTGCCGCGTGATCAGGTCAACTACCTGCGCAACTCGGTGAAGGCCGTGGTGGACGCGTACGAAGGGACGGTCGACCTCTACGCATGGAATCCCTCGGATCCAGTGCTCCAAACGTGGATGAAGGCGTTCCCGGACACCGTGAGGCCGACGAGCGACATGCCGCAGGAGATCGTCCAGCACGTGCGCTACCCGCAGGACTTGTTCAAGGTGCAACGCACGATCATGAGCCGGTACCACGTCACCGACCCCACGACCTTCTATAACGGAACCGACGTGTGGATCGTGCCTTTCGATCCCACAGTCGCACCGGCCCAGGTGTTCCAGCCGCCCTATTACCTGACCCTGCAGATGCCCGGTGCCACGACGCCTGCGTTCTCGCTGACGACCACCTTCGCTCCCCAGCGACGGCAAACGCTCGCCGCCTTCATGGCGGTGAACTCCGAACCGGGGGAGAACTACGGAAAGATCCAGGTCCTTCAACTTCCGAGCAATACGACGATCCCGGGCCCGCAGCAGGTCCAGAACAACTTCGAGTCCGACCCGGTCGTGTCATCGCAGTTGAACCTGCTGCGTCGCGGCGGGTCGGAAGTCGAACTTGGCAACCTGCTCTCACTGCCGTTCAACGGGGGATTGCTCTACGTCGAGCCCGTCTATATCCGGGCGTCGGCCGAGGGCTATCCGTTGCTGCGGAAGGTGCTCGTCGGCTACGGCGCGAACGTCGCCATGGAGGACACCTTGGACAAGGCGCTCGCCGTCGTCTTCGGCACGTCGGTCACTGCGATTCCGGAGGCAGTACCCGACCCCGAGACCGGCGAACCGATGACACCCGAGGTGGTGCCCGAAACACCGTCCACCGGTGACCCCGTCGTTGATTTGGCGAGCGCTATTGCGGATGCCCAGGCCGCCTACGAGGAGGGTCGGGCTGCCCTGGCGCGCGGGGACTTCGCCGCGTATGGAGTGGCGCAGGACAAGTTGGCCGCGGCCCTGGACCGCGCAGCCGCTGCGGAGGCGCAACTGTCTGGCGGGGGGGCATCCGAACCTGTCCCCGGCGAAACACCGGCGCAAGAGGCATAACGCACGAGGTTTGGAACCGGCTCGCCGAGTCCAGTCGTTCTACCAGGGATGCATTGCCACCCGGCGATGTTGAATGGAAGAACACTTCGTGATCACCGTGCGAAAGGCAGCCGCGACGGACGCCATGACGACGGCACTACTCGTGGGATCGACCGAGGGTGGGGCGATTCCCGCCCAGGCCCACGGCTACGTCTCCGCTCCCTTTAGCCGCGCCTTGGCGTGCAAGGTGGGACTTAATACAAACTGCGGGAACATCGTCTACGAACCGCAGAGCTTGGAAGGGATGAAGGGGTACCCGCAGGGGGGTCCCGCTGATGGGCGCATCGCTTTGGCGGGTGGCGCATTCCCACAACTCGACGAGCAGACCTTCGGACGCTGGTACAAGAACGAGATCAGCCCAGGTCCGCTGCGGATCGACTGGACCTATACGGCACCGCACAGCACCGCGCAGTGGGGCTACTACATCACCAAGCAAAGCTGGGATCCCAGTGGTCCACTCGAGTGCAGTGATTTCGAGTTGATTTCGACGATCGCACACAACGGGACCGCAGCCAGCAACAACAAGGTGCATACGGTCAACGTCCCCGCAAATCGCAGCGGCTACCACGTGATTCTGGCCGTCTGGGATGTCGCGGACACGGCGAATGCCTTCTACAACGTGATCGACGTCACGATCACGGGCATCGGAGCGCCCGCGGATACCCAACCGCCGACGGTTCCGACGAATGTCCATTCGATGGGCGCGACGTCCACCAGCATCGACGTGATGTGGGCGGCCTCGACAGACAACGTCGGCGTGACCGGCTACGTCCTCTTCCGGAACGGTATCGAGATCGCACGCCCGTCCACTGCTCGGTTCATGGACATGGGGCTCGTGGCGAAAACCACGTACTCCTACACGGTGCGAGCTCGCGACGCGGCCGGGAATGTCTCCGCTGCGTCGGCACCCCTCACGGTGACAAGGAAGCCGGCCGTGACTCCCACACCGACACCCACACCGACACCCACGCCTACGCCGACACCGACAGCTACGCCGACGTCGGCCGCGCCGTGGAGCGCGACTGCGCGCTACTCCGTGGGTGACCGGGTGACGTTCAACGGTGTGACGTACGTCTGCATCCAGGCGCACCAGGGCTGGGGAGACCCCAACTGGATCAACGCACCGTCCCTCTGGAAAGTGGGCTGACCGAGCCGATGGGAGGTGGTACCCACGTGCCACCTCCCATCACGGGAGTAGTTCCGTGACCCGCCCTCGAAGGGAATCCTCAGATCACGTAAACTCGGGGGACCCAACGCGGGGTGGAGCAGCTCGGTAGCTCGCTGGGCTCATAACCCAGAGGTCGCAGGTTCAAATCCTGCCCCCGCTACTTTCCAAGGGTTCAGACCCCCCAGTTTCTGGGGGGTCTGTCCTACGCGGGCGTCTGTTGAGCACGGCGCCAATGTTGACTAGGGGGGTGCAGGGTATGCACCCCCGGGGGGTGCAGGAGGGGGTGCAGGAATGCAGGTTCGTGAGGGGATCTCGGCGTGCACGGAACTCGATGGTCGCGCCCTTCCAGTTCCCCCCCGCTACTGAATCGAAGGCCCAGGAGTCTTCCTGGGCCTTCGCTCATTCGCCTGACCTGTGATGTCTCGTTACCGAGCGGGTGTCAGGCAATGAACGAAGGGGCCCTTGCCGTGCTTTCGAATGAATCTGATGGCCACACCGACGGCGCATGCATGCTGCCGAACCCCACGCACCTGATTCCTTGATGATCGCGGACTCGTCGACCGGGGCATGTTGGCTTTCAGTCAGAATCGAGTGAGGCGTCCGCTTTCGCATACTGGGCTAGCAGCGCAGTTTCCTTGTCCTTGTTGGGGAACCGAAGCGCAACGAGGATGGCTCCGAGCAGGATCGCGATTGCCCCCGCCGCGTACGCCCAGTTCGCTCCGGTGAGGAACGATTCTTTCGCGGCTGCGGTGATGGCATCGGCGTACTGGGGATACTGCGCGGCGATGGACTCGGCACTGGCGAAGGAGCGTTGGAGAGCGTCCTCGGTCTCCTGGGTGACGCTCGCTGCTTGGGAAGACGCACCGATCTGGGAGAACATCGATGCTGCGTAGCCCGCGGTGAGGAGGGATCCGAGAATCGCCTGCATCACCGCGCCGCCGAAGTCGCGCTGCAGGTCCGTGGTTCCTGAGGCCATCCCTACGCCGGTGACCGGAACAGAACTGGTGAGTGAGCGCGATGCCGGCGTGAGCACGAGCCCTGCACCGATGCCGATCAGCAGGTAGGCGATGCCGACCTGCCAGTAGGGGGTGCTCTCACCCCATGCGACGAGCATGAGGACGAATGCCGGAAGGGTTGCGAGGTACCCGAGCAGCATTGTGGCGCGGGATCCGAGGGACACGTCGCATCTCGCCGAGAGCGGTGCGATCCCCATCATCCCGAGCGCCATGGGGACGACCGCGATACCGGCGTTGAAGGTGGAATAGCCGAGCACGTTCTGCAGGAACTGCTGGCCGATGAACATCGCACCGACGAGTGATCCGAAGGCGATCATGCCGCCAAGCGCAGGGATCCAAAACAGGGTGCGTTTGGCGAATGTGAGGTTGTAGAGGGGGAAGCGCGCTCGCTTCTCATGATGGATGAAGAAGATGACGAGCACGATCGCGACAGCGAGCATGATCAGTGCAATCGTGAAGGTCTGGGGTGTCGTGATAGTGCCCAGGCCGAGCACGAAGAGGGCGATCATGGCGACGGTGAGGATGCCGCCGACGTGATCCACGGGGTCCTTCGTCTCCTGCACGTGCGCCGGCACTACGCGGAGGACGAGCAGGAGGGCGACCACCGCGGGGATGACACCGATGAGGAAGACCGACCCCCACCAGAAGTACTCGAGCAGCGCCCCGGCGATGACGGGTCCGATCACCGCGCCCCCGCCGCTGACCCCGGACCAGAGCGCGATCGCTTTGACGCGTGCGGGTCCTGCGCCCCAGAGGGCGGTAATGAGCGCGAGGGTCGTGGGATAGGCCATGCCGGCGGCGATGCCAGTGAAAATGCGCCCGAAGATCAGGATCTCCGGGTTCGGGGCCCACGCGGAGATGATGCTCGCCGGGATCGTGAGCAGCATGCCGAGCGTGAGCATCAACTTGCGGCCGTATCTGTCCCCGAGCGCCCCCAGGTAGAGCACGCTCATCGCCAGGCCCAGGGTGCAGCCCACTGCAATGAGGTTGAGCTGAGTCTGTCCGGTGCCGAAGGCGCGGCCGATGTCCGGGAGGGCGATGTTGGCCACGGCGAGGTTGATGTTCGCGACCAGGGCACCGAGGATGAGCGCGCTGAGGACCAGACGCGCGCGGGGCGGGGCACCGGTCGACACTGCTGGCTGCGTCACCGAGTCCTCTTGGTCGTGGGCGAGACCCGACACTAGCCCCCCCGACGTGGCTGCCGGGATTACTGTGCGCTCATGTCCGGCTCTCGCCCACTTCTGTCCGATCGCATCCACGGCAAGACCGTCGAGGAGCGCCAGGAGGCTGGTCGGGCTGCACGGCAGCACATGCCCCGGCGCGTGCTCGGTGAGTACGCGCCGTCACCATCGCGGACCGATCCGGTCGACATCATCGTGGGCCAAGAGACCGACCGGGTACCCGCGCTTCTCCCTCTCCGCCATCAGCGCATGGCCGCGAACCCCTTTGCCTTCCTACGCGGCGCAGCGGCGATCATGGCGGCGGACCTGGGTGAACGACCTCCCAGCGGCCTGCACACCCAATTGTGCGGTGACGCGCACTTGGTGAACCTCGGAATTTTCGCTGGCCCCGATCGCTCACTCGTCTTCGATATCAACGACTTCGACGAGACGGCTCCCGGACCCTTCGAGTGGGATGTGTTGCGTCTGGCGACCAGTTTCCTCGTTGCCGCGGAGGAGGCAGGTCACTCCCACTCCTCGGCCGCAGGCCTTCCAGGAATCGTCGCGACCGCCTACCGGGACGCCATGGCGTCCTTCGCCGGGATGCCCGACCTCGATGTCTGGTACTTCCGGATCGACACAGCCCTCATGCACCGGTGGGGACGGCGCGAGGGCGTCCGGCACACCGATCAGAAGTTGCGCACCACGGAAGCCGCGGCCCGCTCCCGCAGCGGGTGGTCTGCGGTGAAGAAGCTCACCCATCTCGAAAACGGTGTTCCACGGTTCAACAACCAGCCACCCCTCTTGGTGTCCCTCAGCATGTAGGGGGAGGGACGGCCCGTTGTCGAGAAGATGTTCGACGACTACAAGGAGACGCTGCTCGTCGACCGGCAGGAACTCCTCCACCGGTACACCGTCGTGGATGTGGGACACAAGGTGGTGGGTGTCGGATCGGTGGGTCTGCTCGCGTTCGTCGTCCTCTTGCAGGGGCGCGATGTCAATGACCTGCTCGTCTTGCTAGCGAAGCAGGCGGTCAGGAGCGTGTTGGCGCCGTTCACCGGACTTGCGGTCCCGACACCACCCGGGCGTCGTGTCGTCACGGGTCAGCGCGTGATGCAGGCGGCCTCGGATGCCTTCCTCGGGTGGGTCGACGGACCCAGCGGTCGCTCGTTCTACGTGCGGCAGCTACGTGACATGAAATGGTCGCCGGACTTGACCAAGATGAGCAGTCGCGCATTCCGGGCCTACGCCGCGCTGTGCGGTACCGCGCTCGCGCGGGCACATGCGCGGTCCGGTGATGCGATCGCGATCTCGTCCTATCTCGGTTCCTCAACGCGCTTCGCGGAGTCGGTGACCCACTTCGCCGTGTCCTACGCCCATCAGAACCGGTCGGACTTCCGTGCCTTCACCGATGCGATCGCGTGCGGCCGGATCACGGCCGGGGACGAGGCCGAGGGGTTGGGGCTCAGCATCGACGCGAAGGGCAATGTTGTCCTCGGGTCCGCAGCACAGTCCTCGGGCGGGTAGGCCCGCTTTGACAGCCCAGGGGGCTCCTGACAGACTGGAAAAAAGAACGGTGTTCATACTGGGGTGAGTGTGCGACGCGGGCTGGGTTTCGGTCGAGTCGGCTGCGCCGGCGCCCTCGGCCTCCTGGTCGGACTCATCCCGGCGATGCCCGTCCAGGCGGCAACCAAGACCGCGGTCACGATCCAGGGTGGCCCTACCTCGGTGAGCGACCGGACGCCGGTCACATTGTCCGCCGACATCTACGTTCCCGACATCACGCCAGCACCCGCAGTGATCCTGGCCCACGGTTTCGGTGGCAGCAAGGAGTCGGTAGTTGACCAGGCGACCGACCTGGTCAACGCCGGCTTCGTCGTGGCGGCCTACACCGCACGTGGATTCGGGGATTCCACTGGCACGATCTCGATGAATTCTCCCGAGTTCGAGATCGCCGATGCAACCCGCGTCATCGACTACCTGGCGAGTCTGGCCAGCGTAGAAATAGAGGGCCCGAACGATCCGGTGGTGGGTGTGGCCGGGGGTTCCTACGGCGGTGCGCTCTCGCTCATGCTCGCCGGTTACGACGAGCGCGTAGATGCGGTGGCCGCGGACATCACCTGGAACGACTTGGAATCATCCTTGTTCGGGCAGAGCATGATCGGCGCGAAGGACCCCGGTGTTTACAAGCAGCTCTGGACGTCGGTCTTCTTCAGTTCCGGGCTGGACTCCCCGCCGGGACAGGCGGACCTCTGCGGCCGATTCTCACCGGAGTGGTGCGCCGCGTACACCGAGGTCGCAACAACGGGTGCTCCAACACAGGCATCGCGCGCACTGATGCGGCGATCCTCGCCCATCAGCATCACCGACCGGATCACGGTCCCCACGCTGCTCGGTGGAGGTCAAGCGGACTCGCTCTTCCCGCTCCAGCAGGTGAATGCGAATGCGCAGCAGATCCGCGCTGCCAATCCGGACACTCCCGTCAAAGTCGTGTGGCATGCCCAGGGCCATGACGGTGGTGCGGATGAATCGGAGCGGCTCACCGCTCTGACACGTTCGTGGTTTCAGGCGTACCTCGCCGACGGACCCGCGGTGCCCGCGGACTTTGAGGCGTCGCTGGTGGCGAGCTCCGCCCTCGACGACCGCGAGTCCGACACGGTCGAGGTGCTGACCAGTCCCCGCTACCCGGGCCTCGCGGGAGATACGCAGCGCGCGATCGCCCTCGCGGGCCCACCCCAGCGGATCCTGGCTCCGGCCGGAGGGGTGCCCGCGGCCGTGAGCTCCCTTCCCGGTATCGGCTCCCTCGGCGGGCTGCTCTCCCTGCTCGATACCCGGGTAGCACCGAACCAGAGTGCCCAGTTCATCTCGGAGCCCCTCGCGGCACCGCTCCAGATCATCGGTGCCTCGCGAGTGAGTCTGGAGGTGGCCAGTGACGTTGCACGAACGGCCACGTTGTTCGTGGGACTGCGCATCCAGACCGGTGCCGGTGCACTCCTGCTCCCCAACGGTCTCGTCGCGCCGGTGAACGTCAGCGTGGGGCCGACTCCGCAGCGTGTGGATGTTGAGTTGCCCGCCATCGTCGCGGACGTCGCCGCGGGCGATCGACTCGTCATCACCGTGAACACCACCGACCAGGCGTTCCGGATGCCCGGTGACCCTGCGGTCTACACCGTTGCTCTCGCCGATCCGGCCCTGGTGGTCCCCGAGGTCGAGATGACGGGGAGCGCGTCCGGACTTCCCCTGTGGGCATGGCCGCTCATCGCCCTCGGCGTCCTTCTGCTGGTCGTGCTCACCCTGCGTCTTCTCCGGCCACGTGTCACCGGGGCACGGACGCGACCCGACCTCGCGGAAAGCCCGCTCGTGATCGAGGGACTCGTCAAGCAATTCGGCAAGGGCGTCCGCGCTGTGGCCGGCGTGGACTTCACCGTGCCCCGCGGTGTGGTGCTCGGTCTGCTCGGCCCCAACGGTGCCGGCAAGACCACGACGATGCGCATGGCGATGGGCCTCATCCAGCCCACCGAGGGCAGCGTCTTCGTCTTCGGCGAGCGCGTCACGCCGGGAGCCCCCGTGTTGTCGCGGATCGGTGCCTTCGTCGAAGGTCCGGGATTCCTGCCGCACCTGTCCGGTCGCGAGAACCTCGATCTCTATTGGCGGGCAAGTGGCCGATCGGGTGAGCCGTACCTCGAGCAGGTGTTGGAGATCGCCGGGCTGGGTCCGTCCATCGACCGCAAGGTGCGCACCTACAGCCAGGGCATGAAGCAGCGTCTGGGGATCGCCCAGGCGATGCTCGGTATGCCGGACATCCTGCTCCTGGACGAACCCACCAACGGACTCGATCCGCCCCAGATCCGCGAGATGCGCCAAGTGCTGCATGACTACGCCACCGATGGGCGCACGGTGATCCTGTCATCGCACCTCCTCGGCGAGGTCGAGCAGACGTGCACCCACGTTGTCGTGATGCACCGCGGGACCGTGGCGGCGACGGGGACCGTGGCCGAGTTGCTCGCGGGCCGTCGTGGTCAGCAGCTCGAGGACGTCTTCATGGACCTCGTGGGATCTGACCACCTCGTCAATGCCGGTCCGCTGCCGGAAGGGGATCGCTGATGGAGCAGTACTCGGCACAGCGCACTCTCAGCGTCCGCGTGGAGTTGATCCGTCAGGTGCGTCGTCGGCGTACGGCGGTCGCCTTCGCCCTCGTCATCGCACTGCCGATCATCGTTGTGCTTGCCGTCAAATTCGGGCCTTCCTCCAGCGGCCGCGGCGGATTGGCGGACGGGGATCTCGATGTCTTCGGACTGCTTGCCTCGGGACCGTGGAACTTCGCCGTGAGCGGGCTGCTCTTCTCGTCCGCGTTTCTGCTGGTGATCCTCGCGGCGATGTTCCTGGGCGACACCGTCGCGAGCGAGGCCTCCTGGGGAACGATGCGCTACTTGCTGGTGGCACCCGTTCCCCGACGCAGATTCCTCTTCGTCAAATTGACCGTTGGACTGCTGTTGACCCTGGCGGTGTTGCTGGTCCTCGTCATCGCAGGCTTCTTCGTAGGTCTCCTCGCGTTCGGCAGCGCTCCGTTGGCCAGTCCGTTGGGGGGCACGCTCAGCGCCGGGGAATCCACGGTGCGCCTCGCGGTTATCACCGGGTACATCGCGGTGACCCTGCTCGTTCCGGCGGGTATCGCCTTCCTCGCCAGTGTGTCCACGGACGTCCCACTGGGTGCCGTGGGCGCGGCCGTTGTCATCGTGATCTTCGCGAACATCCTCGATGCCATCGAGGCCCTCGGCTCTCTACGCGAATTCCTGCCGGCCAACTACACCCGGGCGTGGGCCGATGCCCTCGGCTCGGTCATCGTCTGGGACCAAATGGCCGTCGGCTTCGCCTACAACGTGGCAGTCTTCGTGGTGCTCGTCGGCATTGCCGTGCTGAAGTTCGAAAGGAAGGACATCCTGTCGTGACCGAATCGACCGACCTTTCCGCGTCGGTCGTCATCGTCGGCAGTGGCATGGGTGGCGGGACTCTCGCCTGGGGTCTGGCCCAGCGCGGCATCGACTGTCTCGTCGTCGAGCGCGGATATGCACTCCCGCGCGAGCCGCAGAACTGGGACCCGCGAGCCGTGTTCGTCGATCGGCGCTACAAGCCGCTCGAGATGTGGTCCACGCCGGACGGTGGTTCGTTCGCACCCGGGGTGCACTACGTCGTCGGGGGCAACACGAAGGTCTATGGCTCGAGCCTGCCCCGTCTCCGGGAGTCGGACTTCCTCGAGCGCCGATTCCCGAGCGGCGTCTCACCGGCGTGGCCGTTCACCTACGCCGATCTCGAGCCCTACTACTGCGATGCGGAGGACCTGTATCGCGTGCATGGAGATGAGTCCGATCCGTTCGCTCCACCCCGCAGCAGGGCCTACCCCTATCCCGCGCTCGCCCAGGAGCCCTACATCGACGACCTACTTGAGCGTCTTCGCGCGCAGGGTCTCCATCCGGGCGCCACGTCGATGGGAGTGGACCTGCGGGAGGGCGGCTCCTGCATCCGGTGCGGCACGTGCGATGGATTCCCCTGCCAGGTGTGGGCGAAGTCCGATTCCGAAGTGTGTGCGTTACGCCCAGCCATCGACACCGGTCACGTGCGGTTGGTCGAGGGAGTGACAGTGCGTCGGCTCGAGTCCCGCGGGGACCGGGTCATCGCACTCGAGGCCGACCGCGCGGGGGAGCCGATCCGCATCACGGGCGGTGTGTTCGTCCTCTCGGCGGGTGCAGCGAACTCCGCCGCACTCCTGCTCCGATCGGCATCCGATGAGCGTCCCCAGGGACTGGCGAATGCCACGGGACTCGTGGGACGCAACTACATGGTGCATAACAACACGCACATTGCGGCAGTGGCGCCCTTCCGGATGAACGATGTCGTGTTCCAGAAGACCGCGGCCGTGAACGACTTCTATGAGGATCTCGGTGACGGCTACGCGGGAGGCACCCTGCAACTCATCGGCAAGGTCCAGGGGTCGATGATGAAGACCCACGCGACCACGGTGCCGGAGTTCGTCCTCGACCGGTTCGCCGATCGCAGCGTCGAGTGGCTCGTCATGAGCGAGGACATCCCCGATCCTCAGAACCGGATCACCCTGGATGCGCGCGGCGGAATCGTGGTGCAGTGGCGGCGCACGAACTACGACCGCCACGAGAAACTCCTCGCCACGGCAAAGTCGATCTTCCGCCGCGCCGGCTACCCGGCCGTCTTCGAGCAACGTTTCACCATCGACATGAACAGCCACATGTGCGGAACGGCCGTAGGCGGGAGTGACCGGAGCACGAGTGTGCTCGATCCATGGTGTCGTGCGCATGATGTCCCAAACCTCTTCCTCGTCGACTCCGCCTTCTTCCCCTCCAGCGCGGCGCAGAATCCGGCGATGACGATCGCGGCGCAGGCACTGCGGGTGGCCGCCGAGGTCAACTGGTCGGCTGCCGCATGACTTGGCAGGGTGCCGGCTATGCCTCGTAAGCCTGCTCTTCGAGTGATCACCATCAACCTCAATGGGATCCGGGCTGCTGCCCGTCGCGGAGGACTGGACTGGCTGCATGCGGCCGCACCGCAGGTGATCTGCATGCAGGAGGTTCGGGCGACGGACGCGCAGGTGGCCGAGACGCTCGCGGGGACACCCTTCGAGACATGGCACGTGGCGCACACCGAGGCACCGCAACTCGGTCGCGCCGGTGTCGCGGTTCTCAACGCACAACCGTTCGCGGCAGTGCGCGACCATGTTCGAATCGACGATGTCGACGGACTCGGACGGTGGATCGAGGTCGATATCGAGTCACCCCTCGGCCCGCTGACGGTGGTGTCCGTATACATCCACACGGGTGAGGCGAATACCCCCAAGCAAGTGGAGAAGTACGCCTTCCTCGAGGGAATGGATGCTCGGCTGAAGTCGCTTGCATCGCGCGCCACACGCACGGGACGCGAGGTTCTGGTCTGTGGTGACTTCAACGTCGCGCATCACGAGGTCGATATCAAGAACTGGAAGGGGAATCGCGAGTCGGCGGGCTTCCTCCCCGAGGAACGTGCCTACCTCGACCGCTGGTTCGCCAAGCAGTGGGTCGATCTCGGGCGCACCCTCGGCGGACCGGGACCGGGGCCCTACACCTGGTGGTCGTGGCGCGGCCGAGGTTTCGACACCGACGGAGGATGGCGCATCGATTACCAGGTCGCGACCCCGCGCCTGGCGGCACGTGCCCAGACCGCGACCGTCGGCAAGGCGCCGACGTATGCCGAGCGGTGGAGTGACCACGCCCCCCTCGTCGTCGACTTCGCCTAACGACGGAAGCCCTGCCGCCCGCGGGCGGTCAGGGCTTCAACGTCAGGTCCGCAGACCCTCGTCCGAACCTCGGGCTAGAGATTGCGCGAGAAGATCGCGTCGATCTCTGCGAGATCCGAGGGACCCATCGCCTGGCGGCGCTGGCGATCCCACTCACGGTAGATCTGGCGGCGGCGGCCCGCCTCCGGATCCGACTGATGGTCGAACAGGTGCGCGAACAACTTGCCGAAGGAATTCACGGAGGATCACTCCATTTTCTTCTCGTGTGGCCCGGGGGTTTCCCGGGCTCATCCCCAGTATGCCCCAGATTTGTCCAGCGACACGACAAATAGGGGCACTTTGTGCGTCAATTCACAAAGATTCCATCGGAAGGCCATCCTGGAATACGCCGTAGGTGCCCGTGGTGGAGGATGAGGCGGTGGCGCCCCCGATCACCTACTCGCCGAAGGTGTTCATTCCCTTGACCCACCTGTGCCGGGACGCCTGCGGATACTGCACCTTCGCCCAGAGCCCCCGGCGGGCTCGGGCCCCCTACCTCGAACTCGACGAAGTCCGCGCCATCGCCCGGCAGGGTGCCCAGGCCGGGTGCCACGAGGCCCTCTTCACCCTCGGCGAGGCCCCGGAGGAGCGCTATCCCGAGGCGCGCACCTGGCTCGACGAGCGCGGCTACACCTCCACTGTGGACTACCTGGTGGCCGCATGCGCCGCGGTGCTCGCCGACTCCGGACTACTCCCGCACGCGAACGCCGGGGCGCTGACTCGTGAGGACCTGGTGCGGCTGCGGTCGGTGAGCCCAAGCCAGGGGATGATGATCGAATCCCTGAACCGCGATCTTCCCGCCCATCGGGGCGCACCGGACAAGACTCCCGAACGCAGGTTGGCCACGTTGGAATGGGCGGGGGAGTTGTCGATCCCGTTCACCACGGGCATGCTCGTCGGGTTCGGCGAGTCGCGTTCCGATCGCGTCGAGGCTCTCGAGGCGATCGCCGCCAGCCATCTGCGCCACGGTCACGTGCAGGAAGTGATCGTGCAGAACTTCATCCCAAAGCCGGAGACCGCCATGCGCAACGCGCCCGCGTGCACGGTGGAGGACCTGGTGGATGCGATCGTGCTGGCGCGCACGATCCTGCCTGCGGACATCGCGGTGCAGGCACCACCAAATCTCGTGGACGACCCCGGTGTGTTGCTCGATGCCGGGGTGTCGGACTTCGGCGGCATCTCGCCGGTCACCGCAGATTTCGTCAATCCGGAGCGACCCTGGCCCCAGATCGAGAACCTTCGCGGGATCACGAATCGGCACGGACGCGAACTGGTGCCGCGTCTCACCGTGCATCCGGCATTTGTCCGATCGATGGATCGGTGGATCGCACCCGAGTTACATACCGGCGTTCGTGATCGATCCGATGCCGAGGGCTTCGCGCGCGATGATCCGGGCGCGGTGTTCCGCGAGGAGTACCGCCAGTCCGTGAATGTCGGGACGGGTGCCGAGGTGGCGCTGACCGGTCGCCGATCCACCGCGTGGTACGCGGGTTCCGACGTGACCGCACCGGTGATCCCGGAGGAGGCGATCACCTCGGGCGCCGTCGCCGAGGTTCTGCGCGGCGTGGAACTCGGCCAGGAGGTAGGAATCGAGGAGATGGTCGCGCTGTTCGGCGCGCGCGGTCGTGAGGTCGCGGCGGTTGCCGCAGTAGCCGACCAGATTCGCGCCGATGTGGTCGGCGATGTGGTCACCTTCGTCGTGAACCGGAACATCAACTACACCAACGTCTGCACGTTCAAGTGCACGTTCTGCGGATTCTCCAAGGGTCCCCTCTCTCTGAATCTCCGTGGCACGCCCTACCTCTTGACCGACGAGGAGATCGCCTCGCGGGTGCGTGAAGCGGCCGACCGCGGTGCAACGGAGGTGTGTCTGCAGGGGGGAATCCACCCGGACTTCGATGGTGAGTTCTACCTGCGAGTCGTGCAGATCGCCCGCGCCGCCGCACCCGACATCCACGTCCACGCCTTCACCGCCCTCGAAGTCTCCGAGGGAGCACGGCGGCTCGGGATCGATGTCCGCGACTACCTGATCACGCTGCGGGACGCAGGTCTTGCCTCACTGCCCGGCACCGCCGCCGAGATCCTCGATGATGAGGTGCGCGCGGTTATCTGCCCGGACAAGGTGACTACCCAGGAGTGGCTCGACGTCCACGAGGTCGCACATGAGATCGGCCTCGCCTCCAACGTCACGATCATGTTCGGCAGTATCGAAGAGCCCGTGCATTGGGCCCGCCACATCGAGCGCACCCGTGCCGTGCAGCGACGAACCGGAGGGTTCACGGAGTTCATCCCGTTGCCCTTCGTGCACATGGCCGCGCCGATGTACCTCAAGGGCCGTGCGCGGCGCGGCCCCACCTGGCGCGAGGTCGTCCTCATGCACGCGGTGGGCCGCATCGCCTACCGCGGGTACATCGAGAACGTCCAGGCCTCGTGGGTCAAGCTCGGGATGGACGGCGCACGGCAACTACTCGGTGCGGGCGTAAACGACCTCGGCGGCACGTTGATGGACGAGAACATCTCGCGTGCGGCCGGGGCCAGTCACGGTCAGGGACTCGAGCGCTCGGACTTCGAAGCGATCGTCGCCCCCCTCGGCCGTACGCTGCAGCAGCGCACCACCCGCTACTCCCGCCCGATGGAGATCGCCGTATGAAGCTCCGCACCACGCAGTCCACTGTCATCACCACCCACCGCGAGGCGGGTGCAGACGTGAACCCACCCACCGTCGTGGGTGTGGCGGCTATCGCGGTCGAGAATCCGCTCGCCGGACGGGGGAGTGCTGCGGATCTCGGTGAGATGGAAGCCCTCGGCGCAGAGGCGGCCGCGTACCTCGTGACCGCATGCCTCGCAGTGCTGGCGAGTGCGGGCGTGCGTCCCGAGGACGTACGCGGGTACGGCAAAGCCGCCATCGTGGGCACCGACGGCGATCGGGAACACACCGCGGCGATCCTCCACCCGCGCTTCGGGGCCCCGGTCCGCGCCGCGATCGGTGGCGGTGCCGACATCATCCCCGGAACCAAAGCAGTGGCCGGTCCCGGAACGAGCATCGCACTGCCCATCGGCAACAAGGACGATCGCTGGGTCTTCGATGACATGGACGCCGTCACGGTGTCGATTCCCGATGCGCCCCGATCGGATGAGGTGGTCATCGCCCTGGCGCTGAGTGCCGGTGGGCGCCCGAACGCGCGCACCCGGAAGCCGTCCTGATGTTCAAGATCATGATCCAGCTGACCCGACGCGAGGACATGTCGCGCGAGGAGTTTCTTCACTGGTGGCTCAAGGAGCATGCGCCCCGTGCCCGCACCCTCCCGGGGGTCCGTCGCATCACTTTCAACGTCGTGGATCCCAATGCAGCTATCGATGCCGACGGGATCGCCGAGTTGTGGTTCGACTCCGAAAAGGCCTTCCAGGAGGCGTACGCCACGGATAGCGGTGCGGCGGTGGCAGCCGACTCCGTGGCCCACGTGTCCGCCCGGATCCGGGTCCCCGTCGAGGAGCACGAGATCGTGACCGATCGTTGAGCAAGCGCCCGACCAGCTTCCTCGGCACCCCCGTCACGGCCCCCGGGCCACTCGGACCGGAGATGATGTCGGCGATCCGCACGATCCGCCACGATCCCCTCGCCTTCCTGACGGACACGTGGCGGCGTTACGGCGATGTGGTGCAGTTCCCGATCCCGCGACCACCCACGTACCTGGTCAACGATCCCGAGTCCGTGCGTCATGTCCTCGTGGGCAACGCCCGCAACTACGGCAAGTCGACCATTCAGTACCAAGCGCTGGCACTCGTCACAGGGGAGGGATTGCTGAGCGCGGACACGCGGCGATGGCGACGTCAACGCCCCATGGTGCAGCCGGCCTTCCACCACGAGACCCTCGACGCGGTGGTCGACACAGTGGTCCACACCGCGGATGCCGTCACTGGAGAGTGGTCGTCGCTTCGACCGTCCGAGGTGATCGACGCCGATGCGTACATGATGCACGCGGCACTCGAGGTTGTCGGGCGCTCACTGTTCGGGTCCGATCTGTCCGGTGATGCTGCGCGGATCACGGCCGCGACCTTGGCAGGGCTCGAGGTGGTCATCAAACGTGCCCGTGTGCCGATATCGCCCCCGCGCTGGCTCCCCACACCTGCCAACCGGACGCTGATGCGCGCGCGCGCCGATCTGGACGACGCGGTCGCCGGGATCCTTGCGGAGCGCACGCGCACCGGTCAGGGTGCCGGCGACATGCTCGACCTGCTCATCGCCGCGCGAGATGACCGAGGTGTGGGCCTCACCCCGCAGGAAATCCGTGATGAGATCGTCACGTTCATCGTCGCAGGTCATGAGACTGTGGCGTCTGCTCTCGCGTGGGCCTGGTTGTTCCTGGCGCAACATCCCGACATGCAGGATCGGATCGCCGAGGAAGCCGGTGCCGCCCGTCCTTGGACGCGAGCGAGCATTGCGAAACTGCCGTTCACGCGCGCGGTCTTCGACGAGACAATGCGGCTCTACCCACCGGCCTGGGTGATCACGCGACGGGCCCGGGATGCCGATCATTTGCCCTGCGATGTGTCCCTTCCGGCGGGTGCGCTAATCATTGTCAGTCCGTACCTGCTTCACCGTCACCCGCGGATGTGGTCGGACCCGGAGGTCTTCCGTCCGGAGCGATTCCTCGCACCGTACGAGCGGGATGCCTTCATCCCGTTCGGAGCCGGTCCGCGGTTGTGCATCGGCCGCGACTTCGCCTACGTCGAGGGCGTGTTGATGCTCGCGATGCTTGTGGAATTCTTCCGCGCGACTCCCACCTCGGACCGGCTGCCCTGGGCCGATCCCCAGGTCACCATCCGACCGCACGGGGGAGCACCCGTGCACATTTCGCGCCGGTGAAGGTCAGGACAGCAGGGTGCACACCCGCGCGTGCAAATGGCCGTTCGTCGTGAGGAGCGAGCCGCTCCGCAGCGCCGATTCCCCCGCGAATGTGGTGGCACGACCACCGGCCTCGGTGACGATCGGGAGCAGGGCGGCGAGGTCGTAGATCTGCAACGCCGGTTCCGCCGCGATGTCCACCGCACCTTCGGCGACGAGCATGTGGGACCAGAAGTCGCCATAGGCACGTTGCCGCCAGGTGCCTTCGATGATGGTGCTGAATCCGGCGGACGACGATTCCCAGCCGACGGCGTCGGAGTAGGCGAAGGACGCGTCCTTGAGTCGATCCACTCCACTCACGTGGATGCGGCGGTCAGTCGGCGATTCGGGTCCACGGGTGAATGCCCCCTGGCCGACCTCCGCCCACCAGCGTCGACCCATCGCCGGGGCTGAGACGACGCCGACGCTGCACTCACCGTCGACAGCGAGAGCGATCAGGGTGGCCCAGACGGGGACACCGCGCACGAAGTTCTTGGTTCCATCGATCGGGTCGATGATCCACTGGCGTGCACCGTCGGTGCGCCCGAACTCCTCCCCGTGGATCGCGTCCCCGGGACGGTGCTCGGCGAGGAGTGCTCGAACGGCGGTCTCAACCGCCCGATCCGCATCGGTGACGGGGGAGAGGTCCGGCTTAGATTCCACCACAAGATCGTGGGCTCGGTAGCGCGCCAGGGAAATCTCGTCAGCGACGTCCGCCATAGTCAACGCGAGCACGAGATCGTTCTGCACGCAGGGAATGTACAAGGTCTACCCTGACGAGGTGCTTCCCGAAGAGGTCTGGGGTCTGCCGCTCCACCCCCTGGTCATCCACGCCGTGGTCGTGCTGGTGCCTCTCACCGCCGTCGGTGCGGTCTTCGTGGCCTTACGTCCGCGCTTCACCAAGCGCTTCGGTGTGATCGTCGTGATCGGGGCGATCCTGTCGGCGGTCTCGGCGTTCCTGGCCAAGGAATCCGGAGAGGCCCTGGCGCGCACACGCCCGGTGAGCGGTGAGCACGTGATGGCCGGTGACGTCGTGCCCCTGCCCCTTGTCGGATTCGCGGTGCTCCTGATCGTGTTTTGGTTGTTCGACCGTGGCGTACCCGGAAATCGTGCGCGTCCACTGTGGTTGAAGCTTCTCGCCGTGGTGGTCGTCGTCGCCGCAGTGGCGTGCACGTACCTCGTCGTGATCGCCGGGCACACCGGTGCGCTCAGCGTGTGGAGTTGACCTGATCCTCGGGGAGCGCTCGAGACCTTAGAAGACGGTGCAGTGAGGCGACGCGTGATCCCAGGTTCGGGGAGTCGACGAACGGGGTCAGGGCGCACTCGGGCTCGTCGTGGCTGCAGGAGCGAGGACAGTCGACGGTCAATTCCGCGAGGTCGGGGAAGGCGAGCACCAGGTTCTGCGGGTCCACGTGAGCGAGCCCGAAAGATCGGATTCCGGGTGTGTCGATGATGTGGCCTCCGCCGGGATTGCGGAACGCCCGCACTGACGTGGATGTATGGCGACCCTTCCCCGTTGTGAGATTGACCGAACCCGTGGTGCGCTCGGCCAGGAGCACGAGCGCGTTGACGAGAGTGGACTTGCCGACCCCCGAATGGCCGATGAGAACGGTGTCGTGTCCGGTGAGGGTGTCGAGGAGCTCGGGTGTGGGTGCTCCCTTGTGCACCGGGAACACCGGCACGTCCAAGGGCGCGTACATGTCCCGGATCACGTCCGGTTTGAGCAGGTCGATCTTCGTCACGATGATGATGGGTGCGATACCCGCATCCATCGCGGCGACGAGTGATCGATCAATGAGTCCGATGCTGGGGTCGGGGTTGGCGATTGCGGTGACGATCGCCAGTTGATTTGCATTCGCCACGATCACGCGCTCGACGGGGTCGCTGTCGTCCGCCGTGCGACGGAGTTCGCTCGTACGCGGATCGCGCGTGACGATGCGCACCGGATGGTCGAGGGAGCCGGGTGCCTCGCCGACGACCCCGACCCGATCGCCCACGACGATTCCCTTGCGACCCAAGTCCCGGGCCTTGACCGCGAACTCCTCCCGTTCGCCGGTGTCCACCGTGAACCGCCCGCGGTCGACCGTGACCACGACACCTGGACGAGCTTCCTCGAATGTCGGGCGATCCTTCGAGCGGGGCCGGGACTTGCTGCGTCCCGGACGGACGCGGACGTCGTCCTCGTCAACGTGGGTGGCACGTCGACTCACGCGCCACTCACCAATGCCGACCACATTCCAGGAAAGTCCGGGAGGGTCTTCGACGTGGTGCCGATGTCCTCGACGCGAACGCCTGGGATGCGCAAGCCGACGATCGCGGCAGCCGTCGCCATACGGTGGTCGTGGTAGGTCGAGAGATCGGCAGGTCGGGGTGCACCGGGTTCGATGCGGAGTCCGTCGGGCAGTTCGATCACGTGGGCACCGACCTTGGTCAACTCGGTGGCGAGTGCCGCAAGACGGTCGGTCTCATGACCACGGAGATGAGCGATTCCGGTGAGGGTGCTGGGCGAGTCCGCGAGGGCTGCGAGGGCTGCGACCGTGGGTGTCAGCTCGCCGACGTCGGCGAGATCCGCGTCGATGCCATGGATCGTCGCGGGTCCGTGCACGGTGACGTCGGTGTTCGATCGTGACCAACTCCCACCCATGTGTTCCAGGATCGGCAGGATCGCGGCCCCGGGTTGGGTGGTGACCTCGGGCCAATCGGCCACGGTCACCGACCCGTGGGTGGCCATCGCTGCGGCGAGGAATGGGGTGGCATTCGAGAGATCCGGTTCGATCTGTACGTCGCAGGCCGCGATGTGCTGCCGCTCGACATGCCAGGTCGTGGTGCCCTCACGTTGCACATGCACCCCGTGGTCGGCGAGCATGGCGACCGTCATCTCAATGTGGGGTGTGCTGGGAACACGGTCCCCCACATGGTGAATGGTGATTCCCTCATCGAACCGTGCCGCACTGAGCAGCAGGCCGGAGACGAACTGGCTAGACCGTGAGGCATCGATGGTCACTGTTCCGCCGGGCACGGCACCCCGCCCGAGGAGGGTGAAGGGGAGAGTGTCGCGACCACCGTCGTCGATCTCCACACCGAGGTGTCGCAGCGCCCCGAGCAAGGTCCCCATGGGTCGCACGCGAGCGGTCTCGTCGCCGTCGAAGGTGATGGCTCCGTTGTTCAAGGCGGCCACCGGTGGGACGAAGCGCATGACTGTTCCGGCGAGACCACATTCGATCGTGCCCGTCGTCTGCATGAAGCGGGGCTCCACGTGCACGGTCATGTTGCCCACCACAGAGTCGGGTGTCGTGCTGAGCACGTGACCGAGGTCTTCGAGGGCGGCGACCATGAGTCGGGTATCGCGGGCGTCGAGAACGCCATGCAGCACGCTGGGGCCATCGGAGAGGACGGCGAGGACGAGCGCGCGATTGCTCGCGGACTTGGATCCCGGAACCCGGACGCGCCCGTTGACGGGGCCTTCGGCCACGGGAGCGGACCACCACGTCACACAGCGACACTAGTGCGTGGGAATTAGGGTCGGGGTGTGTGCGGACGCTATGCGGCGAGCATGGATGTCGCGACGTTGGTTCATGAGTTCGGCGTCGGTCCCGTCGACGTCGAACTCCCCCCGCGCTACAACATCGCCCCGACCACGGAGAACTACATCATCACCGGCGACGGTGCAAAAAGATCGCTCGAGATCGCACGATGGGGACTGGTTCCGTCGTGGGCGAAGGACATCAGCATCGGTAACCGGATGATCAATGCGCGCGCAGAGACAGTGGCAACCAAGCCCTCCTTTCGCCGCGCGTACGCACACACCCGTTGCCTCGTGCCCGCGGATGGCTACTACGAGTGGTACCGACCAGCCCAGGGACCGAAACAGCCCTTCTTCATTCACGGTGAGGGCACGTGGGCGATGGCGGGCCTGCATGAGATGTGGCGACCCACGGATGCGCCGGTCGTCCACTCGTTCACGATTCTCACCATGGCCGCGAGTTCCAGCCTCGCCTCGATCCACGATCGCATGCCCGTGACAGTGGATCCCGACTCCTTCGACGTCTGGCTCGACCCGGAGAGTCCGAAGGACGAGGTGGATGCATGCCTTCGCCCGGAGCGCCAGGTGACGATGCATGCCTATCCCGTGAGTACTGCAGTGAACAGCGTGCGCAACCAAGGACCGCACCTGATCGATCCGCTCCCTGCGGGCTAGGCTCGCGCGACGAGCAGGAGGGCCGTGGACTACTCGATTCGCGCGGAGATGGTGGCGTCGGTGCATTCCGTGGTGGTGGATGCGGGTGCGGCCGTCATGGTGGGCGACACGCTGATGATCCTCGAATCGATGAAGATGGAGATCCCGGTCCTCTCGGAATTCGCGGGAACTGTGCGGGAGATCAGCGTCGTGCCCGGTGACGTTGTCCAGGAAGGTGACATCCTGGCGATCCTGGTCAGGGGCTAGCACGCACTACCCTGATTGTTATGAGGGATCTCACCGCTCTCGTCGAGGAGCATGCAGACCTCACCCCCGACATCGTCGCCAGTCTCGCCGATCTCATAGCCGCCTGGGACCTCGTCTCGGATCTCGCCTTCAGCGACATGGTGCTGTGGGTGCCCACCTGGAACGACGCCGGCTACATCGCGGTTGCGCAGGTGCGGCCATCCACCGCCTCGACGGCTGTCCCCGAGGACCTCGTCGGCACATTCCTCCCTCGCGGACGTCAGACGGTCTTCGACCAAGCACTCGCGCACGGTCAGCCGGTGCTGGCCCGCGACCCGAGTCGACCGTGGGCACCGACATCCCTCGAAGCGGTACCCCTGGTGCGTGCCCATCGCGTGGCGGCACTCCTTGCCCGATATCCCAGTCCCGTCGCGCGAGGTGGAAGTGCACTCGAGGACATCTACCTCAAGGCCGCGGACGAGTTGGTCGCGATGATCTCGGTGGGGGACTTCCCGGTGCGCGATCAGGTGGAGGACGCACTGGAGTCACCCCGCGTCGGAGACGGACTGCTCCGCCTCGAGGAGACAGGGCGCGTCGATTACGCATCACCGAATGCGGTGAGCGCCTTTCGTCGTCTGGGATTGGCCACCAATCTCGTCGGCGCCAACCTCGCCGAGCTCGTTGCGCGGTTGAGTCATCGCCCCGTGGGCGGTGGAGTCACCGCGGTGGTCGGGGGTCGCGCACCGGGCAGGGTCGAGGTGGAAGCCCCGAGCGGCACCGTGGTCATCCGATCGATCCCCCTCGCTGAGGGTTCCCTGGTCCTGATTCGCGACGTCTCGGAAGTGCGCCGCGGGCAGCGCACGGTGCTCTCCCGCGAGGCGACTATCCGCGAGATTCATCACCGAGTGAAGAACAACCTGCAGACGGTGGGGGCGCTTCTGCGATTGCAGTCACGGCGGTCGGAACTCGTGGAGACCCGCACCGCCCTGGCGGAAGCACAAGCTCGCATCGGTGCGATCGCCGTGGTGCACGAGGCCTTGTCCACCGACGCCGATTCCGAAGCGGAACTCTCAGTGGTGATCGGCGCCCTCATCCAACTGATGCGCGAGTTGGCGCCTGCTTTCGGGACCGTACCCGAGTTCCACGTCGAGTGTCCGTCGATGCGCCTCTCGGGGGAGCGTTTGACCCCTTTGGCCATGTGCATCACCGAGGTGCTGACCAATGCGGTGGAGCACGCGCAGGCGGATCGCATCGACGTTCGGGTCGGTCGCTCCGGGCGCGGACTGGAGATCCGAATCTCCGATGACGGGGTGGGAATTGCCTCGCCGGTCACTGAGGGTCTGGGCATGTCCATTGTGTCTACCCTGGTGGAAACCGAACTCGGGGGTGAGGTGTCTGTCGACTCCGCACCCGATCGCGGCACGACCGTCACCCTCACGTCGGGGTGAGTCACGGCACCCACTTGTCAGGATCCGCGTCGCACGTGTAGCGTCCCGGCATCAACTGAATACCTCATCACGAGGGGCAGAGGGATACGGCCCTATGAAGCCCCGGCAACCTATCCGGTCTCATTCAGTTGAGGCCCCCGGAATTCGGTGCCAACTCCGACCTGACAACCAGGACAGATGAGCAGAAAGGCCTCACATGTCTGTCGCAACCGAAGCTCCCTCCGTCGGCGCAGCCCGTGCCCTCAAGTGTCGTGAATGTTCGACACTCTTCCCGCTCGATGCCAGTTTCGCGTGTTCCGAGTGCTTCGGCCCGCTCGAGGTGGACTACGACCTGAGCGTCATCACACGGGAGCAGATTGAATCCGGTCCCGCGTCCATGTGGCGCTATGAGGCGTTGCTCCCCGTGGCACCGGGTGCGGCCACGCGGCCGGGTCTGAATCCGGGACTTTCGCGACTCGTCCCCGCTTACAACCTCGCGCGGGCGCTGGGGGCTCGCGCAGTGTGGGTCAAGGATGATTCCGGAAACCCGACCCACTCCTTCAAGGACCGCGTGGTCGGGGTCGCCCTGGAGAACGCGCGTCGTCTCGGTTTCGAGGTGCTCTCGTGCGCTTCGACCGGGAACCTTGCCAACGCGGTTGCCGCGGCAGCCGCACGCGCCGGCATCGACTCCGTGGTCTTCACGCCGTCGAACCTCGAGGCCGGCAAGCTCGTCACCACGGCCGTCTACGGGGGAACGCTGGTTGCGGTGCAGGGCAGTTACGACGACGTCAACCGACTGTGCACGGAGGTAGCCGCGCAGCACCCCTGGGGATTCGTGAACGTCAACTTACGGCCCTACTACGCCGAAGGAAGTAAGACGGTCGGCTTCGAGATCGCCGAGCAGTTGGGCTGGCGACTCCCCGATGCAATTGTCGCACCGGTGGCGTCGGGCTCGCTTCTGACGAAGGTGGACAAGGCCTTCCGTGAGTTCATCGATCACGGTCTCGTGGACCGGCGGGCGTACCGGGTGTTCGGGGCGCAGGCCACCGGATGCTCGCCCGTCTCCCATGCATTCCGCGAGGGACACGACGTCGTACGTCCAGTGAAACCCGACACCATCGCCAAGTCACTCGCGATCGGGAATCCCGCTGATGGTCCCTACGCCCTCGACGTCGTCCGCCGCACGGGCGGCGCAATCGCCGATGTCAGCGATGCCGAGATCGTCGACGGGATCCGTCTGCTCGCTTCCACCGAGGGAATCTTCGCGGAGACGGCGGGGGGAGTCGTGGTCGCCACCTACCGTGCCCTGCTCGCCCAGGGTCTGATCGACCCGGATGAAGAGGTCGTGCTGCTCAACACCGGTGACGGGCTCAAGACACTCGATGCCGTCGCACCGGTATGCCCGCCCACCCTCACCGTCACGCCGGGTTTCGATGCGTTCGAGGCCGCGTATGCGGAGCTTCGGCCATGAGTGCGACGGTGCGGATCCCGACGATCCTTCGCACGTACACCGACGGCGCCGCCGAAGTGACCGTCGACGGCGCGACACTGGGTGACGTCATCTCCGACCTGGACTCGCGCTACGGAGGCATTGCCCCACGTGTCCTCGACGACCAGGGGCAGCTCAGGCGCTTCGTCAACGTCTACGTCGACGACGACGACGTGCGCTTCCTGGAAGGACTGGCCACACCCGTTCGAGACGGGGCGAGTATTTCGATTATTCCGGCGGTCGCCGGCGGCTGACGCCTAGACGTTCGAACGGGCGCGCAACCGAGCATTACGGCGCTTGAGCGCTCGGCGCTCGTCCTCGCTGAGGCCACCCCAGACACCGGAATCTTGGCCCGTCTCGAGGGCCCACCGGAGGCATTCGTCGACCACCGGGCAGCGCCGGCATACGGCCTTGGCCTCCTCGATCTGCACGAGGGCCGGACCGGTATTGCCGATCGGGAAGAACAACTCCGGATCTTCGTCACGGCAGGCAGCCTCATGGCGCCAGTCCATGCTTCTCCACTCCATACTGCGACGCGGCGGGGTCCCCGACGCTTGTGATCGTGTTCACGTGCGACCCGCTGAGGGGGGCCGGAGGGTCTCTCGCGGTGATCCCCGGAGGAAGTCAGTCGCACGATCCGACGTTGGTCTCCCCAAGGGTCGCAGGTTGTGGGGGTATTCACAAGCACAACCAACCGGATACCGGCGCGAATCTTGTCACTTTGATCACATCTGGTCTATTTGCCCGATTCAGCCCAGACAGAACGGACCGGTCAGCAGACAACCTGGATGGCGTCCGGGCGGGCCAGGAATCGGACCCCCGTGACCGAGCCGACGCTCTCCCCATCCGCCTGCATCGGCACCTCCCGGGAGGCAGCCACCTCGAACTCGGCGACGTCATGCCAGGTCAGCAGGCCACGGCTCGGGAGCAGCCCAGGGGTTCGCAGCACCATGCGCCGGGCGGCCCGGGCGGTTGCCCAGGGGCCGAGGGACTTCATTGCGAACAGGTCCAGGCCGGTCTCGAAGCTCGCCCATGGGTTCGGGTCGATTGGCCAGGGTCCGAAGTAGGTCCAGGGGGCGGTGTTCTGCACCAGGCACATGAGGACCGCTCGCACCGGGGTCATCCCCGGCCGGCTGAGGGTCAACGCAGGTGTGTTCCGATCGATGCGGGTGAGCAATTCGCGCACCGTCGTGGTCAGATAGCGCATCGGCGTTGCCGAACGTCCGCGCATGCGCTGCTGATCCACTGATTCGATGATCTGCGCGTCGATGCCGATTCCGGCATTGACCGCGAACCAGCGATCCTCCCTAACTGATGGTCGTTCAATCCGAGCCATGCCCAGCCCAATGCCGCGGCACCGCCCGTTGCGTATTCCTCGCAGGATCAAACCCGTTGCCTCGACCGGATCGGTGGGTATGCCGAGTGCGCGGGCGAATACGTTCGCGCTGCCGCCGGGGATGGGAGCGATGCGGGGGACGGGTCCTTCCATGTCCGGCTCGAGCAGACCGTTGATCACCTCGTTGATCAAACCGTCGCCGCCCAGAGTCATCACCACGTCCAGGTGACGGCTGCGGGCATCGCGGGCGATCGTGACCGCGTGACCCCGATGAGTGGTGAAGGTGACGTCCAGGTCGAGTTCATGTGACGCGGCTTGGACGATGACGTCGGTGGTCAAGGGGGAAGTCGTGGTGGCGTGCGGATTTACGATGAGGACCCCGCGCACAACGCCCAGGCTAGTTCGCTCGACCACGGGAGTCCTACCCTCGGGGGATGCTGACGCGAGTGCTCGCCATGGTGGCCGGATTGGAGGGACTGACCCTCCTTGTCTACGCCGTGGTCGACATCGTCGTCGTGATCAGGGCCGGACTGACCGGCCCGGAGGAAGTGTCCAATCCGGTTGCGTTCGGAATGCAGGTAGTGATCTTCGTTGCGCTGGGAGCAGGGCTCCAGGTCCTCGCGCGCGGGTGGTGGAGCTGCCGTCGATGGGTCCGCGGGCCCTTCATCCTGGCGCAGTTGCTCGGATTGGTCGTCGGAGTCCCACTGCTGCAATCCACCGCGCCGCTGGTGGGCGGGGTGATCGTGGCTATCACCTTCGTGTCCCTCGTGGTCTGCCTTCTTCCCCCGGTGACGCGTGCTCTCCTGGGAGATCAGGCGGCGATGTAGGCATCTCCGAGGGAGTCGCGCAGTTTCGCCAACGCGATGCGCTGCAGCCGTGAGACATGCATTTGTGAAATACCCAGCTGCTCGGCCACCGCAGACTGACTCAGTTCATCGAAGTAGCGAAGGGTGAGAATCTGTCGCTCCCGCTCGGGGAGATTGGCGAGCGCTCGTCCGACGCTCTGCCAGTAATCGACCGCATCGGTCCCGTCTTCGACACGGGGTTCTCGGATCGGTGTGATGTCATCCAGGGAATCCGGATGTTGGTGTTCCAGCGTCTCGAGAACTCTCTCCTCCGTGATCCCGGTGAAGGCCGACAACTCCGCCACAGTGGGATACCGGTTGAGCGAGGCATGGAGTGCCTCCGTTGCCTCCAGCACCGTGGCGCGAGCCGCGTGCACACTGCGGGGCGCCCGGATCGTGGACGTCTCGTCACGGAGGTGGCGACGGACCTCGCCCAGAATGTGGGGTGCGGCATAGGAGGCAAAAGCCGCCCCGTGCTCCGGGTCGTATCCGTCGACGGCTGCAATGAGCCCCACTGTTCCGGCTTGGAGGATGTCGTCTCTGTCGATGCCCGCCCGGGTGTACCGGCGGCAGAGATGGCGCAGGAGTGGTTCATGCATCACGATCAGTTCGTCCCGAACGTTGGATGCGCGTGCCGGTGGTGTGGAGGGATCGTTGAGCTCAACGAAGAGTGCCTTCTCATGTTCCCCCATGGACTACTCGAATCTCAGGTGACCGAGGCGTCCACGTTGAGCGCGAAGTGAACCGTGGTTCGCCCGTCTTCGCGGTGAAGCTTGGTCTCGTGGGTCATTCCGCAGAGCACTCGCCAGGCCAGACCGGAGGTGACGTTCGATTCATCGTCCTCGTCGTGCGGAACACTCACCCGGGCGCGAAACCCCTCGGCGGTGGCGTTCAGGGTGCAGGTGATGGTCGACTCGGGTGGGGCGACGGAGATCGCGATGGTCAGAGCCTCATCCAGGGCGTGCTTGGCGTCATCGATCGCGTCCACCGTGAGATTGAACCTCGCACACATTGCCCCAGCCAGAGCGCGCATCTCCGGGATGCACGACGGGTCAGCGGGGAATTCGATCCTTGTGTCGGTCATGACTCCTCCTCTGCCAGGTTTCGGAGAGCATCCCCCGTGACCCGATGCACCGTCCACTCTGTCATGGGGATCGCCCCCACGCTCTCGTAGAAGTCCCACGCAGGCCTGTTCCAGTTAAGGACCCACCACTCGAGGCGTCCGTACCCACGCTCATCGCAGATCCGCGCAAGTTCGACCAGGAGTCGCTTGCCGATTCCCTGACCGCGGAACTCCGGGCGCACGTACAGGTCCTCCAGGTAGACACCGTGACGGCCCAGCCAGGTCGAGAAATTTCGGAACCAGAGCGCAAACCCCACGGTCGAGCCCTCGGTCTCGGCGATCAACGCGAAGACGGCGGGCTGTTCGCAAAAGAGGGATTCGTGAAGAAGTGCCTCCGTCGCGATGACAGCCTCGGGTTCGCGCTCGTACTCGGCCAATTCCCGGATCATCGCCAGGATCTGGGGCACGTCGTCGGGACGGGCGTGGCGAACCGAGGACGACGTCATCGCCACAGCGTAGGCGGATATGACGAAGTCCCGCGGCGTACCGCGGGACTTCGTAGACGCGCTAGGCCTTCTTGGTCTCCCAGAAGATCGCAGCGATCTCGTCGATCTTCGCCAGGAGTTCATCTGCCACGGCCGGATCGAGTGAACCCTTGGTTCCGCCAGCACCCGCCAACTTGGTGGCCTGGTTGAACAGGTCGTTGAGTTGCGGGTACTTCTCGAAGTGCGGAGGCTTGAAGTAGTCGGTCCAGAGCACCCAGAGGTGGTCCTTCACCAATTGGGAGCGCTGCTCCTTGATGGATACCGCACGCGCCTTGAACTCGGGGTCATCGGATGCGTGGTACTTCGTCATGCAGGCCTTGACCGATTCAGCTTCGATGCGGGCCTGGGCGGGATCGTAAATACCGCAGGGGAGATCGCAGTGGGCGTAGGCCGACTGCGCGGGAGCGAACATGTCACGGATCATCGGGAACCCTCCTGGGAACGAGTGTCCTACGAGCCTACTGAGCCTTGGTGGGTACACAACCGGGCAGGATGCGGTGATGGGCTCGTGGACGACGGTGCGGATCATCGGGCCGTCCATGGAGCCGGCCCTCCGCAGTGGAGACTGGTGGGTGGTGCGACCCGCCCGTCGAGTCCGCATCGGTCACGTGGTGGCGGCCCGCCATCCAGAGCGCCCGGATCTCGTCGTCGTGAAGCGCGTGGTGCGCCGCGAGGGGAGTGGGTGGTGGCTCGAGGGCGACAACGCGGGCGCCAGCGATGACAGCCGCGCTTTCGGGGAAGTGGGGGAGGAGTCGATCCTAGGAGTCCTGTGGTGGCGGTACCGGAGAGCGCGCCCATAGGGTGAACCATGCTCGCCGCCTACGCCGCATGTGTGAATCGAGATGCACCACTCACCTGCCTCCGTGTCGGCGACGTTGAACCCGGTGCGACTCCGGTGGAATGGGTCGACGTCCATGTGCGGGCAGCATCCCTGAATCATCACGACATCTGGGCGCTGCGCGGCCAGGCACTGCCCGCCGATCGCACACCGATGATCCTCGGTTCCGATGCCGCGGGAGTGACCGCCGATGGGCGCGAGGTGATCGTGCACGCGGTGATCGGTGACGCCGGTGCCCGGGGGGACGAGACTCTCGATACGCGTCGGAGCCTGCTCAGCGAGATCTATCCGGGAACGATCGCCCAGATCGTGCGCGTCCCCGCGGGGAACCTGATCGACAAGCCGGCGGAGTTGACGTTCGCCGAGGCAGCGTGCCTGCCCACCGCATGGCTCACCGCCTACCGGATGATCGCGGGCAAGTCTCAGACAGGTCCGGGAGACACCCTGCTCGTCCAGGGCGCGGGCGGGGGTGTCTCCTCTGCTGCCATCGTGCTCGGCCGTGCCCTCGGAAGGCGTGTCTGGGTCACATCCCGGTCCGAGCGCAAACGTGACTGGGCACTCAACCTCGGTGCGGATGCCGCCTTCGAGCCGGGTGCGCGCCTACCGGAGAAGGTCGATGCGGTCATCGAGACCGTTGGTGAGGCGACCTGGGATCACTCGTTGCGATCCCTTCGACCAGGGGGAACGATCGTGGTCTCCGGCGCCACCTCGGGCCCGAACCCACCGGCAGACCTCAACCGGGTCTTCTTCCTGCAGCTGTCCATCGTCGGTTCCACCATGGGCACCAGGGAGGACCTGGTGGATCTGGTGGAGTTGTTGCGTACCTCCGGTGCGCGGCCCGTCATCGATTCGGAGTTGCCGCTTGCATCAATCGCGGAGGGCTTCGCGGCGATGGAGCGGGGCGATGTCCTCGGGAAGATCGTCGCCCTGGTCTGACTCAGTCGTCCGTGGCGTCAAGTCGAGCCAGCCTCGTGGCAAGCCGCTCGATCGCGATCTCGAAATCCGGGTTATCGTCCACGAACTGGCGCATCTGCTCGGCGAGCCAGGCGAACGTGACCTCTTCGTCACCGCGTCGGTCGGCGAGCTCTTCGATACCGCGATCGGTGAAGTACATCGCTACGCGAAGGCCTGCTCGATGATCAAGCGCTGTTCGTGCTCGTGGCGCGAATGGGTTCCTGCGGCGGGCGAGGACGACGACGGCCTAGAGACGCACGCGATGGGGCGCCCGAGAATCGAAGGCGTGTTGATTGCGATGAACGACCACGCGCCCTGATTGGCCGGCTCCTCCTGCACCCACATGACCTCCGCGCCGGGATAGGCGTCGATCGCTTCGCGCAGGCGGAACGGAAGCGGGTAGAGCCGCTCCATGCGCAGGATTGCGACGTCATCGATGGCCTTCTCGGTGCGGTAGGCATCGAGGTCGTAGTAGACCTTGCCACTGCAGAGGATCACCCGGCGCACGCTCTTCCCGGGGATCGTGGTGTCCGGGAGTATCGGCCGGAAGACGCCTTCGGTGAAGTCTTGGACCGTCGAGACCGCGGCCTTCGCACGCAGCAGCGACTTGGGGGTGTAGATGATCAATGGTCGACGTAGGTGACCCAGCACTTGCCAGCGCAGGAGGTGGAAGAAACTCGCGGGTGTGGAGGGCATGGCTACGGTCATGTTGTCCTGGGCACACATCTGGAGGAAGCGCTCGACGCGCGCACTCGAGTGATCGGGGCCCTGCCCCTCGTAGCCATGCGGAAGGAGCAAGGTGACCGCGGAGCGCTGGCCCCACTTCTGCTCACCCGAGGAGATGAACTCGTCGATGATTGTTTGGGCGCCGTTGACGAAGTCTCCGAACTGCGCCTCCCACATCACGAGCGCATCGGGACGGGCCACCGAGTAGCCGTACTCGAATCCGAGTGCCGCGAACTCGCTCAGCAGTGAGTCGTAGACGTAGAGCTTGGCTCCATCCCGGTAGCACTGCTTGAGCGGTTTGTACTGCCAGCCGGTCTCCTTGTCGACGATCACCATGTGACGGTGGCCGAACGTTCCGCGCCGCGAGTCTTGACCCGCGAGCCGGATCGTGCGGCCCTCCAAGAGCAGCGAGCCGACGGCCAGCGCCTCGGCCATGCCCCAGTCGATTGCGTTGTCCGTGACCATCTGGGCGCGGCGCTGGAGTTGTGGAGCCAGGCGCGGGTGGACGGTGAAGCCTTCCGGCATGGTCACCTGCGAGTGGATGACGGTGTCGATCTGTTCCTGGGAGATGGACGTATCGATGTCCGTTGCTGGTCCCTGCGGGACGAGATCGAGTTGGCCGGTCTGGATGATGCTCGACGAGGACTGGCTGAACTCCTCATCGGCGTGGTCAACATGTGTCTCTTGGAAGACCCGCTCGAGTTGTTCTTGGAAGTGCTTGAGGGCTTCTTCGGCCTCTTCCACCGTGATGTCGCCGCGACCGATCAGGCTCTCGGTGTAGTGCTTCCGCACGGAACGCATGTTGTCGATGATCGCGTACATCAACGGCTGGGTGAGCGAAGGATCGTCTGCCTCGTTGTGACCGCGCTTGCGGTAGCAGACGAGGTCGATGACGACGTCCTTGTGGAAGGCCTGCCGGAATTGGAATGCCATCCGCGCGACGCGCACAACGGCTTCTGGGTCATCACCGTTGACATGGAAGATGGGCGCCTGCACCATGCGTGCCACATCGGTGGGGTAGACACTCGAGCGGCTATAGCGAGGCGAGGTGGTGAAGCCCACCTGGTTGTTGACCACGATGTGGACGGTGCCACCGGTGCGGTAACCCTGGAGTTGCGAGAGGTGCAGGGTCTCCGCCACGACGCCCTGCCCGGCGAATGCCGCATCACCGTGAATGAGGAGAGGCAGCACGTCGAAGACCCGTTCGCGAGGGAGCAGATCCTGCTTCGCTCGGACGATGCCTTCCAGAACCGGGTCGACCGCCTCTAGGTGTGAAGGATTGGCCGCGATGTAGACGGCCGTGGACGTGCCGTCGTCGGCAACGAAAGTGCCGGCGGTTCCCAGGTGGTACTTGACGTCGCCGGAGCCTTGCACGGAATCGGAGCCGTAATCGCCTTCGAATTCCCGGAAGACCTGGCCGTAGGACTTCCCGGCGATGTTGGTCAGCACGTTGAGGCGGCCGCGGTGCGGCATGCCGATGCACACCTCGAGTATCTCGTCGTTGGCGGACTCGATGAGGATCGCGTCGAGGGCGGGAATCAGCGATTCGGACCCTTCGAGGGAGAAACGCTTCTGGCCCACGTACTTCGTGTGGAGGAAAGTTTCCAGTGCCTCGGACTCGTTGAGTTTGCGCAGGATTCGCAATTGCTCATCGCGGTGGTACTTCTCGTGGGGGCGTTCCACTCGCTCCTGGATCCAACGCCGCTGCTCGGGGTCCTGGATATGCATGTACTCGATGCCCACCGAGCGGGTGTACGCATCCCGGAGTACTCCCAGGATCGCGCGAAGTTTCATGATCGGTCGATCACCGAAGCCGCCTGTGGCGAACTCACGATCGAGGTCCCAGAGAGTTAGTCCGTGACTGAGCACGTCGAGATCCGGGTGGGTCCGCTGGTGGTACTCGAGTGGATCGGTGTCTGCCATGAGGTGACCGCGCACGCGATACGCGTGGATGATCTCCTGCACCCGCACCGTCTTATCGAGGTCTGTCTCATGGCTCGCGGATATGTCGTGGGCCCATCGAACCGGCTCGTAGGGGATGCGGAGCGATCGGAAGATCGCGTCGTAGAAATCGTCCTCACCCAGGAGCAGTTGATGGACCCGACGGAGGAACTCCCCGGACTGGGCACCCTGGATGATGCGGTGGTCGTAAGTGGAGGTGAGAGTCAGAATCTTCGACACCGCGTTGCGGACCAGGGTTTCCTCGGACGCGCCCTGCCACTCGGCCGGGTATTCCATCGCCCCGACCCCGATGATGCAGCCTTGGCCCGCCATGAGCCGTGGCACCGAGAAGTTCGTACCGATGGTGCCGGGGTTGGTGAGAGTGATCGTGGTCCCAGTGAAGTCATCCACCGTGAGTGCGCCCGCGCGCGCGCGACGCACCATCTCCTCGTAGGCGCCCCAGAAGGTCGCGAAGTCCATGTCCTGTGTGCCCTTGATGGACGGGACGAGCAATTGGCGCGTTCCGTCGGACTTTGCGACGTCGATCGCGATCCCGAGATTGACATCGGGGTTGGTGACGAGCGCGGGCTTGCCGTCGACTTCGGTGAAGTGCGCGTTCATCGCCGGTATTTCGGTAGCCGCGCGCACCACCGCATAGCCGATCAGATGCGTGAACGAAACCTTCCCACCGCGACCGCGGGCAAGGTTGTTGTTGATGACGACCCGGTTGTCCATCAGCAGTTTCGCGGGAATGCCGCGAATACTCGTCGCCGTCGGCACCGTGAGGCTCGCATCCATGTTGGCGACGACTCGACCCGCCGGACCCTTCAGGACCGTGACATGGTCCGCGGGCGCGGGAGTTGCCGCGGTGATGGTCGGTGGTGGCACAGGCGCGGCCTCCTGGCGGGGAGCGGGGGGCGCGGGGGCGGACGTCGGGGCGACGGCGGACGTGGAGCAGGACGTGGACGAGGAGACGGGGACGTGATCGGTGGGCTGGTAGCCCTCGAAGAACTCCCACCACGCGGGATCCACTGAGTTCCGGTCGGTGAGGAACTGTTGGTAGAGCTCATCGACGAGCCACTCGTTGGGCCCGAAGCCGGCTAGCGGCTCTGCAGACACCGCGGGATCCTCTCGCAGCACGGACCGCATGCCGCGGCCCTCATGAAGGGTACCGGGGATGCGGGACGTGACGTAGCCGGGCAGGCTCAGCCCGTGGGTGAACATCGGGTGGCAGTCATCACCGGGGGAACGCGTGGGATCGGACTCGCGGCAGCTCGCGGTCTGGGGAACGCGGGAGTCACCATCTACCTGATCGGTCGCGATGCCGACCGCGCGGCCGCGGCCGCGCGTGACCTGCGGGCTCAGGGGATCGATGCTCACGCCGACGTCTGCGATGTCTCGGACGCAGGGGGGATGGATGCGCTGGCTGCACGCATCCCGAGCCCGGACATCGTCGTGGCCTCGGCGGGCGTGATGGCCGAGCGCATGTCGAAGACCCTGCGCACAACCCCGGAGGAATGGCAGCGGGTCCTGGGCGCGAACCTTGACGGCGTCTTCCACACGCTCTGCTGCTTCACCCCCGGAATGGTCCAACGGCGGTCCGGTCGGGTCATCGTCGTGTCGGCATGCCTGGGTCGGAGCTCGGGTCCGGGACTCGAAGGCGGTCTCGTCCCCTACCGGGTCAGCAAGGCGGGGGTGAACGCGATAGTCCGAGCCTTCGCCGCGGAGACCGGGATGGGGTCACGTGGCGTTTCGGTGGATGCCATGTGTCCGGGCCATTGCCGAACGGACATGGGCGGCCCCGAGGCCCCGCGCTCAGCCGAGGAGGGCGCGGACACGATCGTCTGGCTGGCCACCCGGGAGCCAGCCACCCCCACGGGGCTGCTGTGGGAGGACCGCGCACCCGTCCCCTGGTGAGGTTCGACTTCCGGTGGCGAACACGCCTACAGTCATCCGCGTGCGCACTTCCCCGGTGATCGCTGTCCTGCTCGCGGTCGTGCTCGGCGGCCTCGCCGCACCGGGCGCCGCTGCGCAGGACCTCACCCCTCCGGCACCGCCACCAACCTCGCCCCCGGCACCTCCGGCCATCGCCCAGGCGGTCGCGGGATCCCAGGTCGTCACCCTCTACTTCGAGGCCGGCGATCGCGCGCAGGGTGCGGAGTACTCGTTGGACAACGGCCCGTGGACCACCTGCGCACAGGAGCTCGGGATGTGCACCGTCTCCGGTCTCATGAACGGGCGCACCTACCGCATCGCCCTTCGGGCGACGAACGTCGCCGGTGTCAGCGCGCCGGCCGGTCCTGCGAGCGCCGTGCCGATTGCGCCTGCCGGCGTGGACACGGACAAGCCGACTCAGATCATCGGCAAAGTCCGCGTTGTCACGGCCACGTTCGAGGCCGCTGGCAACAACCTCGGTGTCTCGGGTGCGCGCTCGCGACTCGGCGTGGGAACCCTTCCCGAACTCAGCTTCAACGCCCCGGTCACCAACAAGGCGGCAGTCGAGCGTCACCTCGTCGTCACTGCGACCGATGGCTCGGGGACCACATCGATCGTGCCCGGAGCTTGGGGCTGGTTGGGCGATAGCCGCGTCGTCTTCCGTCCGAAGGCCTATTGGCCCGCGAAGTCCACGATCACCGTTACCTCCACCCTCGGCGGAGTCCTGCTCGGTCGCGATGCGGGCGCAACGCTCATCGGATCGCGTTCACTCGATGTCTCCCATACCTTCGGCACGGCCCGGGCCTTCGTCGCCGTGGTGGATGGAGCGACGAAGAACATGCGCGTGTGGGTCGACGGAAAACTGGTGAAGACTTTCCGGGTGTCCCTCGGAGGTCCGGAGTGGGAGACCCGGAATGGTGTGAAGGTGATCAGTGCAGCGAAGGAGGAGTACAAGGTGTACCGGAGCACCTCGCTCGGAATCACCGACCCCGAGGAGGCCTACGAACTTCCCGCACCGTGGAACACTCGCTTGACGCCGACGGGCGAATTCATTCACTCGGCACCGTGGGCCTACGGCCGCCTCGGTCGCTATAACGGGTCGCACGGCTGCACGAACATGTTCGAAGAGGACGCCAAGTGGATCTTCGACACCACGATCCCGGGAGATGTGGTGATGTACCAGAACACCGGTGGCTCGAGGGTCGAGCCAGGGAATGGTCCCGGTGGGCTATGGAACATCCCCTGGAAGAGTTGGGTGAAGAAGTCCGCTCTCGGGAACGCGAAGGGCACCGTCGATGACGCCGATGTCGTGGAGACGCCCCCGAATACGACACCCCAAGCGAGTGCATGACCGTGGGTGAGTTCGACGACGCCCTGCGGATCCTGGACGCCGAGGGGTCACTGACCTGGTCCGTCCCTGATGGCTGGCAGCAGGGTCGTGGTGCCTGGGGCGGCCTGGTCGTCGCCGCCTGCGTCACCGCCGCGCAGATGCGTGAGTCGGAATCGAGACCCGTTCGCGCGGTCACCGTTCAGATGGCCGGTCCCGTGATGGTGGGTGAGCAGCGCGTCGCGGTGACCGAGGTCCGCCGTGGGAGTGCGATGACTACGTGGAATGTCGACATCGTCGATGATCGAGGCGCCACGGCTGTCCACGCTTCGGTTATCTGTGGGGCGCCGCGCGACCTGGACGAGGATCGCACCACCGAGTGGGGCTGCGTACAGATGGGTGAGCCACCGCCGTGGACCGCAGTCCCGGAGATTTCGGTCGCACCTCCGATGGGTCCGGTCTTCGGCCCGCACGTGATCTTCCGGCCGCTGGCCGGCCGTCCGGGGAGCGCGGAAGAGGCGAGAACTCGAGGGTGGGTGGCATACGCCGATGGCAAGCCCTGGACTCCGGCGCGCGTGCTGGGCCTGATCGACGCCTGGTGGCCCGGGGCACTCGTCGCCTCGGACCGCTTGCGTCCACTCGCGACGGTGATGTTCGCCGCCACCCTGCTCGTCGATCCGCACCGCCTCGATGCGGATCAGCCGCTGTACTACGAGGGTGAACTCACGGCGGGCGCGGACGGTTTCACCAGCGAGCTGCGTCGACTCTGGTCCCCGGATGGTCGACTGGTTGTCGAGAACCTCCAGTCGATTGTCGTCATCGCGTAGGAGACACCTGCGGACGTGGGGTCGCAGGCTCCTCGAACGTCAGCGTCCGCGACCAGGTGAGAACCCGCTTCACGTACCTCTCGGTCTCCGGGTACGGCGGGATCCCGTTGTGGCGCCGCACGGCTCCATGTCCTGCGTTGTAGGCCGCGAGCACGTTCTCCAGAAGTCGGCCATCCACCGTGCGCACGAGTCGACGATTCACGCAGTTCATCTTCGCGGCCGAGTGGATGGCATCGATCGGATTCCACACATCCGCTACCCCATCACCATCTCCATCGATGCCGTACTGCTTCCACGTACTCGGCATGAATTGTGCAATCCCCTGCGCGCCCGCCGGGCTGACCGCCTCCGGGTTCCAACTGCTCTCTGCCGCGATCTGCGCGGCGAGAACCCTGGGCGGCACCAGTGGGCATCGCTCTGCAGCCTCGCGGATCACCGGCGTGTAGGTGGCGGGCACCACGACGCTCCCACCCAGTTGTCCCGAGTCGCGAACCCCGTCGACGTAGCGCCACCCCTGATACCCGATCACCGCGATACCGATCACCACGACCAGCAGCACGATGATGGACCGCAGACGCTTCATGACCTCTCCTGGGAAGGGCGTCCACGGTAACCCGGGGCCCGTTCCCACGTACGCTCGGCACATGTCAGCCGATGAGGTCGCCCGTGCCGACCTGGGACCGGCCGCGCTTGAGGCGCTGTTCGGCAAGGAACTGGCCGAGGCCTACGCCTCATTGGGTTGTTTCAATCTCGCGATTTTCGGGAAGACCGGGGCCGGCAAGTCGACATTGCTCAATGCGATCTTCGGCGAGGAAGTTGCCGAGACAGGCGTTGGTCGCCCGGTCACCAAAGGCTTAATCTATTACCGCCATCCGGACGCTTTCCTTGGCATCTTCGACTCCGAAGGATTCGAGACGGGGACGTCGGGTGACGTGATCCTGCGAGGACTGCAGGAACTCGTGTCCGCCCGCGCGTCGGCACCAATCGACCAGCGCATCCACGCTGTCTGGTACGCCGTCCGGTGGTCTGATCGCCGGTTCGAACAAGCACAGCAGGACTTTGTGCGCAGGATCGCCGAACTGGGGCTTCCCGTCATCGTGGTGATCACCCAGGTGCCGTTCCGGAATGGAACCCCGCATCCCGAGGCCGTCGAGTTCGCGGGCTTCATCACGCAGTGCTCCCTGCCGATCCACCCGGAGGGGCGTCCGATTCTGACCAACGCCGTCTACGACGACTTCACCGAGTCGCCTGTCGCCGGACTCCAAGAGTTGCTCGACGTCACGTACGCGATCGTCCCGGAGGCCGTCGAGGGAGCCTTGACCGCTGCCCAGAGGCTGGACCTGGAGCGCAAGAAAAAAGCGGTCGCGGCCGTCATTCGCCAAGCGGTGGCGGTCGCTTCCGGCGTAGGCGCGGCCCCGATCCCGTTCGCTGACGCCGCGCTTCTCGTCCCGAATCAGGTCACGATGATCGCCCGCATCACCGCCGCCTATGGCTTGCCGGCTAGTACGTCGCGCACCATGGCCATCGCGGGCTCGGTCGTTCTTACCGGCGGGGCCACGATGGCGGGTCGTTACGCGGTCACGAACCTGTTGAAGTTCGTGCCTGGGGGCCAGATCGCGGGCTCCGCGATCTCCGCGACAGTCGCCGCAGCGTTGACAAAGGCCGTGGGTGTCGCGTGGTCGCGAGTATGCGAGTACGCGCTGTCGATGGACCCCGACCAGCGCCAGGCATTCCTCTCTAGCGGTGCCGTCTCCGAGGCCTTTCGGGGATTCATGCGGCGATCCGACGACGGTGTTAGCGTCGCACCATGAAGCGATTTCTCTTACTCCTCCTTGTCGTGACCGGAGCCGCGGGCGCGTGGTTGTGGTGGCAGCGACGCCTTGATGCGCAGCAGCAGGATGTCTGGTCCCAGGTGATGACTCCCGAACCCGAGTCCCCGGCCTCAGTGTTCGCCCCGACGCCTGCCCCCGAGCCCGCCCGTGAGCCCACCCCTAAGCCCGCCTCCACGTCCGCGACGAAGAAGAAGTCGGCCACGAAGGCCGCGGCCGCCAAGGATGCGGCGGAGTCCTGACCGTTCGCCATGGGAGAAGTAGCCCGTCGCGGGATGGTTGATCCATGCCCGCGCGCTTAGGGTGATGGGAGGAGGTGGTCATGCGTTCCCCGTCCGAGGCGATGCGCATTCACCAAGAAGCGCAGTTCGATGAGCCGCCCGTTCTCGTGCATGCCTTCTCGGGATTCGTCGATGCCGGCAACGGGGTGCGGATCGCGATCGAGCACATGCTCACTCGCCCACACGATCTCCTGATCTCTTTCGATTCCGACGAGTTCATCGACTACCGAGCGCGTCGGCCACGCATGCTGTTCTCTTCGGATCACTTCACGTCGGTGGATGTTCCACGCATCAGTCTCCATCGGGTGACCGATGACGACGGGCGCGACTTCCTGCTCCTCGCCGGGCCTGAACCGGACTATCAGTGGGAGCGCTTCCTGGCCGCCGTCGAGCTCATCATCGAGCGGTATCGGGTCTCGGCCCTGGTCGGGTTGTCGGCGATTCCATGGCCGATCCCGCATACCCGACCGCTGTCGGTGATCGTGCATGGCAACGAGCCCACCCTGATTGCCGGGCGTAGTGCGATGTTGGGGGACATCGAGGTACCCGGTCACGTCGGCGCGATGCTCGAGTTGCGCGGCTCGGAGTTGGAGATGCCCTCGATCGGGATTACCGCTCAAGTGCCGCACTACTTGGTCCAGTTTGAGTATCCGCAAGGCGCGGTTGCTCTGCTCGAGGGACTCCAGGATGTGGTGGGCTTGCAAGTGGACGCGTCCGTTCTCGCGTCTGCATCCGAACGAGCTGTCCAGGACGTCGCCGCACAGGTCGCCGACAACGAGGCCTTCGCCGCGGTCGTCGCAGCGCTGGAGGCGCAGTACGACTCCGTGGCAACCAGTGATGCACCTTCGTGGACGGGTGGGGACATCCCGAGTGGTGATCAGATTGCCGCGCAGGTCGAGGAGTTCCTCGCGGGTCTGGCGCGCGGTGACGGGCAGGACAAGGACGCCACCGAGACCTAGCAGCGGGAGTCAGCCTCCGGTAGGGCCCCGCTAGCCAGGTATGCATCGACGATCCGGTTCACGCATGCCGACCCCTCGCCGTACGCCGTATGCCCGTCTCCCTCGTAGGTGACCAAACGGCTCGTTGGCAACTGCGCATGCAGACTCTGCGCCCAGGCGTGGGGGGTTGCGGGGTCGTAGCGCGTGCCGACGATGAGGACTGTGGCCTCGGTCGTGCTCGTGACCAGCCGTGGAGGGTCGGGGGCGTGACCGAACCAGGTAGTGCACGGTGCATTGCCCCAGGACATTGCGCGTGCCAGGTCCGGGATGACGGCATCGCGCGCCCAGCGCCGGGCTGCGTCGGCGAGACCGATCCTCCCCGGGGGTGCGGGGGAGTCCCAACAGCCGATCGCGTAGAAGGCGGAGTTGATGTTCGAACCGTAGGAGTTGGGCCCGACACGGTCGCTGGCCAGGGCGGAGAGTTCGAGGAGCCCGGTTCCGTCGCCCCGGCGCGCTGACTCGAGAGCATCCTCGAGCAATGGCCACAGGTCCGTGCTGTACATGCTGAAGAACAGGGCCAAGATCGCCTCGGCCTGGACCAGGGGTGCGCCCCGGTCGGTGCGGAGCGGTGATCGATCGATCCGCGCGAGGAGCGTGTTGATGGTGGTGAGCACCTCGCGCGTCGAGGAACCGAGGCCACAGGTTCGCGCACGACTGCAGTTCCGGGCGAAGCGCGTGAGTGCCGTCTGGAAACCCGTGGATTGCCCGCGGGACAGTTGCATCGCGTCCAGGGATGGGTCGACGGCGCCATCGAGGACCATGCGGCCAACCCGGGAGGGGAACTTCTCGAGGTACGCGGCTCCCAGTGCCGTTCCGTAAGAGAACCCGAACCAGTTGAGCAGCTCCTGGTCGAGGACGGATCGCACGATGTCCATGTCCTGGACGGTGGTCTCCGAGCCGACATGGCGGGCGACCTCGGGTGAGAGGCGCAGGCAGCCCCGCCCGATCGCTGCAGCCCGTCGCATCAGGGTGCTGACCTCCGCGGCGGTATCGGGCGAGGAATCCGTACGCAGCCACCGGGTGGTTTCTGGTCCGGTCAGGCAGGTGACAGCCGTCGAGTCTTCGACTCCGCGAGGATCGAAGCCGACGATGTCGTAGACCGCTCGTACCTCCCGCGGCAGTTGCCCAGCGAGGTACGACACGAACTCGGTGGCCGAGGAGCCGGGTCCACCCGGGTTGACCAGGAGGGCCGGGCGCGAGCCGTCGGGTGCGGTCGGACCCACTGCGCGAAGAGCCAGGGTGATCCGGGCTCCGCCGGGGTCCGCGTAGTCCAGGGGCACGCTGATCTCCGCGCACCAGTTCCCCTGGCCGCAGGCCCGCCACGGGGCCTGCTGGGTGCGGTAGGTGTCGAGCCCGTCCGCCCGGGCAGGGGCCGGGGTGAGCACGGCGCCGAGAACCAGGCCCACCGCCACGAGCCAGCGCATGCTCCAGGGTAGGACGACGGCGTGGCGGGCGCCCCCGTCAGGCTCGGTCATGGACAATGAAAGCGGTGGAGGCGGCGACCGCCCACACGCGACGAGGCCCCTCGAAGTATGAGTTCGAGGGGCCTCGCCATGAAGTCGGGCTCAGGTCTCCGGTCTCCCGGGCCTCCGCGGCTGTGCAGTCCGCGGTGCTCACTCCGGCGTTGCCGCCTTTGCTGACCGAGTCTTTCCGACTCCGCGTTACCTTCCACCTCGCCGACCCCGCCAGCACCCGGGGCCTTTCCGGTCGAACCGTTTGGCGTTGCTTCCGATCTCGCCCGCACCTTGCGGTGCGTAGGTAATTTCTAACAGTCGAAGTCAAGGCACCACAAGTAGTTTTCCAAAGAATTTCAAGGAAATCCTGACCCATGGATAACGTCACGTCACACGCGTTTCGTTCCATCACTACAGTTCATCGACTCGCACCGATTGGATGACCCCGTGAGCTTCGTCGTGACCGCGCGAATGCCCGACGGACGGGGTCGGGTGGGACTCCTGCGCACCCCGCACGGCGACATTGCGACCCCGGCGTTCATCCCGGTGGGAACGCGCGCAAGTGTGAAAGCGGTGCTTCCCGAATCGATGCGGGAACTGGGTGCGCAGGCGTTGCTTGCCAACGCCTATCACCTCTATCTGCAGCCCGGTGCGGACATCGTCGATGCTGCGGGCGGCCTGGGTGCATTCATGAACTGGTCGGGACCGACGTTTACCGATAGCGGCGGTTTTCAAGTGCTGTCCCTCGGCGTCGGATTCAAGAAGATCCTCGCGATGGATGTCCAGGGACGTGAGCGTGACGACGTCGTGGCGCCTGGCAAGGATCGGCTCGCGCATGTTGACGACGACGGCGTGACGTTCAAGTCCCATCTCGACGGAACCGTGCACCGATTCACGTCGGAGATCTCCATGCGCGTGCAACATCAGCTCGGAGCGGACATCATTTTCGCGTTCGACGAGTGCACCACCCTGATGAACACGTACGAGTACCAGGTGCGGGCATTGGAACGCACCACCGCGTGGGCGCGCCGATGCCTGGTGTCGCATAGCGAGTTGACTCGGGATAGCCCGGCGCGACCTCCGCAGGCGCTTTTCGCCGTAATCCAGGGTGCGCAGTACGAGGACCTACGTCGACGTTCTGCACGTGAGCTTTCGGGGATGTCCGTCGATGGGCGCGGCTTCGAGGGCTTCGGTATCGGAGGCGCGCTCGAGAAGCCGCGGTTAGGCGAGATCGTGGGTTGGGTGACCGACGAATTGCCCGCGGACCGGCCGAGACACCTGCTCGGGATCGGCGACCCGGATGATCTATTCACCGGGATCGAGGCGGGAGCGGACACCTTCGACTGTGTCGCCCCATCGCGCGTAGCCCGCAACGCCGCCCTGCACGCACCGACGGGACGCTTCAACATCACGGGAGCGGATTACCGCCGGCAATTCGTGCCGATCGACGACGAGTGCGACTGCTACACCTGCACGCACTACACCCGCGCATACCTGCATCACGCGTTCAAGTCCAAGGAGATGATCGCCTTCACCTTGGCCACGATCCACAACGAGCGGTTCATCGTGGGACTGGTCGATCGGATCCGAGCCGCGATCGCCTCCGGGGATTACCCGGACTTCAAGCGGGAGTTCCTGGGCCGCTACTACGGCCGGGTCAGGCGCTGAGCGCGTAGCTGGGCTCCCGCCGCTTCACCCATCCGATCACCGGGTAGGTCACCGGGAGCAAGACCACCTCGAGGAGCGTCTTGTAGAGGTAGCCGTAGATGACGTAGTTGAGGAACTCCGGGCCGGTGATGACCCCGTAGAAGGCGATCGTGCAGAAGACGACGGTGTCGGCGAGTTCGCCCACCGCCGTCGACCCGATGAGCCGAGCCCAGAGCGCCTTCTCCTGCGTGCGCTGCTTGATCTTGACGAGGACGTAGGCGTTGAGCATTTGGCCGACCAGGTAGCCGGCGATGCTTGCGATGACGATGCGGGGGACGAACCCGAGTACCGCTTCGAAGGCATCCTGATGTTCGTAGCCGTCCGCCGGCGGTGCGTATTGGACCGCGAGGAAGGTCAAGGCAGCGAGCACCAGCATGACGAAACCCAACAGAATCGCCCTGCGCGCCGCCTTGAAGCCGTAGACCTCGGACAGGATGTCGCCGATGATGTAGGCGAGGGGGAAGAGGAAGGCCCCACCATCGGTGATGATCGGACTGATCGGGAATCCGCCGATGGAGACGTTTGGCCCAAACTCGATCAGTTTGGTCGCCCCGATGTTGGAGATAAGGAGCACAGCGACGAAGATCCCGACGATCATCGGGTAGATGCTTGACCCGGTCTTCGCGAAATGAACGGTCCCAACCTGACGATGGGTCATCTCGTTCATGGTGCGCCCCCGGCAGGATTCGAACCTGCGACCTTCGGTACCGGAAACCGGCGCTCTATCCCCTGAGCTACGGGGGCTGGGGGAGCGTCAGGTTATCAGCGGGTCCGCAATGATTGTCTCGTGCGGACACTCGATATCCCGAGCATCGTGGCGCGTGGAAGGGTGATTGCGGATCTCCACGCCCAGTCCAACGGATCGCTCGTGGCTGCGGGTCTGGCCTTCTACACGTTCTTCGCGCTCGCGCCTGCCGCCGTGGCGATCGGTGCCGTCGCGGGAGTCTTCCTGTCCCCGGAGGAGCTGTCCCGGGCATGGCAGGACCTGCTATCCCGGAGCCCCGACTCGCTGAGCGCATTGCAGCCGGCGGTGAACGCGCTGACGCAGGTCGCGATGACAGCCTCGGGAGGCGTGGCCCTCGTCACGGGTGTGTCAGCACTCGGCGTAGCCATCTACGCGGCGTCGAAGAGTGTGTACGGGTTGCGTCTCGCGATGACCACGTCACTCTCGGGTGGCGTGCCGCGCGCGGGACTCGCGTTGCGGATCATCTCGGCCGTGGTAGCCCTGGTGGTCTTGATCGCCGTGGTTGTCGGTCTGGGTCTGGTCACATTGTTGCCGAGTTTCCTCAAGGCCCTCGGCCTCGATACGCCGGCGGGCACGCAGGTCGGCATCGTGAACTGGCTGCTGGTTGCCCTCGTCACGTGGGGACTGGTCTTCCTCACCTTCCGGAAGGCGCCCGTCGGGGGGAGCAACGTGCGCGGGACGTCTCCGGGGGTGCTCGTCTCGGTGCTATGGATCCTCGGATCGATCGCGGCCTTCGGGCTCTACAGCGCATGGTCATCCGCGGTGGGTGCGGCGCTCCTGGTGTATGGGGCGCCGATCGCACTGCTCCTGTGGCTCTACCTCGTCGCACTCGGCCTTGTCATCGGCGCAGCGGTGGAATCCGCCCTACGAGGAGAACCAGCGCGGGGGTCCGGCGACCAGCGCGGTGACGAACGCGCCTAGCGCGGCACCGAACCCCATGGACACGCTTCCCAGGAACGGCAGGATCAAGCCCGCCACCCACCCGCCACCCCCGACCACCACAGCGGCCGCGACCGAGAAGGCGATGCGGCCGGACCGCTGACTCGGGACTCGAGCGGGTTCGCGCGACGAGCCGAGCAATCTCTCGATGTCATCCATCTCTCCTGACCTCCTGCTCTCCAGTGTGGCGGGTCTGCGCCCGAAACGACACCGGCCCCCTTCCGTGGGGAAGGGGGCCGGTGCAAGCCTGATGGTGGAACTCAGGCGATACGGACCTTGTCCGCCTGAGGTCCCTTCGGACCCTGGGTGATCTCGAACTCGACCAGCTGGTTCTCCTCGAGCGAGCGATAGCCATCGGCCTCGATCGCGGAGTAGTGGACGAATACGTCGGGACCACCGTCGGCCTGGGCGATGAAGCCGTAGCCCTTTTCGGCGTTGAACCACTTGACGGTTCCTTGAGCCATGATGCGCGTTCTCCTTGCAGTAGGTGGCGCCGGACACCTCGCCCGACACCGGCAGATCCGCAAACCTTCGCTCGGGATCTGATGCTGCTCAGAGACTCGTGCCCCGGAGGTCACGCCCAACGGTCGTGCTCATGGTTCTGCCTGCCAGCAGCATAACCACATCCGGGGAGACTTCGTACTGCGACCGGTGGATACCCTCGCGCGGTGACCATCGACGAACTTCGCGCCCTCGTCGAGGAGCAGGTCCGTGCGTGGGCGGCCGACGCAGGGGCGGAGATCCCGGGTGATTGGTCGGCGGAGGTCGAGCGACCGAAGTCCCGGGACCACGGGGACTATGCGACCAATGCGGCCCTCATCCTGGCGCGGATGTCGGGTGTCGCACCCCGCGAGATCGCCCAGGCGCTCGCTACCCGGCTCGCGCAGGCGTCGGGCATTGCCTCCGCGGATGTGGCGGGCCCGGGATTCGTCAACATCCGACTGGAATCGGCGGCCCAGGGGGAGATCGCGCGGTCGGCGGTGACCGCCGGACCTGACTTCGGACGTGGGAGCGCATTGAGGGGGAGGAGGGTGAACGTCGAGTTCATCTCGGCGAACCCGACCGGTCCCCTCCACCTCGGGCACACCCGCTGGGCGGCCGTCGGCGACGCACTCGCGCGGGTGCTCGCGGCGGCAGGTGCCGAGGTGACAACCGAGTTCTACATCAACGACCGTGGTGTGCAGATGGATCGTTTCGGGGCCTCCGTCATGGCTGCGGCGCATGGCCAGCCAGTTCCCGACGACGGATACCACGGGGGTTACATCGCCGACCTCGCCGCACGCCTCGTCCAGGCGCAGCCGTGGGTCATGGAACTTCCCGAGCAGGAACAGTTCATCGCGTTCCGCGAGGCTGCCTATGCCGAGCAACTCGCGCAGCAGCAGGCGGTGCTGCAGATCTTCCGCACGAATTTCGACGTGTGGTATTCCGAACGCAGCTTGCATGAATCGGGCGCGGTAGCGAAGGGCATCGACGTACTCAAGGCGGGGGGGCACACCTACGACGAGGACGGTGCACTGTGGCTGCGCACCACTGACTTCGGCGATGACAAGGACCGGGTTCTCCTCAAGGCCGATGGTGAGTACACCTACTTCGCCTCCGACACCGCCTACTACGTCGACAAGCGGGCCCGGGGATTCGACCTGGCCATCTATCTCCTCGGTGCCGACCACCACGGCTACGTCAACCGACTGCGTGCCGTGGCTGCGTGCGCAGGCGACGACATGGACACCCACGTGGAGGTGCTCATCGGCCAGTTGGTGAAGATCACTCGAGGAGGCGAGGAGGTGCGCCTCTCCAAGCGTGCCGGCACGATCGTCACCCTCGAGGACCTTGTCGAAGAGGTCGGTGTCGATGCCGCCCGCTACACCCTGACTCGTTACCCCGTGGACTCACCACTGACAATGGATCTCGACGTCATCACCGCTCAAACGAATGACAATCCGGTCTTCTACGTCCAGTACGCGCATGCGCGTATCGCGTCCGTCCTCCGTAATGCGCAGGAGCTGGGGATCGACTGGCGCAATGCACATTTCGATCCGGGTCTCCTCGCACATGAGAAGGAGAACGACCTGCTCGGACTGATCGCGGAGTTCCCGGGGATCGTCGCCAGCGCAGCCGAGTTGCGAGAACCCCACCGCATCGCGCGCTACCTGGAGACGCTCGCGACGAGCTACCACCGGTTCTATGACGCATGCCGGGTGCTACCGCGCTCCGACGAGAACCTCGAGCCGATCCACATCGCGCGACTGTGGCTGTGTGCTGCCGCCCTTCAGACTTTCGCGAACGGCCTCGGCATGCTCGGTGTGAGTGCACCGGAGCGTATGTAGGCGCCACTAGCCTGAGCCCGTGTCTGCGGCGGAACTCGGCCCGATGTGGCCCCAGGGTGCGCGTCGCAATGCCGACGGGAGTCTCGTTATTGGCGGCGTGGACGTGCGTGATGCCGTCGCCGAATACCAGAGCCCGGTATTCCTGATTGACGAGACCGACGTGCGGACGCGAGCCCGGGAATTCCGCGGTGCCTACACCGCGGCGGGGGCCAGCCGGGTCTACTACGCCGCCAAGGCCTTCCTGGCCACGACGATCGCCCGCTGGGTGCATGACGAGGGTTTGGGTATCGACGTCGCCAGTGGAGGGGAACTCGCCGTCGTCCAGCGAGCAGGCATTCCCGGCGAGGCGATCGTGATGCATGGCAACAACAAGTCGATGGAGGAGATCGAGCAGGCCATCCGCTACGGCGTGGGTCGCATCGTGGTCGACTCCTTTGAGGAGATCGCTCGAATCGCGGATGCTGCTGCACGCGCCAACATCGTGCAACCTGTGCTGGTGCGCGTCACCGTAGGCGTCGAGGCGCACACGCACGAATACATCGCCACGGCGCACGAGGATCAGAAGTTTGGCCTATCCGCCACGCATGACGTCGATGAAGCTGTCCGGCGGATCAGCGCTCTTCCGTCTCTCACTCTCGTCGGTCTGCACTCGCACATCGGTTCCCAGATTTTCGACGCATCCGGGTTCGAAGTTGCAGCAGCACGCATCGTCGCGGTGGCCCAGCGCCTATGGGATCAGCAGGGCATCGAAATTGAGGAACTCAACCTGGGCGGTGGGATGGGTATTGCGTACCTCGATGAGGACGACCCCCTTGATGTCGCGGACATGGCACGGGAGATCGGAGCGATCGTCGAGGCCCAATGTCAGCAGGCGGGAATCCCGCGCCCAGCACTTGCATTCGAACCCGGGCGCGCCATCATCGGTCCCGCAGGAGTCACGGTCTACGAGGTCGGGACCGTCAAACCCGTACGCCTCGAGGGAGACGAGACGCGCTGGTACGTGTCGGTCGACGGGGGGATGAGCGACAACATCAGGACCGCCCTCTACGACGCGGAGTACACCGTCACGCTGGCCTCTCGAATATCCGAGGCCCCCGATATCCCCTGCCGGGTGGTGGGCAAGCACTGCGAATCCGGCGACATCGTGGTCCGCGATGCGATGCTGCCGGCGGATCTCGCCCCCGGAGACCTCCTCGCGGTCGCCGCAACCGGCGCCTATTGCCGGGCGATGGCGTCCAACTACAACTACCTCCCTCGCCCCGCGGTGGTGGCGGTATCCGACGGGCGTATGCAGGTCGTGCTGCGGCGCGAGACCCTTGACGATCTGATGCGTCTGGACCCGGGTGCGTGACGGAGACGGGCCTCGAACCTGAGAGGCTATGCCCGATTCGGGTGAGGAGTGGCCACCGTGGCTGAGAACCGTCCCATCACCGTCGCACTCCTGGGTGCAGGCACGGTGGGGTCGTCCGTTGCCTCCCTCTTGGCCGAGAACTCCGAGGACTTCGCGCAGCGGATAGGCGCGCCCGTCCACCTGACCGGGGTGGCGGTCCGCGACGCAGGACGCGCACGTCCGGGACTCGACCCCTCGCTCCTGACCGACGACGTGCTCGGGCTCGCGGCATCCGGTGCAGACGTTGTCGTCGAGGTGATGGGCGGGATCGAACCGGCGCGGACGGCGATCCTCGCGGCGATGGCTGCGGGCTCGAGCGTGGTGACAGCGAACAAGGCGTTGCTCGCCGAGGACGGAGCATCGCTGTATCGGGCGGCGGCCGAGCACGGCGTCGACCTCTATTTCGAGGCGTCAGTGGCGGGGGCCATCCCCCTGCTCAGGCCGCTGCGTGAATCCCTTGCCGGAGACCGAGTCCTTTCCGTGATGGGCATAGTCAATGGCACGACGAACTTCATGCTGACGAAGATGGACGAAGCCGGCGCCGACTACGACGACGTCTTCGCCGAGGCGGAGGCTCTGGGGTACCTCGAAGCGGATCCCACCCTCGATGTCGGAGGTCATGATGCGGCGGCCAAGGCCGCGATCCTTGCGGAGCTTGCGTTCCATACGCGCGTGACGATCGACGACGTGCACGTGGAGGGGATCACGGACGTCACCGCGGAGGACATGCGTGCTGCCCGCGCTATGGGCTTCGTCATCAAGTTGGTGGCGGTCGCTGAGCGCGTTGGCGAGGGAATCGTCGTGCGCGTGCATCCGGCGATGATCCCGCGTGACCACCCCTTGGCAAGTGTTCGAGGGGCGTTCAATGCCGTCTTCGTCGAAGCGGAAGCCGCCGGGGAAATGATGTTCTACGGACGCGGTGCCGGTGGCAATCCGACCGCGAGCGCCGTACTCGGGGATGTCGTTGCGGCTGCGCGCAATCGGCGCGCAGGTGGACTCGGACCGGGGGAGAGCACGTATCTCAATCTGCCCATCCTCGACATCGGGTCGGCACATACCCGCTACTACGTGAACCTCGATGTCGCTGACCGCCCCGGTGTCCTCGCATCGATCGCGAACGCCTTCGCGGAGCACGGGGTCAGCATCCAGGTCGTCCGCCAGGACGGCCACGGTGCGGAAGCAGGACTCATCGTCCGCACCCACCGCGCCAGCGATGCCGCCCTACAGGCGACAGTGCAGTCACTTCGGGAGCTCGACACCGTCAAGCGTGTTGTCGGCGTCATGCGCGTCGAGGGCGAGGCGGGCGACTGATGGCCCAGCAGTGGCGCGGGGTGATCGAGGAGTACCGCGAGCGTCTGCCCGTGGGTCCGGCGACCCCCGTGGTGACCTTGCGGGAGGGCGGAACGCCTCTCGTCTATGCATGCACAGTCAGCGAACTCACCGGGTGCGAGGTGTGGCTGAAGTTCGAGGGCGCGAATCCCACCGGATCCTTCAAGGACCGGGGAATGACGATGGCGATCAGCAAGGCGGCGGAGGCGGGGGCCAAGGCCGTCATCTGCGCATCGACCGGGAACACGTCAGCAAGTGCCGCGGCGTACGCGGCGAAAGCCTCCATGGTGAGTGGTGTGCTGATCCCACAGGGCAAGATCGCCATGGGCAAGTTGGCGCAAGCGATCATCCACGGTGCCAAGATCCTGCAGATCGAAGGGAATTTCGATCAGTGCCTCGTCGTGGCCCGGGAACTCTCAGAGTCCTATCCGATCGAGCTGGTTAACAGCGTGAATCCGGTTCGGATCGAAGGCCAAAAGACTGCAGCATTCGAAGTCGTTGATCTTCTCGGATTCGCGCCGGACATCCACTGTCTCCCCGTAGGTAATGCCGGAAACGTCACGGCGTACTGGCGCGGGTACCGCGAGTACCACGCGGACGGCATCTCGGTTCTGCCGCGCATGTGGGGATTCCAGGCCGCGGGAGCTGCGCCCTTGGTGCATGGCGAACCGGTGGCGCATCCCGAGACGATCGCCACCGCCATCCGCATCGGCAATCCCGCTTCCTGGGATCAGGCGATCGCCGCACGCGATGAGTCGGGGGGTCTCATCGACATGGTCACCGACGAGCAGATCCTGGCTGCGTACCGCCTACTCGCAGAGCGGGAGGGGGTGTTCTGCGAGCCCTCGAGTGCGGCGAGCGTGGCGGGCCTGCTGCTGATGAAGGAGACCGGGCGTCTCGACCGGGGTCAACGAATCGTGTGCACGCTCACCGGCCATGGGCTGAAGGATCCGCAGTGGGCCCTCGACGGCGCACCTGACCCCATCGTTGTCGCACCGCGCGCGGAGGCCGCAGCCCAGGCGTTGGGGTTGTCATGACGGTGACCTTCACCCGCGAGCCCGTGCGGATCGTGGTTCCGGCGAGCAGCGCCAACCTCGGTCCGGGCTTCGATTGTTTGGGCATGGCCCTCGCGTTCTTCGACGAGTTGGTCGCGATGGTCTCCGAGGATGACGGCGTCCTGGTCGAAGTCGCCGGCGAGGGTGCGGATGATGTCCCACGCGACGAATCCCATCTCGTCGTGCGCGCCATGCGACTGCTGTTCGACCACGTCGGCGCACACCCGTCCGGATTCGTGCTGCGGTGTCGGAATTCCATCCCACACCGCCGCGGCCTCGGATCCTCGGCCGCCGCGATCATGGGCGGCCTCGCCCTCGCCCGAGCCCTCATCGACGGGGGAGTCGAACGATTCAGTGACGAAGACCTGCTCACTCTCGCGCTTCCGCTCGAATCACACCCGGACAACCTCTCGGCCGCGCTCCTCGGAGGATTCACGGTCGGGTGGATCCGCGACGGTGGTGCGCATGCCGTACAGATGCCCGTCCATCCCGGCATTCGACCGATCGTTGCGATCCCGCCACATCGCATGGCGACCACCACTGCGCGGAAGGCCCTTCCCGCACAGGTGGCTCTAGACGACGTGATCTTCAACCTCTCCCGGGCAGGGCTGATGGCCCACGCACTGCGCGAACGACCTGATCTCCTCCTTGATGCCACTGAGGACGCACTCCATCAACGTGCTCGGTCCGGCATCTACCCAGAGTCGATGGATCTCGTCGATGCGTTGCGCGGACGTGGATTCCCGGCACTCGTCTCCGGCGCCGGACCGTCCGTCATGGTGCTCGGTCATGAGGCCGCGCATAGCGTCGATGCGGTATCCGCACTCGCTCCCGCAGGATGGGAGGTTGTGTCGGTTCCGATATCCCCACGTGGCGCCACGATCGTTCCCCTCCACCCCTAGCGGGATCAGCGGGGGCACGTGTTAGGCTGACATCACTTCGGCAGCTGGCATTGGTCCGGCTTCCCAACGATCCGAATTCCCCGTAGGACATCTGATCGCCACTGCTTCGTGACCGAAGTTCCATTTCAGGATTCCCGTTAGGACACCACGTGACAGAAACAGCAACGAGCGCCAGCACGTCCAATGGCCTCTCCAGCATGCTGCTCCCCGAACTCAAGCAATTGGCCCAGCAACTGGGAATCGCCGGGTCGAGTGCCATGCGCAAGGGTGAGTTGATCACCGCGATCCAGGACCGACAGAAGGCAGCGGGCAGCCCGCGCCGTGCAGCCCGCCGCGACGCCGGCCCCGCCGAGCAGGGCGACGCGCCACGCGAGGAGCGTTCGGACGAGAGGCGGGATGACCGCACCGAGGGGCGCCGTGAGGAACGTCGGGACGACCGGCGTAACGACCAGCGGGATGACCGGCGCGATGATCGGCGCGATGATCGCCGTAACGATCAGCGCGACGACCGCGGACCCCGCAACGGCGGCGATGACCGTGGCGACGATTTCGACGGTGGCCGTCGCGGACGGCGCCGTGGGCGCGATCGCTTCCGGGACCGGCGAGATCGCCGCGGCGGAGGTGGAGGCTTCCAGGAGTCAGAGCCCGAGGTCAGCGAGGATGACGTGCTGCTGCCCGTCGCGGGCATCCTCGACATCATGGACAACTACGCCTTCGTCCGTACGAGCGGTTACCTCCCCGGGCCGAACGACGTCTACGTCTCGTTGGCCCTGGTGCGCAAACACGGACTTCGCAAGGGCGACGCGATCACCGGGCAGGTGCGTCAACCGCGTGATGGTGAGCGCCGAGAGAAGTTCAACCCGTTGGTGCGCATCGAGTCGGTCAACGGGAGCGATGTGGAGTCGGCGCGCTCACGCCCCGAGTTCTCCAAGCTCACTCCGCTCTACCCGCAGGATCGGCTGCGCTTGGAGACCAGTCCCAACAACGTGACCACGCGGGTGATCGACCTCGTGGCTCCAATCGGCAAGGGTCAGCGCGGCCTCATCGTCTCCCCGCCCAAGGCGGGCAAGACCATGGTGCTCCAGGCGATAGCCAACGCGATCACCGAGAACAACCCGGAAGTCCACCTCATGGTGGTGCTCGTCGACGAGCGCCCGGAGGAAGTCACCGATATGCAGCGATCGGTCAAGGGTGAGGTCATCGCCTCGACGTTCGATCGTCCGGCGGAGGATCACACGATCATCGCGGAACTCTCCATCGAGCGCGCCAAGCGACTCGTGGAGTTGGGTCACGACGTCGTCGTCCTGCTCGACTCGATGACGCGCCTGGGACGTGCCTACAACCTGGCGGCCCCCGCGTCGGGACGCATCCTGTCCGGCGGTGTCGACTCCACAGCGCTGTATCCGCCCAAGAAGTTCTTCGGTGCCGCCCGCAATATCGAGAATGGCGGCTCGCTGACCATCCTCGCCACGGCGCTCGTCGAGACCGGCTCGCGCATGGACGAAGTGATCTTCGAGGAGTTCAAGGGCACCGGCAACATGGAGTTGAAGTTGGATCGACGTCTGGCCGACAAGCGCATATTCCCTGCCGTCGACGTCGATGCCTCCGGCACCCGTAAGGAGGAACTCCTCATGTCCGCCGAGGAGTTGAAGATCGTCTGGAAGCTGCGCCGGGTGCTGCACGCCCTTGATCAGCAGCAGTCGATCGAACTCCTCCTCACCAAGCTCCGCGAGACGGAGAACAACTACGACTTCCTGCTCCAAGTCCAGAAGACGACCCCGTCCGCTCCCGGGTCGTCCGACGACTAGGGGAGAGGAGCCCCCGCCGACGGCGGGTGTCATACTTATGCGTCCGGTTCACGGTGGCCACCAGGTCCCCGACCCGGACCCGATTGAGGAGAAACCGTGAAGGCCGACATCCATCCGGAGTACGTGGAGACGACGGTGACCTGCACCTGCGGCAGCACCTTCACCACGCGGAGCACCGCGAAGAGCGGCGTGATCCACGCCGACGTCTGTTCGCAGTGCCACCCGTTCTATACGGGCAAGCAGAAGATCCTCGACACAGGTGGTCGTGTCGCCAAGTTCGACAAGCGCTACGGCAAGGGCGGCGCAGGCGACAAGTAGATGAGTTCCCGGGCGCCGGCCCGGGATCTGCCGCGCGTCTCCCCCGTCACGCGGCAGATCCCCGACCGGCGCCTGACTCGTCTAATCGGTCGACCGAGGGAGTGAGCATGTTCGACAACTGCGTGGAACTCGAAGCGGAGTTCACCGACCTCGAGCGCGCCCTCGCCGACCCCAGCGTCCACGCGGATCAGGGCCGAGCTCGGAGCCTCGGCCGTCGTTACGCGCAACTGCGTCCCGTTATCGAGGCGTATCGGCACTGGCGCACCCTGGCCGACGACGAAACCGCTGCCCGGGAGCTCGCGGAAGACGATCCGGTGTTCGGCGCAGAGGCCGACACGCTATCGATCCGGGTGGAGGATGCTGCCGAGCGCTTGCGGACGCTCCTGTTGCCCCGTGATCCCCTGGAAGACAAAGACGTCATCCTCGAGGTCAAGGCGGGGGAGGGTGGTGAGGAATCGGCGCTGTTTGCCGGCGATTTGGTGCGCATGTATCTCCGATACGCGGAGCGTCGCGGGTGGAGTACGGAGATCATCGACGCCGTCGAGTCCGACCTCGGCGGTTACAAGGACATCTCGGTTGCCGTGAAGGCACGCGGAGTTCCCGAGCCCGGGGATGCGCCGTACGCGCGGTTGAAGTTCGAGGGTGGCGTGCACCGGGTCCAGCGGGTGCCGGTCACCGAGTCTCAGGGTCGCATCCACACGTCGGCGGCTGGAGTGCTCGTGATGCCCGAGGCTGAGGATGTCGACGTCACCATCGATCCCAACGACCTGCGCATCGACGTTTACCGATCCTCCGGCCCGGGCGGTCAGAGCGTCAATACGACGGACTCCGCGGTTCGGATCACGCACCTGCCCACGGGCGTCGTGGTGTCATGCCAGAACGAGAAGAGTCAGTTGCAAAACAAGGAGTCTGCGCTGCGCATCCTGCGAGCGCGACTACTCGCCCTCGCCGAGGAGGCCGCGGCGCAGGAGGCGTCCGACGCGCGCAAGTCGCAGGTTCGGACGGTGGATCGCAGTGAGCGCATCCGTACCTACAACTTCCCGGAGAATCGGCTCAACGATCACCGTGTGGGCTTCAAGGCCCACAACCTCGACCAGGTTTTGGACGGCGACCTCGACGCCGTCATCGATGCGTGTGTCTCTGCCGACCAGGAGAGCCGGCTCGCGGAGACCTCCGCATGACCGACTTCACCACGGGTGGTCGCGCCACGGTGCGCGACGTCCTGGTTGATGCGGAACGTCGCCTAGAACGTGCAGGGGTGCCGTCGCCATCCGTGGATGCAAGCGAACTCGTGGCGTTCGCACTCGGGACGACTCGAACGCGCCTCTTCTTGCACGACCGACTCGATCCCGATCAGCGCGTGCGCGTCGAACAGCTGATCACCCAGCGACTCAATCGCGTTCCCCTGCAACACATCACGGGGACAGCTCCCTTCAGGAGGCTCGTCGTCAGCGTGGGACCGGGAGTGTTCATTCCTCGCCCGGAGACCGAGCTCGTGGCGGAGGCGGCGATCCGCGCGCTGGGCGAGGCCCCGGACGATCAACGCATCGCGGTCGACCTGTGTGCTGGTTCGGGCGTTATCGCACTGTCTCTGGCCACCGAGGTGCCGGGAAGCAGTGTGACCGCCGTGGAACTCGATGATGGCGCGGTCGGCTGGATGCGTGCGAATGTCACCGCGCACCAATCACTGATCGAAGCGGCGGGGAGCCGCCTCGATGTCGTGCATGCGGACGCGGTGTCGGTATCCCAGGATGAACTGTCCCCACTTCGGGGACTCTGCGTCGTCGTAGCGTGTAATCCGCCGTACATCCCACTCGGGATGGTGCCGGGGGAGCCGGAGGTGCGCGACCACGAGCCGCGCATCGCCCTGTACGGGGGCGAGGACGGAATGGACCTCGTCCGCGGGATCCTGACGACCGCGGGTGATCTGCTCCGATCAGGTGGACGACTCGTCATCGAGCACGCAGACGTCCAGGGACCCGCCGGTTCGCGGGGGGGTGTGCCCGGGGTGGTCGCAGACTCCCGCGATGTCGACGGTCGGCCCCTTTTCCGCGACGTCGTCGATCGCACCGACTTCAATGGTCGACCCCGCTTCACGGTGGCGACCCGCACATGACGGTCCGCATCGATTGCACCGATGGTCGCGAGCGCCCCCGGGCGGTGACCGCGGCGATCGCTGCGCTTCGACGGGGAGACCTGGTGATCCTCCCGACCGAGAACACCTACGTCCTGGCCACGGACCCCTTCTCATCCCGCGGGACGCGGGCGTTGCGCGCCGCGAAGGGGCAACGCGACGCGACCCCGCTCGGACTCCTCATCCCACGTCCGGGAACTGTGCCGGGGATCGCGGCGGATGTTCCCGTGAGCGCACGCACGCTCATGGCCACGTTCTGGCCCGGAATGGTGACGCTCCTGCTCGAGCCGCAGCCGACCCTCGCTTGGGACCACCCGTGTGGGAGTCCGGTTGCGGTGCGGGTGCCGGCGCACCCCATCGCCCTCGCCGTGGTGTCGGAATCTGGCCCCACGGCCGCGAGTGGGATCACCGATCAGGGCGACCCTGTGCGAACCTGCGAGCAGGCGATGCACGTCCACCCCGATGCCGCGATGGCTCTCGATGCCGGGACGCTCGATGCCCGTTGGTCCGACGACGAAGACCCGGACCTGCCGAGCACCATCGTCGATGTGCGCGGTGATGCGGCCGAGGTCCTGCGACACGGTGCGATCAGCGAGGAGCGCATTCGCGCGGCGCTCGCTGCGACCGCCTGACGCGCTCACTACAGTGGTGTTTCCACCACATACGCGGAGGCCACCGATGCCCACGACGCCATTCTGGGGACCCGACTTCGACGCCCTCCAGGCGGAGGATCCCGAAATCGCCTCCGTGATCATCGCCGAACTCGAACGCGTGCGCGGGGGACTCCAACTCATCGCGAGTGAGAACCTCACATCTCCTGCGGTCCTCGCTGCACTCGGGTCCACGCTCAGCAACAAGTACGCGGAGGGTTATCCGGGACGTCGCTACTACGGAGGGTGTGCGGTCGTCGATGACGCGGAGGAGATCGGCATCGCGCGGGCCAAGGAACTCTTCGGGGCCGAGCACGCGAATCTCCAACCGCACAGCGGGGCCAGCGCCAACCTCGCGGCGTACGGCGCGTTCCTCTCCCCGGGTGACACCGTCCTGGCGATGAGCCTCCCCCACGGAGGTCACCTCACCCACGGTTCCAAGGTCAACTTCTCTGGCAAGTGGTTCAACGTCGTCTCCTACGGCGTTCGGCAGGACACCGAACTCATCGACTACGACGAGGTGCGCGCCCTCGCCCTCACGCATCGACCTCGCATGATCATCGCCGGCGCGACTGCGTATCCGCGCCTGATCGACTTCGCGGCCTTCCGGGCGATCGCGGACGAAGTGGGGGCCATCCTCATGGTCGATGCCGCGCACTTCATCGGGCTGGTCGCCGGAAAGGCGATTCCGAGTCCTGTCCCGTACGCCGACCTCGTCTGTTTCACGACGCACAAGGTCCTCCGTGGACCGCGCGGGGGGATGATGCTGTGTAAGGCCCAGCACGCCGCGGCTGTCGACAAGGCGGTGTTCCCGATGATGCAGGGCGGCCCGCTCATGCACGCGGTTGCCGCGAAGGCGGTCGCCCTCCGTGAGGCGTCCACCCCCGAATATCAGAAGTATGCGAAAGACGTGATCGTCAACGCACAGGCGCTCGCTGCAGGACTGGCAGAGCGCGGGATGCGCCCCACGAGCGGCGGCACCGACACCCATCTCGCGTTGATTGACCTGCGTGGTGTGGACGTCACGGGCGCGGAGGCCGAGCAGCGGTGCGACTCGGTGGGGATCACCCTGAACAAGAACGCGATCCCATACGACCCGGCGCCACCGGCAGTCGCTTCTGGGGTGAGGGTGGGCACGCCCACGGTCACCACCCAGGGTATGGGGCCGGATCAGATGGACTCCGTGGCCGACCTCATCGCCCGCGCGGTGAAGGACCCCGAACCGGGGATCGCCAGCGAGGTGGCTGCACTGGTGGCCCAATTCCCGGCCTATCCCCGGCCGTAAGGGACGATAGATCCCGACAGGTGAGCTTCCCCGCCCTCGGGGAGCCCGAGGGAGGTGGCGGTGCGCGAGTACATCCTCTGCCTGCTCGCGGCCGCCGCGGTGACCTACCTGACCATGCCGCTGGCTCGTCGGATTGCGATCGCCGGCGGATTCATCGCCCCGGTGCGCGACCGCGACGTCCACGCCGAGCCCACACCGCGCCTTGGGGGCTTGGCGATGCTCGCGGGCCTGCTGGCCGGTCTCCTCCTGGCCAGCAAGTTGCCGATGATGGGCTCGGTGTTTGAGGGTGGATCCACTCCACTGGCGCTTCTTTCCGGGGTGGCTGTGATCGTCGCGCTCGGAATCGTGGACGACAAGTGGGGTCTGGACGCGCCGACCAAACTGGCCGGTCAGGTGCTTGCCGCGGGTCTCATGGCTTTCCAGGGCATCGCCATCATCTGGCTGCCCATCGGGGGCACCTTCGTTCTCGATCCGATCACAAGCGTCCTGTTCACCGTGCTCATCGTCTTGATCAGCATCAACGCGATCAATTTCATCGACGGCCTCGACGGCTTGGCCGCCGGGATCGTCGCGGTCGCCGCAGGCGCCTTCTTCGCCTACGCCTACCTGTTGAGCGTCGAGCAGGGATTGGAGCGGGCCACCCTCGCCACCCTGGTCAGCGTGCTCCTGGTCGGGATGTGCGTGGGATTCCTCCCGCACAACGTCTTCCCAGCCCGACTCTTCATGGGTGATACCGGGTCGATGATGCTGGGGCTATTGCTGGCGGCGAGCACGATCACACTCTCCGGGCAGATCGACCCGAGCTCCGTTGCGGGCGGAGCCCTCCTCCCCACCCTGCTCCCGATCCTCCTGCCCATCGCGGTGATGGCGGTGCCGCTCGTCGACCTGGGCCTGGCCGTCGTCCGGCGTACGCGGGCCGGCCGGAATCCCTTCGCGCCGGATAAGCAGCACCTGCATCACCGCCTGATGGAGATGGGCCACTCGCAGCGTCGGGCCGTGTTGATCATGTACGCCTGGACCGCGCTGGTGGCGGGTGCGGCGGTGGCCGCTGCCTTCGTTCCACTCGGTTACGCCCTCGCCGGCTTCGTGGCCGGTGTCGTGGTGCTGGTGATAGTCGTGCGACGCCCGGGAACTTCGGCGGACGCGCGTGTGGTCGAGTTGCCCCGACGTCGTTCGGGATGACTTCGTAGGAGTGATCGTCGACGCCCGTTGCGGCGGTGTCGGGGGCACATCCACTGCTCCGGAAGGGGTCGGCCCTCGGGCTGCAGGCGTACACGTGCGTGGTAGCGTTCCCAAATCGGCCAGCGCGACTCATCGCCGGCCGTTTTCATCATGGGAGGCCCGATGGCGACGCCGATGCAGGAGGCGCCTTTCGTCCTGCCATCGGTGGTGTTCCGCCCCCTTCGCCTGACCGTCGTCGTCGCGGCCCTCTTCGCCGTCGCAGTGGTGCTGGCCTACCTCGCCGGTGCCACGATGTTCGGGGTGTATCTCGGCATCGGGTTGACCCTGGGCTTGGCGAATGCCCTGCTCGTGAGGTGGTCGGTCACGTCCATCACGGCGACGGAGCACCCCATGAAGAGTCGAATGGCGCTGAACTCGGCCTCGCGACTTCTCATCATCACCGTGATCGCGCTTGTGATCGCATTCGTGTTCCGTCCCTATGGGTTCGGTGTGCTCTTCGGGCTGGCGCTGTTCCAAGTGGTCCTCGTCTTGAGCACCGTCGTGCCCGTGTGGATGAAGTTGCGCAAGGGTGAGGCCTCGCCCCAGGACGCAAGTTCCGGGCCGGCGGTAGCGGAGTAGCACGATGATCCAAGACGCGATCCCGGTCAGCGCGATCGACGTAGGTCACCACACCACTGCGACGTGGTTGGGCATGACCGTGAATACGGACACCATCTACGCCACCCTCCTGGCGGCCGCGGTCACGCTGATCTTGGCCTTCATTCTTCGCGCGAAGGTGACCTCCACCGGTGTTCCGAGCGGCGTCCAGCTGTTCTGGGAGGCCATCACGGTGCAGATGCGCAGCCAAATCCAATCGTCGATGGGCCTCACACTGGCGCCTTTCGTGCTGCCTCTCGCGGTGACCCTCTTCGTCTTCATCCTCGTCGCGAACTGGATCTCCGTACTTCCCCTGCAGTACACCGCGTCGGATGGCCGGACCATGGAGCTGCTCAAGCCCCCGGCCTCGGACATCAACTTCGTTCTCGCCCTCGCCCTCTTCGTCTTCGTCTGCTACCACGCGGCCGGCTTCCGCAAGCGTGGCATCGTGGGGTACCCCATCAAGGTCGCCAAGGGGCACGTTGCATTCCTCGCACCGATCAACATCGTCGAGGAGATCGCCAAGCCGATTTCGCTGTCCCTGCGACTCTTCGGCAACATCTTCGCCGGGGTGATCATGGTCGGGCTGATCGCCCTCCTGCCCACGTACATCATGTGGGCGCCCAATGCGATCTGGAAGACATTCGATCTCTTCGTGGGCTTGATCCAGGCCTTCATATTCGCGCTACTGACCATCCTGTATTTCAGTCAGGCGACGGAGGACGCGGATGAGCACCATTAGTGCGCGTAGGCTGTCTAGTCACCCCGAGATCGCATCACGCTCATAGAAGTCCGACACGGAAACAAGGAGGAAAGGCAATGGCAGACCCAACAATCGTCGCCGGTGCACTGATCGGCGGCGGCCTCATTCTCGGTGGAGGTGCGATCGGAGCGGGAATCGGCGACGGTATCGCCGGTAACGCACTGATCTCGGGAATCGCTCGCCAGCCGGAGGCACAGGGCCGTTTGTTCACCCCGTTCTTCATCACGGTCGGCTTGGTGGAGGCGGCGTACTTCATTAACCTGGCGTTCATGGCGTTGTTCGTGTTCGCCACACCAGGAGCGTCCTGATCCGTGATGGGCGTGGCAGTCGCTGGTGTCGTGTGGGCCGCTGAGGCCGAGGGGGAGACCTCGAACTTCCTCATTCCCAACGGCACCTTCTTCTTCATCCTTGCGATCTTTTTGGTCGTGTTCGGCGTCATCGGCAAGTTCGTGGTGAAGCCGGTTCAGAAGGTCCTCGAGGAACGTGAGCGTCTTCTTGCTCAAACGGCCCAGGACAACCGCCAGGCTGCGGATCAGGATGCCGCCGCGGATTCTGAGTATCGCGGGGAGTTGGCGTCAGCCAGGTCGGAGGCCGGCAAGTTGCGCGACCAAGCCCGATCCGATGGTCGCCAGGTCGTGGACGAGATGCGATCTGAGGCGAATGACGAGGTGGCCGACAGGTTGAAGCAGGCGAGTGACACCCTGAAGGCTGAGGGGCAATCGCTGGCCCCCAGCCTCAACGCATCCGTCGAGACGCTGTCGCAGACTCTCGCCGATCGGATCCTCGGGGCCGGTTCTGACCAGCCGTCACGATCGACACCGCGGGAATAGTGGATTCCAGATGGGGACATTCCTAGCGCAGCTTGTCGGCTTCGCCGTGATCATCTTCATCATCGTCAAGTACGCCGTGCCTCCGATTCGGAAACTGATGAAGGAGCGCCAAGAGACCGTGCGTCTGCAACTAGAGGAGAGCGCCAAGGCCGCCCAACGTCTCGCCGATGCGGATCGATTCCACGCCCAGCGCGTGGCCGAAGGCAGGACGGAGGCGCAGAACATCGTTGAGGAGGCTGCGTCTGACGCCGTGCGCATCGCGGAACAGTTGCGCGTCCAGGGCGGTGTCGAGTCCGAGCGGATAAAGGTCTACGGGACGCAGCAGATGCAACTTCTGCGCGCACAATTGATCCGGGAACTTCGTTCGGAGCTGGGAAATGAGGCGGTGGAGCGCGCTACCGAGATCGTGAAAGCCCGGGTGGCCGACCCTTCCGAGCAGTCCGCAACGGTTGACCGATTCATTGACGAACTCGAAGCGATGTCCTCAATATCCGTGTCCGTGGACGTGACGCCCACGGACCTCCGTCCGGCGAGTCGCGATGCTCGGGCGCTTCTGGTTGCGCAGTTCGACCGGTTGGCCTCGGCCTTGGCCGTGGCGGACCTCTCCCTCATCGCAGAGGAAATGACCGCGGTTGCCACGCTCCTCCAACGCGAGCCGCTCCTCGCTCGCCACCTGACTGAAGCCGGCGGTGATCCTGCCGCCAAGAAGGCGATGTTGGAGCGCCTGCTGGGCGGCAAGGTTTCCGCTCACTCCATGGCCCTGCTGGCCACAGCCGTCGAAGCGCGCTGGTCTGCATCCCAGGATGTCATCGCCAGCATCCAATACATCGCTCGTCTCGGACTCCTGGCTCGCGCCGAGCGCGAGGGCGAAGCGGATGCGGTGGCCGAGCAACTGTTCCGATTCGGCCGAGTGCTCGACTCCGAACCGCGATTAGTCGCCCTACTCGGCGACTTCCAATCTCCGGCGTCCGGCCGGGTCGAACTGGTTCGGTCCGTCGCGGGCGGCTCGGTGCTCCCCACGACGTCGGACCTATTGGCGCAGACGGTGGAGTTGTTGCACGGCGAGCGCGCTGACGACGCGGTGCGCGAACTCGCTCAACTCGCTGTCTCCCGCCGCGGCGAGATCGTCGCCCAGGTCAGTGCGGCTGCGCCGTTGATCGAAGCACAGCGCACGAGGCTCACGGCCGTGCTCGCCCGCATCTACCGCAACCCCGTCTCCATCGACCTCACAGTCGAGCCTAGGCTGCTCGGCGGGCTGTCGGTCGCAGTCGGGGATGAGGTCATCGATGGAACCTTGTCGTCACGGCTAGCTGCTGCCGCGACGAGATTGCCCGACTAGCCCACTACCAGGACAAAGAGGAAGACATATCGCCATGGCAGAGTTGACCATCTCCGCGCAGGACATCCAAGGCGCGATAGAAAACTACGTCTCCAGTCTCGAAATCGGAACTGGGCGCGAGGAAGTCGGCACCGTCATTGACGCGGGCGACGGCATCGCGCATGTGGAAGGACTCCCCTCGGTCATGGCGCAGGAACTCCTGGAGTTTCCCGAGGGTGTCATGGGAATGGCGCTCAACCTCGACGAGCACAGCATTGGCGCGGTCATCCTGGGCGACTTCGAGAAGATCGAAGAGGGACAGCCCGTCAAGCGCACGGGCGAGGTCCTTTCCGTGCCCGTGGGCGACGGCTTCCTCGGCCGCGTCGTGAATCCGCTGGGCGAGCCCATCGACGGGCGGGGGGAGATCGTCGGCGAGACCCGTCGTCCCCTTGAGCTTCAGGCGCCTTCTGTGGTGCAGCGCCAAAGCGTGCACGAACCCCTACAGACGGGTATCAAGGCCGTTGACGCGATGACCCCCATCGGGCGTGGGCAGCGCCAGTTGATCATCGGCGACCGCAAGACGGGCAAGACGGCCGTCTGCGTCGACACCATCCTCAACCAGCGCCAGAACTGGGAGACCGGCGACCCGACGAAGCAGGTGCGCTGCGTCTACGTGGCCGTCGGGCAGAAGGGCACGACCATCGCCAGCGTGCGGAGGGCGCTGGAGGAAGGTGGCGCGATGGAGTACACGACCATCGTGGCAGCTCCCGCCTCCGACCCAGCTGGCTTCAAGTACCTCGCCCCCTACACCGGGTCGGCGATCGGACAGCACTGGATGTACCAGGGCAAGCACGTACTCATCGTCTTCGACGACTTGACCAAGCACGCAGAGGCCTACCGAGCGATCTCGTTGCTCCTGCGGCGCCCGCCAGGCCGTGAGGCGTACCCCGGTGACGTGTTCTACTTGCACTCCCGCTTGCTCGAGCGCTGCGCGAAGCTCTCTGACGAGTTGGGCGCGGGATCGATGACCGGTCTGCCGATCATCGAGACGAAAGCCAATGACATCTCCGCCTACATCCCCACCAACGTGATCTCGATCACCGATGGTCAGTGCTTCCTGGAGACGGACCTGTTCAACCAGGGTGTGCGTCCCGCTATCAACGTGGGTGTGTCAGTCTCCCGCGTCGGTGGTGCGGCCCAGATCAAGGCGATGAAGGAGGTTGCTGGATCCCTCCGACTCGACCTCTCCCAGTACCGCGAGCTCGAGGCCTTCGCGGCCTTCGCATCCGACCTGGACGAGGTTTCCAAGGCACAGCTCGAGCGCGGTGCCCGGTTGGTCGAATTGCTCAAGCAACCCCAGTACGCGCCGATGCCGGTGGAGGATCAGGTCGTTGCGATCTGGCTCGGCACGCGCGGGCACCTCGATTCGGTCCCGGTGGCGGACGTAACGCGATTCGAGTCGGAGTTCATCGAGCACATGAACGTCTCGAATGCAGCGCTCATGGCCGATATCCGCACTTCCCAGAAGTTGTCGGAGGAGTCCGAGCACAAACTCGTCGAGGCCGTCGCGGACTTCAAGAAGGGGTTCGCCACGACCGACGGGAGTTCCGTGGTTCCCGAGGAGCATGTCGAGGCGCTGAGCGAGTCCGACGTGGAGAAGGAATCGGTCCAAGTGCGTAAGCCCGCTCCGAAGAAGAAGTAATGGCCGCAACGCTACGCGAACTTCGGGGTCGAATCCGTTCGGCGGAATCGATCAAGAAGATCACCAAGGCCCAGGAGTTGATCGCGACCTCGCGCATCGCCAAGGCGCAGGCGCGGGTCGAGGCGGCGCGTCCTTACTCCCAGGAGATCACGAGCATGCTGTCCGATCTCGCTGCTGAGGCCGCACTGGATCATCCACTCCTCGTGCCACGTGAGGTTCCCAAGCGAGCGGGTGTGTTAGTCGTGTCGTCGGATCGAGGGTTGTGCGGTGCTTACAACGCAAACGTCTTGCGCCGTGCCGAGGAGTTGATGGCGCTGCTACGTCAGGAGGGCAAGACACCCGTCCTCTACGTGATCGGGCGCAAGGCTCTGGGCTACTTCAGCTTCCGGAACTGGACGATCACCGCATCCTGGATCGGTATCTCCGAGAAACCGACGTACGACCACGCCTTGGAGATCGCCGACTTTCTGGTGGAGGCGTTCATGTCCGGCGCCGACGACGTCGGGGACGATCCAGGCGAGGACGGCGTGCTCGGAGTGGACGAATTGCACATCGTCTTCACGGAATTTCGATCGATGCTCTCGCAGTCCGCGGAGGCGCGGCGCATCGCTCCCATGGAGGTCGAGTACGTCGAGGGTGATTCCGGACCCCGGACCTTGTTCTCCTTCGAACCGGACGCCAACACTCTGTTCGAGTCGCTGCTTCCGCGATACGTCGCCACCCGGATCTTCTCGGCTTTGCTTGAGTCGGCCGCGTCGGAGTCCGCGTCGCGACGCCGGGCGATGAAGGCGGCGACCGACAACGCCGACGACCTGATCAAGGTACTTACCCTTATGGCCAACCGGGAACGCCAGGCGCAAATCACACAGGAAATCAGCGAGATCGTCGGTGGGGCGAACGCCCTGGCCGATGCTGCCAAGTAGAAGGAAGCGAAGAGGACCATGACCGCTACTCAAGAGACCACTGCAACCCGCGGCTCACATGACACGGCTGGGCGCGTGGTGCGCATCACGGGCCCGGTCGTCGACGTCGAGTTCCCCCGTGGATCGGTGCCGGAGCTGTTCAACGCCCTGCACGTCGAGATCGGGTACGGCGCACTCGCCAAGATGCTCACACTCGAAGTGGCGCAACACCTCGGGGACAGCTTGGTGCGGACCATCTCGATGCAGCCGACCGACGGACTGGTGCGCGGTGCCGAAGTCACCGATACGGGCGGCCCCATCACCGTGCCCGTCGGCGACGGCGTCAAGGGCCACGTGTGGAACTCCCTGGGTCAGTGCCTCGACGACCCCGGCTACGGAGCGGACTTCCAGCGGTGGCCGATCCACCGCTCCCCACCCTCGTTCGACGAACTCGAGCCGCGCACCGAGATGCTCGAGACCGGGTTGAAGGTCGTCGACCTGCTCACCCCGTACGTCCGCGGTGGCAAGATCGCCCTCTTCGGTGGGGCGGGTGTGGGTAAGACCGTGCTCATCCAGGAGATGATCAACCGCATTGCGCGGAACTTCGGTGGCACCTCCGTCTTCGCCGGTGTGGGTGAGCGCACCCGTGAGGGGAACGACCTCTGGGTCGAATTGACCGATGCGAACGTGTTGAAGGACACAGCCCTCGTGTTCGGTCAGATGGACGAACCCCCGGGCACGCGTATGCGCGTGGCACTGTCCGCGCTCACCATGGCCGAGTACTTCCGCGACGTCCAAAAGCAGGACGTGCTGCTCTTCATCGACAACATCTTCCGCTTCACGCAAGCGGGGTCCGAGGTGTCGACCCTGTTGGGTCGTATGCCGTCGGCCGTGGGATACCAGCCGACGTTGGCCGACGAGATGGGTGAACTCCAGGAGCGCATCACGTCCGTCGGCGGTCGCTCGATCACGTCCATGCAGGCCGTATACGTGCCCGCGGACGACTACACGGATCCCGCGCCGGCGACCACCTTCGCCCATCTCGATGCCACAACGGAGCTCTCCCGCAAGGTGTTCTCGAAGGGCATCTTCCCGGCGGTGGACCCCCTGGCCTCCAGCTCGACGATCCTCGACCCCGCAATCGTGGGGGAGGAGCACTATCGGGTCGCCCAGGAGGTCATCCGCATCCTGCAGCGTTACAAGGACCTCCAGGACATCATTGCCATCCTGGGAATCGACGAGTTGTCAGAAGAGGACAAGCAACTGGTCAACCGTGCGCGCCGCATCGAGCGGTTCCTGAGCCAGAACATGATGGCTGCCGAGCAGTTCACCGGACAGCCGGGCTCCACGGTTCCCGTGAAGGAGACCATCGAGGCATTCGACCGGTTGTGCAAGGGAGAGTTCGACCACGTCCCCGAGCAGGCGTTCTTCCTGATCGGCGGACTGGACGACCTGGCGAAGAAGGCTGCCAGCTACGGCGTCACCCTGTGACGCGGGAGTCGGTACGGAGGTCGAACACGGATGGCTGAATTGGACGTGTCCATCGTCGCCGTCGAGCGCAGGATCTGGTCGGGTAAGGCCACGTTCCTGTTCACGCGCACGACGTCGGGGGAGATAGGGATCCTTCCCCACCACATTCCGCTCGTCGCCCAACTCGTCGACGACGCCATGGTGCGTGTCGAACGGGAGGGTGAGGACGATCTGCGGATAGCCGTCGACGGCGGCTACCTGTCTGTGACCGAAGCCGGGGTCACCATCCTGGCCGAGTCTGCCGAGTTCGAATCCGAGATCGATGCGGATCGTGCTAGGGCGGACGCAGCGTCGGAGGATCCTCGAATCGCTGCGCGTGGCCGGGCTCGGCTGCGCGCACTCGGCCAGCTCGACTGATCGGAGCTCGGAGCCGCTCCCCGCGGGTCTACTCCTCGGCGGGAACCAGGCGCAACGAGATCCGATCGAGGACGCGCATGCGTCTCCGCTTGACCGCGGATCGCCACACCTCCATGGTCATCAGTTGCACGGGGAACCACAGCAGGACCCAACTGGTGATGCTCAACCCCTCACCGACCACGTCGACTAGGTATTCGTCCGAGGGATCGGCGTTGTTCTTGATCAGGATGCTGGCGAATTGGAAAAGGAAGAAGGCCAGGATGCCGAGGGGGAGGAGTCGGCGCCCGATGGCGCCGCCGGCCTCGGTCGAATCCAGGTCGATGATGTTTTGGACTCTCACCCAGCGTCGGATGGCAACGGTCAGAGCCTCTTCGAGACCGGGTCTGATCTGATCTGCGGGGAGCGTCACCGCGAGTTCCACATCGGCGGTCCCGCGCGGTTGGCGCCTCAGGAGCATGTCGCGCACCGTGTCCATCGCGGGCTGCGCTGTGAATTCCGAGTACAGAGGAGATGTGGGGCTGATGTCATCGGCCTTGAAGAGCTGACTCGGATGGGTCAGCTCGAAGGCGATGACGAACGGTGCCATGGCTACCGGGTGGCTCCTGGTTCCCACAACACGTCCCCGCCGGAATCGACATTTGCCGCACGAGCGAGGATGAACAGCAGGTCGCTGAGTCGGTTGAGGTATGTGGCCGTGAGCGGGTTCATCCCACCGTGATACATGTCCAGGGCCGCCCAGGTGGTGCGCTCCGCACGACGGACGACAGTGCGTGCAACGTGCAGATGGGCGGCGATCGCCGTCCCACCGGGAAGGATGAAGGATCGCAACGGGGTCAGCGAATCGTTGTAGTGATCGCATTCCTCTTCGATCCGGGTGACGTAGTCGGAGGTGACCCTGAGTGGTTCGTGGGACGGGTTGTCGACGACGGGGGTACAGAGGTCCGCCCCCACGTCGAAGAGCTCATTTTGAACCCGGCGGAGCAGCCGCCACACCTCCGGATCGCCCCCGGGCTGAGCCAGCACGAGGCCGATGGCGCAATTGGCCTCGTCCACATCGGCGTAGGCCTTGAGCCGAGGATCGTTCTTCCCCGTGCGAGACATGTCGCCGAGTGACGTCGTGCCGTCGTCGCCCGTCCGGGTGTAGATCCGGGTCAGATTCACCATGCGATGACCCTAGGGCAGAGGGAGGGTCCGCGCTCGTACGATGCGCGAGTGCACTGGTTCCGCATTGAGGGCGGTGAGCGTCTCGTCGGCGCCGTCAACATCCCCGGAGCCAAGAACTCCGTCCTGAAGCTCATGGCGGCCGCCCTGCTCGCCCCGGGAACCTCCACGGTGACGAATGTGCCCGATATCGACGACGTCGGGATCATGTCGGAGTTACTCCGGCGGTTGGGGTGCACGGTCACCCATGATCGAACTGGCGCAGCCCTTGTGATCGACGTACCCGAGCGGCCGGATCACCGAGCCGACTACGACCTCGTCCGTCGGATGCGCGCGTCGATCTGCGTACTCGGACCGTTGCTCGCCCGCTGCGGGGCGGCGGACGTGGCTCTTCCCGGGGGAGACAACATCGGCTCCCGCGGCCTCGACCTGCACATCGCGGGATTACGCCGACTGGGCGCGCAGGTTTCCAATGAACACGGCTACCTGATCGCGGTGGCGGAGCGCCTTCGCGGCGCGGAGATCTGGTTGGACTTCCCGAGTGTCGGTGCGACGGAGACTCTCGTCATGAGCGCGGTACTCGCGGAAGGCCGGTCTGTGATTGACAACGTCGCGCGCGAGCCGGAGATCGTGGATATCTGCACGATGCTCGTGTCGATGGGGGCCCGGATTCATGGGATCGGGTCGTCCACGTTGACGGTGGAGGGAGTACGTGAACTCTCTCCCGTACGGCACGCGACTGTTCCTGACCGCATCGTCGCTGGCACTTACGCTGTCGCAGCGGTGATGGCGGGGGGATCTCTTGAGATCCGCGGGGCACGTGCAGAGCATGTCTCGCTACCCCTTGAAAAGTTGGCCACGGCTGGGGCCGTGATCGGAGATGCGCCGGACGGCTTCACGGTGACGATGGATGGTCGGCCGCGCGCGATCGACGTGGTCACGCTCCCGTATCCCGGATTCCCCACGGATCTCCAGCCACAGTTCATCGCGTTGAACTCGATCGCCGAAGGTGCGGCACTCGTGACCGAGAACCTCTTCGAGGCGCGGTTCCGCTTCGTGCAAGAGTTGGCCCGCCTCGGGGCCGATGTTCGCACCGACGGGCACCACGCGCTCGTCCGTGGCCGTGCCCGACTCTCGGGGGCACCCGTGGAGGCGACCGATATCCGAGCCGGAGCCGGGCTGGTGTTGGCGGGATTGGTCGCCGACGGAGTCACAGAGGTGTACGGGGTGGATCACATCGACCGTGGGTATGCAGGCCTGGTGCCCACCCTCGAGGGGGTTGGTGGTCGCATCACGCGCGAGGGGCTCAGCCCCTGAGGAGCTGACGGGCGCGGTCCTCGTCGGCCGGCCACACCATCACGCGTGGTCCGTCCAAGGTCTGCGCGAGATTCGCTCGGATCCCGGCGTCCTCGAGTTTTCTACGAGTCATCTCACCCTCCGCGTAGGAGCTGGGCGAGGCGACGCTGACGAGGAGGCCGTACTCCTCGGCGGAACCCGAGCGTGCGGGCGCAGCGACGACGGAGGTCCCGCGTCGGAACGTCCAGCGCAGGGCGAAGATCAGAATCACCAGACCACCGGCGGCGACCAGCGGACCGAAGAGGAACGAGAAGGACCCGGACACGGACCTATAGTGACGTGCCGGGGGGCGGTCGCGTCACCGGGTACCGTGCCTCGGTGCGGATCGTGGTTGCCCGGTGCACCGTTAACTACGTCGGGCGCCTGACCGCGCACCTACCCGAAGCCGATCGCGTGATCATCGTCAAAGCGGATGGTTCGGTCCTGGTCCACGCGGATGGCGGCTCGTACAAGCCGCTCAACTGGATGAGTCCACCATGCACGTTGCGCGAGATGGAATCGGATCCGCTGACCTGGGAGGTCACCAATAAGGCCGGGGAGAGACTGGTCATCTGTATCCATGCCATCTCGCACGACAGCGAGCACACCCTTGGCATCGATCCCGGCCTGGTGAAGGACGGGGTCGAGTCCCACCTGCAGGCTCTACTCGCCGAACAACTGGACGTCCTCGGCATTGGGTACTCGCTCGTGCGGCGGGAATACCCCACGGCGATCGGCCCGGTCGACCTGTTGTGTCGGGCGCTCGACGGCCTACATGTGGCCGTCGAAATCAAGCGACGGGGCGAGATCGACGGTGTCGAGCAATTAACCCGCTACCTCGAGCTCCTCAATCGGGATCCCCTCCTCGCTCCGGTCGAAGGTGTCTTCGCGGCCCAGGAGATCAAGCCGCAGGCACGGACTCTCGCGGAGGATCGGGGTATCCGCTGTGTGGTCCTCGACTACGAGGAGCTCAGAGGCACGTCCGACGTCGGATCCCGACTCTTCTGACTTTGGCAGACTGATGGCATGGGGCGGAAGAATCGGCGCACTCCGACTCAGGCGCGGGAGTACGTCCCGAGCACGCGCGTCGAGTCCCATCCGGATGGTGACTGGTACGTGCGCGCGCTCACGGGCTCGTCGGCGACCAAGGACTACCGCTGCCCTGGGTGCGATCAGGTGATTCGTCCTGCGACACCGCACATCGTGGCGTGGTCCGCCGAGGATCCCCAGGGTGTAGAGCTCCGTCGGCACTGGCACACCCCCTGTTGGTCGGCCCGGGATCGTCGTCGACCCCGATGAAGATCTCCGCGAACTCGGTGTTGCCAGCTTCACGTCGCGACATCGAACTCCGAACCTCCGACAGCCTCACGTTGGTCGGCGAGTTGGCGCGCCCGGTCGATGCTCCGCCCCGCGCCTGCATCATCTGCGTGCACCCGTTGCCCACGCATGGCGGAATGATGGATTCCCACGTGTTGCGTAAGATGGCGTGGCGGCTTCCTGCCCTGGCCGATATCGCCGTCCTGCGCTTCAACACTCGCGGCACATCGAGTGCTCGCGGCAGGAGTGAAGGTACCTTCGACGCGGGTGAGGGCGAGGGACGCGATCTCGCTGCCGCGGTGGAGTGGGTCGCGTCGCAGGGTCTCCCGCGCCCCTGGATCGTCGGATGGTCGTTTGGGACCGACGTGATCTTGCGACATGCACGCTCACTCGACGTCACCGGCGTGATACTGCTCTCTCCTCCGCTGCGATTCACAACGGAGGCGGATTTCGCTGCGTGGGTCGATGTCGACGTGCCTGTGGTCGCCTTGATCCCCGAGCGCGACGACTACCTCCCTCCTGATCCCGCACGTGCGCGCTTCGCCGTCGCACCGAACATCCAACTAGTCATTGTGAAGGATGCGCCGCATCTGTGGGTGGGGGAGAAAAACGTGCAGCGGGTCCTCGACGAGATCGTGAGCGCGATCACGGGGCGTCCTGAGTCGCTGCCCCGGGAGTGGGACGGACCCATGGAGCGCTGGTCCGACCTCTAGTGCTCGGTCTGCTGCACCAGCTCGATCAGCACACCGCCGCTGTCCTTGGGGTGGGTGAAGTTCACCAGGGATCCGGCTGTGCCGGTCTTCGGCTCGTCGTAGAGGACACGGACTCCTTGTGAGCGCAGGTGGTCGGCGACCGCACGCACGTCAGTAACGGTGTAGGCGACCTGCTGAACACCGGGACCCGACCTCTCGAGGAATCTTCCGATAGGTGAATCGGGGCGCAGTGGGGCGAGCAATTGGATGCAGGAACCGGACTCACCCACGGCGAGCATCGCCTCCTCAACCCCCTGCTCCTCGTTGACCTCGCGGTGCGCAACCGACAACCCGAACACGCGCTCGTAGTATTGGATCGCGCCTTCGAGGTCGCGAACCGCGATACCGACGTGATCGATCGATCGAAGCCAGGAATCCATGTGCGTCATCGTGGCATCCATGGTGGCGACCTGCATGATGGGGGCGTGGATTCGGTGGACTCCCTGGCTTCGGGTGTGCGTGCGGGGGGCGTTCGCGAGATCGCACGCGCGATCAGCGCCATCGAGAACTCTCCCATCGGGGCCCCGGATCTCCTCGACGCGCTGGGAGCACCGACAACCCCCGCGCACGTCATCGGAGTGACGGGGGCTCCCGGGGTCGGGAAATCGACGATGACCTCGGCGCTCGTGCGGGCCTATCGGATGCGGGGATCGAAGGTCGCAGTGATCGCGGTCGACCCCTCCTCACCGTTTTCCGGCGGTGCACTCCTTGGTGACCGGATCCGCATGCAGGAGCACTCGGGTGACGCCGGTGTCTACATCCGGTCCATGGCGTCCCGCGGACACCTTGGCGGACTGGCCGCGGCAATCGGACCTGTGCTGCGCGTATGTGAAGTTGCTGGCTTCGATGTCGTAATCCTCGAGACCGTCGGCGTCGGTCAGTCCGAGGTCGAGGTTGCCGCCGCTGCGGACACGACACTCGTCCTGGTCGCACCCGGCATGGGTGATGGCATCCAAGCGGCGAAGGCGGGCATCCTGGAGATCGGCGACATCTTCATCGTGAACAAGGCTGATCGAGACGGCGCCGCCACGACGGCACGGGAACTTCGGCACATGATCGCCCTGGGCGAGCGCCTGCCCCAGGAATGGGAACCGCCCGTGCATCTGACAGTGGCGAGCACCGGTGAGGGGGTGGACGAGGTCGTCGCCGCGACGGATCGTCATCGGGGTTGGCTGGTCGAGACCGGCAATCTCACGCGTCGGCGCGAGTTGCGGGCGCGTGAAGAGATCCTGGACACGGCATCGGCCTTGACGCGGGCACGGTTGCTGGAGGACCGCCCCGCCGTGGACGCATGGGCCGTGGAGGTGGCGGCGGGCCGGCGGACCGCTTTCGAGGCTGCCCGGGACCTCGTCGCCGACTGACCCTCGGCACAATGGGGTCGTGAGCAAACCGGGTTTCAACGTCGCGGGAGCCATCGATCTGGCCGCCCTCGCATCGCAGAAGCAGAATCAGGCGAAGGCGAACGCCGCGTTGGCGAACGCACCGGAGGGCCTGGTCATCGATGCGACGACCGCGAACTTCGCCACCGACGTGATCGAGCGCTCGATGACGATTCCGGTGGTCTTGGATTTGTGGGCCACCTGGTGTGGACCGTGCAAGCAACTCTCGCCGATACTGGAGAAGTTGGCGGTTGACTACGGGGGTCGCTGGATTCTGGCCAAGGTCGACGTCGACGCTGAGCAGCAGATCGCCGCGGCATTCCAGGTGCAGTCGATCCCCTCCGTGTTCGCGGTTATCAAGGGGCAGCCCGTGCCACTGTTCCAGGGTGCGTACCCGGAGGCACAGATCCGGCAGATCCTCGACGAGGTGCTCCGCGTCGCGGCTGAACAGGACGTGACCGGAAGCCTGGCCGCCACTCAGGAGGTTGTCGAGGAGATCGAAGAACCCGTAGACCCGCGCATCGAGCGGGCGGTCACCGCCATCGACGCGGGGGAGTGGGCGAACGCACGTATCGCGTACCGGGAGATCCTCGAACAGGATCCACACGATGCTGACGCGCTCGCAGGAGTCGCGCTCGTCGGAGTCCTCGAGCGCACCGCGCACGGGGTGGCACCCACAGCACCGTCCACCGTCACCGAGTTCCTGTCCGCTGCAGATTTCGCGGTGGCCGAAGGTGACTTCCCGCGCGCATTCGATTTGGGGATCACCGCGGTGCAGATAGCCTCGGGCGACGAACGGAACTCGGCACGGGATCGCGTCGTGGAGTACTTCACGATTGCCGGCGAGCACCCCGATGTCCCGAAGGCTCGAACGCGATTGGCGAGCGCGCTGTTCTAGGTGGGACCGTGGAAGTAGCACGCGGCCAACGGGGGCAGCACCACCGTCGCACGGGGTCTGCCGCCAGCATCCGGTAACGCATGGATGGCTCCGAGGTTCCCGGTATCGGTACCACCGTAGATGGATGCGTCGGAGTTGAGCACCTCGCGCCATGTGCCCGGCGTGGGAAGTGCGAGTGAGTGCTGGAGTCGCGGAACGGGGGAGAGGTTGACGGCCACCGCGATGCAGTCGCCGACCGGCCCCCATCGCAGCCACGTGAAGACGTTCTCCGCGGAGTTGTCGGGATCGAGCCACTGGAAGCCGGACGGGTCGTCGTCCCAGGCCCACAGCGCGGGGGAGTCCCGGTAGACGGAATTGAGGTCCGACACCAGTCGCTGGATCCCCAGGTGTTCGGGGTAGCGGGTCAGCTCCCAGTCCAGGCCGCGTTCGCTGCTCCATTCAGCGGACTGCGCGAATTCCGAACCCATGAAGAGCAACTTCTTACCCGGATGCGCCCACATGTAGGCGAGGTACGCCCGAAGGTTCGCCAGCGCTTGCCATCGGTCACCGGGCATGCGGGTGACGAGGGACCCCTTGCCGTGCACCACCTCATCGTGGGAGAAGGGGAGCACGAACTGCTCGCTGTAGGCGTACATCATCGAGAACGTCATCTCGTTGTGGTGGTGGACGCGATGGATCGCTTCACGACGCATGTATCCGAGTGAGTCGTGCATCCAGCCCATGTTCCACTTGAACCCGAAGCCCAGGCCACCCACATCCGTCGGAGCGGTGACACCCGCCCACGCTGTCGATTCCTCCGCGATCGTGACGGCACCGGGCACTCGACGGTAGACGGTTGCATTCATCTCCTGGAGGAAGCGGACCGCGTCCAGGTTCTCCCGCCCACCGTGGACGTTCGGTGCCCATTCACCCTCGCGTCGGGAGTAATCCAGATAGAGCATCGACGCGACAGCATCCACGCGCAGACCATCGACATGGAACTCTTCGAGCCAGTAGACCGCGTTGGCGACGAGGAAGTTGCGCACCTCGGGTCGCCCGAAGTCGAAGACGTACGTTCCCCAATCGGGGTGCTCGCCGCGTCGCGGGTCTGGGTGCTCGAAGAGACAGGTTCCATCGAACCGGGCGAGGGCCCACTCGTCCTTGGGAAAGTGCGCGGGCACCCAATCGATGAGGACACCGATCCCGGCACGGTGCAGCGCATCGATGAGGAACCGGAGGTCGTCGGGGGAACCGAAGCGAGCGGTGGGCGCGTAGTAGCCGGAGACCTGGTACCCCCACGAGGGCCCGTACGGATGCTCGGCGACGGGCAGGAACTCGACGTGGGTGAATCCCAGGTCGGTCACGTACTCGACGAGTTCCCGCGCAAGGTCCCGATAATCCAGACCGGGGCGCCAGGAACCGAGGTGCACCTCGTAGATGGTCATCGGACCACGGTGCGGATCACGCTGTGCACGCGCGAGCATCCACTCCCGATCGCTCCAGGTGTAGCCCGAGGCGAAGACCACGGAAGCGGTCGCCGGCGGAGTCTCGGCCGCGAGCGCGTAGGGGTCGGCCTTGTCACGCCACACACCGTCGTCTCCCAGGATCCGGTACTTGTAGCGAGTTCCGACGCCGACGTCGGGGAGGAAGAGTTCCCAGACACCGGAGGCTCCGAGGCTGCGCATCGGAAACGCCCGCCCGTCCCAGTGGTCGAAGTCGCCGACGACGCGCACCCCGCGGGCATTCGGCGCCCAGACCGCGAAGGAGGTACCGGAGATCCCGTCGAGTGTCTGCGGGTGTGCGCCGAGTTTCGTCCAGATCTCCTCGTGGCGACCTTCGCTGATCAGATGCAGGTCGATCTCACCCAGGACCGGGAGAAACCGGTAGGGGTCATGTGCGGAGTGCACCTCGGGTCCATAGGGGACGTCGAAGTGGTAGTCGGGAACCACGGTCCCGGAGACGCGAGCGACCCAGAGATCCCCAACCTCGCGCTCCATCGCGATCACGTCATCAGGGAGCACGAGCGTGACGGAGTCGGCCCCCGGGCGCAGCGTGCGAATCGTCACCCATTTGGAGTCCGAGTGGGCACCGAGGATCGCGTGCGGATCATGGTGGGCGCCGGCGAGGAGGCGCTCGATGTCGGGCGGGACGGTCGCCTTGGACGTCCGTGCCATGACACCAGCGTAGGGGGGCAACACAGTGTCCGGTGGACGGACAGCGAGAAGCATGCAAGGAATGCAACGCGATTACATCGCTCGTGGTGGTTGCGGTGCGATATCCGGGTCGAACCGCGCACTACGGTGTCGGACGTGAAAGCGCTTCGTCGACTCAATGTCCGCAGCCCGCTCCCGGAGAATCTGCTTCCGCTGGAGGAACTGGCCCTCAACCTCCGCTGGTCCTGGAACTCGCCGACGCGCGATCTCTTCCGCGACATGGATCCCGCGACCTGGCGTCGATGCGAGCACGATCCCGTGCGATTGCTCGGTGAAGTCTCGGGGGAACGCCTTGCCGAGCTGAGTGCTGACGAAGGCTTCGTCCGCCGCGTGGATGCGGCGCGTTCGGAACTTGCGTCGTACCTGACCGCAGACATGTGGTTCCAGGAGCGCATGACCGCGTGCAGGGGTGTCGCCTACTTCTCGCCGGAGTTCGGCATCACGGGAGCTCTGCCCCAGTACTCGGGGGGACTGGGCATTCTCGCCGGAGACCACCTGAAGAGTGCGAGTGATCTAGGCGTGCCGATCATCGGGATCGGACTCTTCTACCGGAGCGGCTACTTCCGGCAGAGCCTGTCCTGGGACGGGTGGCAACTCGAGCAGTACCCCGTGTGCGATCCGGAAGGGACTCCGGTCACGCTGTTGCGCGAGTCAGACGGAACGCCGGCAAAGGTCGGTGTCGGCCTTCCCGGTCACCGGACCCTTGCCGCGCGAATCTGGGTCGCGCACGTGGGTCGCGTGCCCCTGCTCCTTCTGGACTCCGATGTGGAGGAGAACGGCCCCGCCGAGCGTGAGGTGACCGACCGTCTCTACGGAGGGGGAGGGGAGTACCGCCTTCAGCAGGAGATGCTCCTCGGCATCGGGGGCACGCGCGCCCTGCGCACCTTCTGTCGGATCGCCGGCACCGTGGAGCCCACCGTGTTCCACAGCAACGAAGGGCATGCCGGGTTCCTAGGGGTCGAGCGCATCCGCGAGCTGATTGACGCGCATCACCTGGACTTCGCGTCCGCACTCGAGGGGGTACGTGCCGGAACCGTCTTCACCACACACACACCTGTGCCTGCAGGAATCGACAGGTTCCCGGTGTCGTTGATCGAGCAGTACTTCGGTGGTGACAACGCGGTGGAGGTCGTGCCCGTCCCGGACATCGTTGCTCTCGGGCGCGAGACCTACCCGGGTGGGGATCCGGAGATGTTCAACATGGCCGTCATGGGCTTGCGACTTGCCGGACGCGCGAACGGTGTGAGTCTGTTGCACGGTGAAGTGTCGCGGGAGATGTTCGCGGGTCTCTGGCCCGGCTTCGAGGGTGATGACATCCCGATCACATCGATCACCAATGGTGTGCACGCCCCCACGTGGGTAGCACAGGAGATGGCCGACCTCGTTGCAGCGACCGCGGGATCCGTGTTCCTCAACGACGCCAGCACGTGGGAGCGCATGTCGGGCGTCGATGAGCGTCAGCTCTGGGAGACCAAGCGTGCCCTTCGCGCGCAACTCGTGGACGAGGCGCGCAATCGCCTGCGCGAATCCTGGATAGCCCGCGGCGCAGCGGCGACGGACCTTGATTGGATCCATGGGGTTCTCGACCCTGACATCCTGACCATCGGATTCGCTCGCCGTGTTCCCTCCTACAAGCGGCTCACGCTCATGTTGCGTGACCGCGATCGTCTGCGCGCCCTCCTCACAGATCCGGATCGGCCCGTGCAGCTCGTCATTGCCGGCAAGGCGCACCCGAATGATGATGGTGGTAAGCGCCTCATCCAGGAGTTGGTGGCGTTCGCGGATGCGCACGACGTACGCCATCGCATCGTTTTCCTCCCGAACTACGACATGACCATGGCCACCACGCTGTATCCGGGCTGCGACGTGTGGTTGAACAATCCGATCCGGCCCCTCGAGGCCAGCGGGACGTCCGGCATGAAGGCTGCACTGAACGGTGCCCTCAACCTCTCGATCTTGGACGGGTGGTGGGACGAATGGTTCGATGGCATGAACGGCTGGGCGATTCCTTCTGCCGATCGGGTCGATGATCCGGATAGGCGTGACGACCTCGAGGCGGAGGCGCTGTACGAGCTCATCACCTCCACTGTCGCACCCCTGTTCTACGAGCGCGATGATCGAGGGCTCCCAGGGCGATGGCTGGCGATGGTGCGTCACACTCTCGCCACCCTCGGGCCCAAGGTTCTCGCCACACGGATGGTGCGCGAGTACGTGACCCGCCTCTACGTGCCGGCGGCGGAGTCCTCCGTGGCAGTGCGCAGTGACGACTTCGCCCTTGCGCGCGAACTTGCCGCGTGGAAGGGCCGCGTGCGGGGTTCATGGTGGGCTGTACGTGTCGATCACGTCGAGGCCGACTCCGCCGGCGATGCACTCCGCCTTGGCCAATCGGTTGCGATCCGGGCCTACGTCTCCTTGGGTGAACTCAGTCCCGACGATGTGCGCGTCGAGGTGATCGCAGGAAGTGTCGATGCGGACGATGTCCTGGTATCCCCAGCCGTCCAGGCGATGCAGCCGAATGAGCAGTTCGACGGTAATCGTTGGCGCTATTTGGTCGATCTCACCGTGGAGGAGCACGGAGCCTTCGGTTACACGGTGCGTGTCGTGCCCTGGCACCGCGGCGTGATCGATCAAACCGAGTTGGGGCTGGTGGCGCTGCCGGTGAATGGAATGTTCGAACTCATCCTGCGGTAGGAGCACCGTGGTGTGCCAGGAGCACCGTCACGCTGCGGCTCGGCACACGTAGGACCCGGCTTTCCTCGATGCTCGGCTCGGCGTGAACCTGCCCGCTCGCGGTGTCCAGGACGCGCGAGTATCCATCGGCCAGCGGTTTACCGGGCAGGTGGAAGTCGACATCGCCCTCAGTTCCATTTAGCAGGAGGATGAAAGTCTCATCGGTCCATGGGCGGTAGGTGTCGTGGGAGTGCACGTCACCGGACAACCACATGGTCATCGCGTGTGATCGATCACGATTCCAATCGTGGTCCTCCATCTCGACGCCGCTCGGGGTCAACCACATGACGTCTTTGCGGCCGTGCTTGGTCACTGGGCGGCCATCGAAGAAGGTGTGCCGTCGGAAGACCTGGTGCTCGCGTCGTAGACGTGCCACAGCGGCGGTGAAATCATAGATTTCGTGCTGCCACGGGGCTAGTTCCCAGTCGACCCAGGAGATCTCGTTGTCCTGGCAATACGCATTGTTGTTCCCGCGCTGAGTTCGACCGATCTCATCGCCAGCGCACAGCATGGGTACACCGGTGGAGAGGAACAGCGACGTGAGGAAGTTCCGGACCTGCCGACGCCGAATGGCGTTGATCGTGGGGTCGTCCGTCTCACCTTCATGGCCGTAGTTGGCGGAGAGGTTGTTATCCGTGCCATCACGGTTGTCCTCACCGTTGGCGAGGTTGTGCTTGTGGTCGTAACTCACCAGGTCGTGCAGGGTGAAACCGTCGTGGGCGGTGACGTAGTTGATGCTCGACTGCGGGCGCTTGTTCGTGTCCCGGTAGAGATCCGCCGAGCCGGTGATGCGGCGGGCAAGTTCGCTCACCGATCCAGTGCCCCGCCAGTAGCTGCGGAGCGCGTCGCGGTACTTGTCGTTCCATTCCGCCCAGAGGACGGGGAACTCACCCACCTGGTAGCCACCCGGGCCGATGTCCCATGGCTCGGCGATCAACTTCACGGTGCGCAGGATTGGATCCTGGGATATCGCCGACATGAAGCTCCCCAACATGTCCACGTCGTGGAATGACCGGGCGAGTGTCGAGGCGAGATCGAACCGGAACCCGTCGACGTGCATCTCCTGGACCCAGTAGCGCAGGGAGTCCATCACCATCTGCAGGACGTGGGGCTGTGCGATGTTGAGGCTGTTGCCGCACGCCGTGTAGTCGATGTAGGTGCGCTCGTCGTCCCCAAGTCGGTAGTAGCCGGGATTGTCGATACCGCGAAACGACAAGGTGGGACCGTCCGTCCCACCCTCCGCGGTGTGGTTGTACACGACATCGAGGATGACCTCGATGCCAGCCTGATGGAGGGCCTTGACCATGGCCTTGAAGTCATCGACCTGCCCGCCGTGGCTCCCGCGTGAGGAGTACCGGGCATGGGGAGCGAAGTACCCGATCGAGTTGTAACCCCAAAAGTTCGTGAGGTTCCGCTTGAGCAGGGGGAGTTCGCTGACGAAGTGGTGGATGGGCAAGAGCTCGATCGCAGTGACACCGATCGATTGCACGTGCGAAATCACCGCTGGGTGGGCGACGCCGGCGTACGTTCCGCGCAGCTCGACGGGGACCTCGGGATGTCGCGTGGTGAGCCCGCGCACGTGTGCCTCGTAGATCACCGTGTCCGTCCATGGTGTCTCTGGATGTCGATCCTCACCCCAGTCGAACGTGTCGGCGACGACGACGGAGTGCGGCACGACTCCGGCGGAGTCGCCCATCTCGCGCTGTCCATCATCGGTGGAGTCACGGACTGCGGGGTCGAGGACGAGTTCACCCGTGAGCGCCCGAGCGTAGGGATCGATCAGGAGCTTCGCCGGGTTCCAGCGCAGCCCGCGATCGGGTTCCCAGGGTCCGTGCACGCGGAATCCGTATCTCGTCCCGGGCGGCAGGTCATCGACATGGTCGTGGAAGACATGGTTCGTCCGCTCCCGCAGGTCCCGACGCTCCTCGCCTCGGTCGTGCAGCACGCAGAGCTCCACGCGCTCGGCACCCTCTGCCCACAGCGCCACATTCGCGCCGCCGGAACCGTCGGGCGTGATCCCGAGGGGATCCCAGCGGGGCTTGTGCGGCACACACCGACGCTAGCGCCTGTGCTGCTGGTTACGCTGCTGTGGTCGAAGGGTGCGTGATGGGTGAATTCGTCTCGATAGAGCGCGCAGGTCGTGTGGCGGTGGTTCGCATGGATCGACCACCGATGAACGCGTTGAACCTGCAGATGCAGCGCGAGCTACAAAGTGCGGCACAGGAGATCGGTGGCGATGAATCGATCGGAGCCGTAATCGTGTACGGCGGCCCGAAGGTCTTCGCCGCAGGCGCCGACATCAAGGAGATGGTCAGCATGTCCCATACGGACATGGCCTACGCCGCCCAGTCCCTGCACGAGGCCTTCAACTCGATCGCATCGATTCCTCAGCCCACGATCGCCGCCATCACCGGGTACGCGCTGGGCGGCGGGTGCGAGGTCGCCCTCTGCTGCGACCTGCGCATCGCGGCGGACGATGCGACTCTGGGCCTTCCGGAAGTGACACTCGGGATCATCCCCGGTGCCGGTGGAACGCAGCGCCTTCCGCGGCTGATCGGTGCGTCGCGGGCCAAGGACCTGATCCTCACGGGTCGCTTCGTGCGTGCAACGGAAGCAGCGGACATCGGTCTCGTCAACCAAGTTGTGCCCGCCGACTCCGTCCTCGACGTGGCGCGGGAGTATGCCGAGCGACTCGCGCGCGGTGCGGGGCTCGCGTTGCGCGCCGCGAAACTGGCGATCGATGCCGGATTGGATTCGAGCATCGATGCCGGACTCGCCCTCGAGCGGACCCTGTTCACCGGCCTCTTCGCGACGGAGGATCGTGCCCGGGGCATGGAGTCGTTCATCACCCAGGGGCCGGGCAAGGCCGAGTTCATCTCCCGATGACCGACTCCCCATCGTCGGCGAAGGTCGCCAATGTCACTTATCACGATTGGGAAGCCGAGACCTACGACGCGAAGTGGAGCATCTCATTCGATGATCGCTGCATCGACTACGCCCGCCACGCGTTCGACTCCGCATCAGGCAGGGAACTGTCACTACCGGTACACCGCGCCGTCGAGATTGGGGCGGGAACCGGATTCTTCCTGCTCAATCTGATGCAGTCGGGTGTCGCCCGCGCGGGCGTGGTGACAGATATCTCTTCGGGAATGGTGCGCACCGCCTTGCGCCAGGCGCATGAGTTGGGACTCGACGTCGTAGGTGTCGTGGGCGACGGGGAATCACTCCCGATCACCACTGAGAGTTGTGACCTCGTGGTGGGTCATGCCGTTCTGCACCACATTCCCGATGTCGAGCGCGCGATGATCGAAGTACTGCGCATCCTGAGGCCCGGGGGAGTCTTCGTGATCACCGGGGAACCAACCCAGCGTGGGGACTACGTCGCGCGACGTCTCTCGAGTCTCACGTGGTGGCTCACCTCGCGCGTGACGCAGTCCCTGGTCCTGCGTGATCGGTGGGCACGACCTCCGCAGGAGCTCGCGGAGTCGTCCGAGGCTGCCACTCTTGAGTCCGTCGTCGATCTCCACACCTTTGATCCGGATGAATTGGCTCGCACGTGTCTGCGTGCCGGGGCGGTGGATGTCCGAACACACACCTCGGAGTTCACCGCCTCATGGTTCGGGTGGCCCGTTCGGACCTTCGAGGCGGCCGTGAAGCCGGGCGCGCTCGGCTTCGGCTGGTCGATGTTCGCCTACCGAACCTGGCAAAGGCTGGCACGATTGGATGAATCGGTTCTTGCGCGCGTCGTGCCGGATGAGTTGTTCTACAACGTCTCGGTGTCAGGAGTGAAGCCATGACTCGCATCGTCCACCTCTCCTGGGAGTACCCGCCCCGGGTGTTCGGAGGTCTGGGACGCCACGTGGTGGCCCTGGCTGAAGCACAGGCGCGGTTGGGTCACGACGTCACCGTGCTCACCGCTGCGGCAGAGGATGCCCCTGCACGGGAGGTCGTGAACGGCGTCACAGTGTGGCGAGTGCGCAGGGATCCGCCGGACGTGCCCTTCGACGTCGACCACCTCATGGTCTGGGGATTCGGTCTCGAGACTGCCATCGCACGTGTGGCCGCCGAGGAAGGGCTTCGGGCCGATGTGGTGCACGCACACGACTGGCATCTGGTGCACGCGGCCGCTGCACTCCGCGTAAGCACGGGTGCGGTCTTCGTGCTCACCATCCACGCGACGGAGGCGGGTCGACACCGCGGGTGGGTCACCTCGGACCTCTCGCGTCAGATCCACGGACTCGAATGGTGGGCTGCCCGAGAAGCGGATGTCGTGGTCATCTGTAGCCGGGCGATGGAGGCCGAGGTCCTAACCCTGTTCGGAGCAACGCACGTCGACGTGATCCCGAACGGCGTGGACGTGCACGAACTCCCGTCGGGAACACGTGGGCGCGAGATCGTGTACCTGGGGCGTCTCGAGTGGGAGAAAGGCGTACAGACGTTGGTCGACGCTCTCGCACTTCTTCGGTCACGGGGTGTCGACTTCACCGCGGTTCTGTGTGGCCGGGGATCCTTTGAGCCGCGTCTTCGCGAACTGGTCGCCGAGAATCACCTGTCGGACGTCGTGAGGTTCGAGGGGTGGATCAGCGAGGACGAGAAACGGAGGATGTTGCGCACCGCCGGAGCGGCAGTCGTGCCCTCGTTCTACGAGCCCTTCGGCATCGTGGCCCTCGAAGCCGTGGAGGCGGGTGCTCCGATCGTGGTCTCGGATGTCGGCGGTCTCAGCGAGATTGCTGCGAACGTGCCGGGATCGATGACATTCCCCTCCGGCGACGCGGCGGCTCTCGCCGACTCCCTTGCTGTGATTCTCGAGGCCGGCCACGATCCCGTGGCAGCGCGTGCAGTCCTCACCGAGAAGTACTCGTGGGACGGAATCGCGCGTGACTCGTTGCAGGCGTATTCGCGTGCGTCCCGACGCATGTCCTCGGAGGGCTACAGCGTTCCCCCGGATGATCGCAGTGTCCTCGACTGAACTCCGGATCCTGAGCTGCTCGACACTGCGTTGGATCATCCGGAACCGCGCCTGGACGTGGTGGTACCTCGTTCGTTATGCCCGCTTCGCCCGCTTCAGAATCCTCCATCCGGAGATCGAGTGCGCCGGGCTGGTGTTCCTCGGACGCCGCGTCACCATCGAACAACGCCGCGGTCACGGACGGATCCGTATCGGCTCCTGGGTGCACATCGGTGATGACAACCGCATCCGCTGTCATGAAGGGACCCTGTGCATCGGTGATAAGACGGTGCTCGGCAGGGACAACACGATCAACTGCTATCTGGATATCTCCATCGAGCCGGAGGCCCTGATCAGCGACTGGGTGTACATATGCGATTTCGATCATCGGAGTGATCGCACGGACGTGGCCATCCGGGTTCAGGGGATCGTCAAGGCGCCCGTGCGGATCGGGCGAGGCTCCTGGATCGGGGTCAAGGCGTCCCTCCTGCGCGGGGCCGACGTCGGCGAGCACTGCATCGTCGGAGCACATGCGGTGGTCCGCGGGGTGGTGCCTGACTACTCCGTCGTGGCCGGAATTCCCGCCCGGGTGGTGCGCGGTCGACGTCCCATCCCTCCGCCACAGGAGGTGCACGCGATCGACGCGGCGACCCGGGCAGCAGTGGAAGCCCGTGTTGCCCGGGCGGAACGTGCGCCGGAGGAGGGTCCGTGATTGGATACAATCGTCGAAGGGAATGCGATGAAGGTCGCCGTATGTGTCAAGCAGGTCCCGGATACCTGGGCTGAGAAGCGCCTCCGGGCCGAGGACTCCCTCCTGGATCGGGAGAGCGCCGACGGGGTGATGAACGAGCTCGATGAGTACGCGGTCGAGCAGGCCCTGCAGATCGTCGAGGCGGCCGGAGGTGAGGTCGTGGTGGTCTCGATGGGGCCCGAGCGTGCCGCCGAGACCGTCCGCAAGGCCCTGAGCATGGGCGCTGATTCGGGAATCCACGTGGTCGATGACGCCCTGCGCGGCTCGGATGCAATTGCCACCGCCACCGCCCTCGCCGCGGCACTGAAAGGCCGCGACTTCGATCTCATCGTCTTCGGCTCCGAGTCCACAGATGCGCGGATGAGTGTCGTCCCGGCGATGGTCGCCGAGATCCTCGGGATCGCCCAGTTGACCTTCGCGCAGAAGGTGCTCGTTGATGGGTCCGCAGTCACGATCGAGCGGGTGACCGACTACGGATTCGACACCGTTACCGCGAGCACGCCGGCCGTCATCAGCGTCGTGGAGAAGATCAACGAGCCCCGGTACCCCTCCTTTAAGGGAATCATGGCCGCCAAGAAGAAGCCGGTCGAGACGATCGGGCTCGCGGAGTTGTCCCTGGACCCTGGTGTGGTGGGAAGCCGCGCGTCTTGGAGTGTCGTGGCGGATTTCTCCGCGCGTCCGGCGAAGGCAGCGGGCGTCGTCGTGTCAGATGCGGGGGATGGTGGCGTGAAGATCGCCGACTTCCTCGCCGAGCAGAAGTTCATCTAAGGAGCGCGCCATGGCAGATGTCCTCGTTCTCGTAGAGCAGTTCGGTGGCCAGGTGAAGAAGGCCACCGCGGAACTCATGACGGCTGCACGGCGACTCGGTTCGCCCGTGGCCGTGTGGATCGGTCCCGGATGTGACGACGGCGCGCTGGCGACCCTCGGTGAGTTCGGCGCCTCGGAGGTCCTGGTGGCCGATGCACCGCAGTACACCGACCACTCGGTTGCGCCCATCGCGGACGTCCTCGCCGCACTCGTGGCCCAACGTTCCCCGGCTGCCGTCCTCGTAGCCTCCAGTGCCACCGGCAAGGAGGCTGCAGGTCGCCTGGCCATCAAGACGAACAGCGGGATCATCACCGACGCAGTGGATATCGCTGCGGATGGAACGGCCACCCAGAGCGTCTTCGGTGGTTCCACCATCGTGCACTCGCGCGTCACGCAGGGGACGCCGATCATTACCGTCCGGGTGAACTCGATCGCACCGGAGCCGCAGGCGACCACACCCAGTCGTAGCACGATCGACGTGCCGGTCGGCGAGAGTTCGACGAAGGCGCGGGTCACCGAGCGCACCGAGGCCACCAAGGGTGGTCGCCCGGAACTGGCGGAGGCGGCCGTTGTGGTGTCTGGTGGACGCGGGGTCGGTTCTGCGGACGGGTTCGGAGTGATCGAGCAGTTGGCCGACTCCCTCGGCGCAGCGGTGGGAGCGTCACGCGCCGCGACGGACGCGGGGTGGTACCCGCATACCCATCAGGTGGGTCAGACGGGCAAGACAGTGTCCCCCCAGCTCTACATCGCGAACGGCATCTCGGGGGCGATCCAGCATCGCGCGGGGATGCAGACCTCGAAGACCATCGTGGTGGTCAACAAGGATCCCGAGGCACCCATCTTCGAACTTGCCGACTTCGGCGTCGTGGGGGACCTCTTCGAGGTGGTTCCGCAGTTGACGGAGGAGATCAAGAAGCGCGCTGGCGCATGACCCTACGATGACGTGATGCTCGACGGTCGCGTCTACGCGGATCACGCCGCGACCTCGCCCATGCTTCCCGAGGTCCGGGAGGCATGGATTGCCGCATCCGCTGTGGCGGGGAATCCCTCCTCGCTGCATTCGAGCGGACGCGCCGCACGCCGTATCGTCGAGGAAGCCCGCGAGTCCATCGCGGCGGCTCTCCACGCGCGACCGTCCTCGGTGATTTTCACGTCGGGGGGTACCGAGGCAGACAACCTCGCGGTCAAGGGGCTCTTCTGGGCTGCGCGTGATCGAGGCGACGCCCCGCGCATCCTGTCCTCATCCGTCGAGCATCATGCGGTCCTCGACCCCGTCGAGTGGCTTGCGAAGCACGAGGGTGCAGATGTCACGTGGATCCCAGTCGACGACCGCGGACTCGTGGATCCCACATGGATTGCCGAGGCCCTGGAACGACTCGGTGGAGACGCGGCCCTGTGCACCGTGATGTGGGCCAACAATGAGATCGGAACGATCCAGCCGGTGCAGGACATCGCGCGCATCTGTCGTGCTGCAGGTGTCCCATTTCACACCGATGCAGTCCAGGTTCTCGGTCAGATTCCGCTCGACATTGCCGAGCTGGGTGCGTCCGCTGTCACGATCAGCAGTCACAAGGTCGGCGGACCGGTCGGAATCGGTGCCCTCATCATTGACATCGCGGAGCAGTTCACCCCTGTTGTGCACGGCGGAGGTCAGGAACGCGAGATCCGTTCGGGGACTTTGGATTGCGCACTCGCAGCCGGCTTTGCAGCCGCGGTGGAAGCGGCTGTGAGATCGCAGCACGAACACGCCGAACGGATGCGCGTGCTCCAAGAATCACTCGTCGCCGGTATCCGGTCCGCCGTCCCCGACGCAATCCTCAACGGGGGACAGGGGGCGACACGTCTTCCCGGCAATGTGCACTTCACCTTCCCGGGGTGCGAGGGCGATGCATTGCTGATGCTTCTGGATGCGGCTGGAATCGACTGCTCCACGGGATCCGCGTGCACCGCGGGCATTCCGGAACCGAGTCACGTGCTGCTGGCGACGGGAGTCCCGGAGTCCCTCGCACGGTCATCGCTGCGCTTCAGTCTCGGGCGCAGCACGAGCGATGAGGATGTGACACGAATCGTTGCCGCACTGCCGTCTGCCGTGGACCGTGCAAAGCGCGCGGGGTCGTCGACCCGGAATGGTGCCGGATGAAACTGATCGCCGCACTGAGTGGCGGGGTTGATTCGTCTGTGGCCGCTGCGCGTGCGGTTGATGAGGGGCACGACGTGGTCGGGGTGCATCTCGCCCTGGCACGAAAGTCGGCCGGTGGGCGCGAGCGCGGGTGTTGCACCCTCGACGATGCCCGGGATGCCCGCCGAGTCGCCGACGTTCTCGGGATCCCGTTCTACGTCTGGGACTTCGCGGAGAAGTTCCAGGAGACGGTCATGACTGATTTCCTCGATGAGTACAGCGCCGGCCGAACTCCCAATCCCTGTCTGCGCTGCAACGAGCACATCAAGTTCTCCGCCGTCCTCGACAGGGCGCAGGCACTCGGCTTCGATGGGATCGTCACGGGGCACTACGCGCGTATCACACACGGTGACCATGGACCCGAGCTTTTCCGCGCGATCGACCCCTCCAAGGACCAGTCCTACGTCCTTGCCGTCGTCCCTCGGGGTCAACTCGCGGCAGCGCACTTCCCCCTGGGCGGCGACTACAAAGCGGATGTGCGAGCCGAAGCCGCGCGCCGCGGTCTCGTGACCGCCGCCAAGCCCGATAGCCATGACATCTGCTTTATCCCTGACGGCGACACTGCCGGGTATGTGGTGTCTGCTCTCGGCGCGCAACCGGGTGCGATCATCGACTCCGCAACCTCGGAAAGGATCGGGGAACACCGGGGGACCTTCACGGTGACCATCGGTCAGCGACGCGGGCTCGGCCTCACCGTTCCCGCCGAGGATGGCGAGCCGAGATACGTCATCGATGTCGATCCGCACGAGGCTGTCGTAACCGTCGGGCCTCGGGAGCACCTGATGGTGCACCGCATCGAAGCCGACGCACCGCTGTGGCTGTCGTCACCGTGGTCGGGTTCGCGCTCGGACGTGCAGGTGCAGGTGCGAGCCCACGGGGAGCCGACCGGCGCGACGGTGACCACGAACGGGGATGCGGTGGTGGCGGAGTTGGCCGCACCGATCCAGGGCATCGCGCCCGGCCAGGCACTCGTCGTGTACGACGGCGACCGCGTGCTGGCTTCTGCCACGATCGACGCGACGGATCGAGTGCGCAGGCCCCGGGTCCACACGTGATCCCGTGGTCACCGGCGGCTGCGACGTCGGTCGGATCCTTCCCGGGCACGGATGTTCGCGAGGTCGTACGGATCATCCGCGGGGAACTCCCGGACTTCCTGCACCTGCCAGAACTCCCTGCACGCGGTCCCGGTGCCGACCTGATCGGGCGCACCCTCGCCCTTCTCTCCGCTGTCGACCACAGCTTCTGCGCCACCACGATTCCCACGGGATGGCGGATCGATGGCGCGGACACCTCGGTCATGCGACGGGGTCGATCCTGGGTGGGCGAGGACCTCGATGCACTGGAGGAGGTCACGCAGGGCTACGCCGGCCCGATGAAGACCCAGCTGTGCGGCCCGTGGACCCTGGCCGCGTCCGTGGAGGGTGTCGGAGGCGAACGCCTCGTCCGCGACCCCGGTGCGGTCCGGGAGATCGCTGAAGGTCTGGCCGAGGCCGCCCGGGTGCATGTTGCGGACCTCCGACGCAGGATCCCCGAGTCGCGTCCCGTGCTCCAGTGGGATGAGCCGCTGCTGCCGGCGGTGATCGCGGGTCGTGTCCGCACCGCTAGTGGTTTGGCTACGTACCGCTCCGTCGATGTCCCCGTCGTCTCACGTGCCCTCACCACGGTGTTCTCCGCCGTCGAGGATGCGACGGCCGGGGTGCACTGCTGCGCGCGCGAGGCGCCCGTGGGGCTCATGGTCGACAGCGGCGCGCAGTTCCTGTCCATCGACATTCTCGATGCGCGGCCGCTCGACGCGGAGGTCGCAAGCGCTTGGGAAGCGGGCGTGGGCATCCTGCTCGGCTGCGTACCGGCGCTCGGAAGCATTGGGCGGACGAGCGATGAAGCGGTTTCGCGGGCCGCACGTCGGTACCTTGCGGACCTCGGGTTCGAGGACGAGCGTTACCTGCGCGAGCTCGCCATCACACCGACCTGTGGTCTCGCCGGCGCCGACCCGGCGTGGGTCCGCGGTGCACTGGCTGCCTGCCGCACGATTGGGGGCGTGCTGCGCAACGACCGGGTGGGAGAAGAGCAATGAGCATCCCCGCCAAGGATCGGAAGCGTTGGGACGAGCTCGTGACGCAGATCAACGAGGCGCGATCCCGGTACTACCAAAGCGATCGCCCGACCCTCGCAGATGAGGAGTACGACTCCCTCTACCGCGAACTCGTGGAACTGGAGAACCGGCATCCGGAACTAGCCTCCGGGGAGTCTCCGACGCAGACCGTGGGCGGGGAGCGTTCGGAGATGTTCGAGCCGGTCGAGCACTTGGAGCGCATGTACTCCCTCGACAACGTCTTCGACGACGGCGAGCTCGATGCGTGGTTCGACCGAGTGGTCAAGGGCATCGGTTCTCTCCCCCCCATGCTGTGCGAACTCAAGATCGACGGTCTTGCTGTGGATGCGGTCTATGTAAACGGCGTGCTGACGTCGCTGGCCACCCGGGGTGATGGTCGGGTCGGAGAGGACGTCACAGCAAACGCCGACCACATTCCCGCGATCCCCCGCACCCTCAGCGGACACTCCATCCCGGAGCTCGTCGAGGTTCGTGGCGAGATCTTCTTCACTCTGGACGACTTCACGACTATCAACGCGGAACAACTCGAGTCGGGGCTGCCCAGCTTCGCCAATCCCCGAAACGCCGCTGCTGGAACCCTCCGACAACGTGTGGACAAGCGCCTTACCGAACTCCGTGAAGCGGACAAGGCCGGTGCGCGGCGCGCGGAGTCACTGCGGGGTGATGTCGATCGGGCCCTGCGCAGATTGAGTCTGCTGCGCCTCACCGTCCACGGGATCGGGGCAACTCGGGGACTCACCATCTCGCGGCAGAGTGACGGCTACACGGAGTTGGCCGCCCTCGGGCTACCCGTGAGTGATCGCATGGACGTCCGCGATTCGATCGAGGGGGTGCGTGATTACATCTCCCACTACGGCGAGCATCGACATGACGTCGAACACGAAATCGACGGCGTCGTCGTCAAGGTGAACGAGATCGCACTGCAGCGACAGCTCGGTGAGACGTCACGGGCACCGCGATGGGCGATCGCCTACAAGTATCCGCCGGAAGTTGTGCGCACCCGCCTGCTCGATATCGAAGTCAACGTTGGGCGCACGGGGCGCGTCACCCCGTTCGCCGTGATGGAGCCGGTGCGTGTCGCGGGATCCACTGTCTCCATGGCGACTCTGCACAATGCCTTCGAGGTCGAGCGCAAGGGTGTCCTGATCGGGGACATGGTGTTCCTACGCAAGGCTGGCGATGTCATCCCCGAAGTGCTCGGACCCGTGGTCGAGGTTCGCACGGGAAATGAGCGCGCATTTCGGATGCCGACCACCTGTCCGTCGTGTGGCACGAAACTCGCACCGGAGAAGGAAGGGGACAAGGACATCCGGTGTCCGAATGCCCGCACCTGTCCCGCGCAGCTTCAGGAACGACTCTTCCACGTTGCGTCCCGTGGGGCGCTCGATATCGAGGGCCTCGGGTACAAAGCCGCGCAGGCACTCCTGTCCTGCGGTGTGGTCACTGATGTCGGCGACCTCTTCCTCATCACGGAGGAGGACCTCCGCACCTGCGACTTCTTCACACGCGATCCCGGCAAGGGCGAGTCCGGGCGTCCGCTGACCGAGAACGCGAAGGGAATGCTCGGCCAACTCGACGTGGCCCGGGCTCGGCCGCTCTGGCGGGTACTCGTGGCTCTCTCCATCAGGCACGTGGGGCCGACGGCGGCCCAGGCGCTCGCCCGCGAGTTCGGCTCCCTGGAGGCGATTGCCGACGCAGACGTCGACCGGCTCGCGGAAGTGGAGGGTGTCGGCGCGGTGATCGCCGAGGCGGTGCGTGAGTGGTTCGACGTCGAGTGGCATCGGGAAATTGTCGAGAAGTGGCGAGCCGGTGGCGTGCGGATGGCCGACGACGCCGTGGACGCCGGCGAACAACCCCTCGCGGGACTCACGGTCGTCATCACCGGATCGGTCCCGGGCTATACCCGGGAGAGTGCGGCGGAGGCGGTGGCGGCGCTCGGCGGGAAGGTTGCCGGATCGGTGTCATCCAAGACGAGCGTGTTGGTTGCGGGGGAGAGTGCGGGCTCTAAGTTGGACAAGGCCGAGAATCTCGGTGTCCCGATCGTCCGTGCGGAGGCTTTCGCGACCCTGCTCTCGGACGGACTCGAGGCGGCCCTCGAGGCCTCTTCGGACTAGGTGCCGCGTCCGCGAGCGCTGCTGGCACGATGGGCCCATGCCCGATATCTCCCGTGACGACGTCGCGCACCTGGCCCGACTCGCCCGCCTTCGGCTGGGTGAAGACGAGTTGACCCACTACGCGGATCAACTCAGCGCCATCGTCGAGGCGGTCGCGCGGGTGTCCGAGGTCGCGGCCGCCGATGTTCCCCCCACCTCGCATCCGATACCAGTGGTGAACGTGGTGCGGGCTGATGAGATCCGGCCCGGGCTCGCGCGCGAGGCGGTGGCGGCGATGGCCCCGGCGTGGGAGGACGACCGCTTCCGGGTGCCGCGCATCCTCGGGGAGGAGTGAGCGTGGCAATCGACGGACCGGATCTCACCCGCCAGTCGGCGGCCACTCTCGCCGACGCCATCTCATCGGGCGAGGTGAGCGCGGAGGAGGTCACCCGCGCGCACCTCGATCGGATCGATTCCGTCGACGGGGCGGTGCACGCATTTCTCCACGTGGACAGAGACGCGGCCCTCGCGACAGCACGCGCGGTCGATGCGAAGCGTTCCTCCGGTGCAGCACTCGGACCCCTCGCCGGCGTACCGATCGCCGTCAAGGACGTGCTCACCATGGCCGGGTTACCCACGACGTGCGGTTCGCGCGTCCTGGAGGGGTGGCGGCCGCCCTACGACTCCACCGTCGTCGAGAGGCTCCGCGCCGCGGACATGGTGATCCTCGGCAAGACGAACATGGACGAGTTCGCGATGGGATCCTCGACCGAACACAGTGCGTACGGGCCCACGCGTAATCCCTGGGACCTCGAGCGGATCCCCGGGGGTTCCGGCGGCGGATCGGCCGCGGCTCTCGCGGCGTTCGAGGCACCTCTTGCGATCGGCACCGACACGGGTGGCTCGATCCGTCAACCTGCCGCGGTCACGGGAACCGTCGGCGTGAAGCCCACCTACGGCGGTGTGTCGCGGTACGGCCTTGTTGCCCTCGCGTCCTCCTTGGACCAAGCGGGCCCGTGCGCACGCTCTGTGGGTGACTCCGCGCTTCTTCACGCGACCATCGCCGGCCACGATCCGCGCGACTCCACCTCCATTGATGCACCGGTACCCGATGTGGTGGCAGCCGCCGCGTTGGGCGACGTGCGCGGGATGCGCATCGGCCTGGTGCGGGAACTTTCCGGCGAGGGTTACCAGTCGGGTGTCCAGCAACTGTTCCAGCGGGCGGTGGAGATCCTGACCAATCTTGGCGCCGATGTCGTCGAAGTCGGGTGCCCGAACTTCGAGTATGCGCTAGCCGCCTACTACCTGATCCTGCCCTCGGAAGCCTCGAGCAACCTCGCCCGCTTCGACGGTATGCGCTACGGACTCCGCGTCGGCGACGACGGCCAGGCCTCCGTCGAGGACGTGATGTCCCTTACCCGGGAGCAGGGTTTCGGTGCCGAAGTGAAGCGACGCATCATGTTGGGGACGTACGCACTCTCGAGTGGCTACTACGACGCGTACTACGGGCAGGCGCAGAAAGTACGCACGCTCATCGCACGTGACTTCGCCAACGCCTTCGAGAAGGTCGATGTCCTGGTGTCACCCACGGCGCCGACCACGGCCTTCAAGATCGGCGAGAAGGTGGATGACCCGATCGCCATGTACCTCAACGACATCGCCACGATCCCGGTCAATCTGGCCGGCAACTGCGCGATGTCCCTGCCGATCGGCCTCGCCCTCGAGGACGGGCTGCCGGTGGGGCTGCAGATCATGGCTCCGGCACTCGCGGATGATCGGCTCTACCGCGTGGGATCTGCGTTGGAGCAGGCGCTCGTGGATGCCTGGGGTCACCTGCTCATTGAGGAGGTGCCCTCGCTGTGACCGACGACTACATGGACTTCCACGAGGCACTGACAGCCTTCGAACCGGTGCTGGGGCTGGAGACACATGTCGAGTTGGGGACGGCATCGAAGATGTTCTGCTCCTGTCCGACGGCGTTCGGTGCCCCGGCCAACACGCAGGTGTGCGCCGTGTGCCTCGGCCTGCCGGGGTCACTTCCCGTCGTGAACGGTGTTGCAGTCGAATCGACGATCCGCATGGGACTCGCGCTGCACTGTGACATCGCGTCCTGGTGCAGGTTCGCGCGCAAGAACTATTTCTATCCCGATATGCCGAAGGACTACCAGGTAAGCCAGTACGACGAACCCCTGTGCACCAACGGGTACCTCGACGTGACGGTCGCCACGGATGAGGGGCCGCGGAACTTCCGCGTCGAGATCGAACGCGTGCACATGGAGGAGGACACCGGCAAACTCACGCACGCTGGCGGTGACACCGGACGCATCCACGGAGCCGATTACTCCCTGGTCGACTACAACCGCGCGGGGATTCCCCTCATCGAGATCGTGACCAAGCCCATCGTCGGCACGGGATCACTCGCACCTGTGGTGGCGCGTGCATACGTGACCGAGTTGAGGGACCTGATGCGGAGCCTGGGGGTCTCGGACGTGCGCATGGAGGAAGGTTCCCTCCGGTGCGACGTCAACGTCTCCCTCTCTCCAGCAGGGGAACCCTGGGGGACCCGGTCGGAGACGAAGAACGTGAATTCGTTGCGGTCCGTCGAGCGGGCAGTGCGTTCGGAGATCGAGCGCCAGGCCGCGGTGCTGACGGAAGGCGGCCGCGTCGTGCAGGAGACGCGGCACTTCCACGAGGACACCGGTCGGACCACCTCGGGACGCTCCAAGGAGCATGCAGAGGACTACCGCTATTTCCCGGAACCCGACCTCGTTCCCGTCGCGCCGGATGGTGCCTGGATCGAGCGACTCCGATCGGAGTTGCCGGAGATCCCGTCGGTGCGACGTGCCCGGATGCAGACCGAATGGGGGATCAGCGACTTCGAGATGCAGGCCCTGGTCAACATCGACGCGGTCGAGCTCGTGGCGGGCACCGTAGCCGCCGGTGTGGATCCGTCGGCGGCTCGCAAATGGTGGACGGGTGAGTTGGCGCGCGTCGCCAACGAACGCGGCGTCGACCTCGCGTCGTTGCCGGTGACCCCCGCGACCATCCATCGCATCGAGGAGTTGATTGCGTCGGGTGCGCTGACCGACTCTTTGGCGCGACGCGCACTCGAAGGCGTTCTCGCGGGTGAGGGTGATGTGGACCAGGTGGTTTCGGCCCGTGGGTTGACCTTGGTGAGCGACGACTCGTCCCTTCTCGCCGCGATCGATACGGCCCTGGCGGAGCAACCCGACGTTGCGGAGAAGATTCGCAGCGGGAAGGTTCAGGCGGCCGGTGCGATCGTCGGTGCGGTGATGAAGGCAACGAAGGGTCAGGCCGATGCGGCCAAGGTGCGCACCCTGCTCTTCGAGCGACTCGGGGTGGCCGAGTAGATCACGTCCTCCTCGAGGGTCTCGCTAGTCTGAACGTATGGTCGATATGAAGCCTCGCAGCAAGGACGTCACGGAGGGTCTCGAGAGGGCTGCCGCACGCGGCATGCTCCGGGCGGTCGGGATGTCCGATGAGGACTTCCCGAAACCCCAGATCGGCATCGCCTCCTCGTGGAACGAGATCACCCCCTGCAACATGTCCCTGGCCAGGCTGGCCACAGCCGCCAAGGAGGGGGTGCACGCCGCAGGGGGATTCCCCATGCAATTCGGGACGATCTCGGTTTCCGACGGCATCTCCATGGGGCACGAGGGCATGCACTTCTCCCTCGTCAGCCGCGAGATCATCGCCGACTCCGTGGAGGCGGTGATGCAGGCCGAGCGGCTCGACGGCATGGTCACCTTCGCCGGGTGTGACAAGTCTCTGCCAGGCATGTTGATGGCTTCTGCGCGCCTTGAAATCGCCGCCGTGTTCGTCTACGCCGGATCGATCCTGCCCGGACATGTGAAGCTCTCCGATGGAACCGAGAAGGACGTCACCATCATCGATGCGTTCGAGGCGGTTGGGGCCTGTGCACGCGGGCTCATGTCGCGGGAGGATGTGGATGCGATCGAGCGCGCCATCTGTCCTGGCGAGGGTGCTTGTGGCGGCATGTTCACGGCGAACACCATGGCATCGATAGCCGAGGCACTGGGGATGTCTCTGCCCGGATCGGCCGCACCTCCCGCCGTTGATCGGCGTCGCGATGGATATGCGAGGCGCTCCGGTGAAGCTGTCGTCGAGCTGATCCGCCAGGGGATCACCACGCGCGACATCATCACCCGTCAATCCATCGAGAATGCGATCGCTGTGCTGATGGCCTTCGGTGGCTCCACGAACGCGGTTCTGCATCTCCTCGCCATCGCCCATGAGGCGGGCGTCGAATTGCACATCGAGGACTTTCACCGGATCGGATCGAAGGTGCCCTTGCTTGCCGACGTCAAGCCCTTCGGGCGATACGTCATGAGCGACGTGGACCGAGTGGGTGGCGTCCCGGTCATCCTGCGCGCCCTCCTCGATGCGGGCCTGCTCCACGGTGACTGCCTTACCGTCACGGGCAAGACCATGGCCGAGAACCTGGCCACCCTCGATCCTCCGGATCCCGACGGTCTGATCCTCAAGGCGTCACGTGATGCCATCGCACCGACCGGTGGAATCACGATCCTCAGTGGATCGCTCTGCCCGGATGGGGCGGTTGTGAAGAACGCCGGGATCCCGGTGGATGTGTTCGAGGGATCCGCGCGGGTCTTCGAGCGCGAGCAATCGGCCATGCAGGCCCTGGAAGACGGGACTATCCAGGCCGGTGATGTGGTGGTCATCCGCTACGAGGGCCCCAAAGGTGGCCCGGGAATGCGCGAGATGCTCATGATCACCGGCGCGATCAAGGGTGCGGGGCTCGGCAAAGAGGTCATGCTGATCACCGACGGCCGCTTCTCCGGTGGCACCACCGGGCTGTGTGTCGGGCACGTCGCCCCCGAGGCCGTCGATGGCGGGCCGATCGCGCTCGTGGAGGAGGGGGATCGGATCCGGATCAACATCAGCGCCCGCACGCTCGATCTCCTCGTTGATGCCGACGAACTCGAACGTCGCCGGATGAACTTCCAGCCGCTACCGCCACGCTACGAACGTGGCGTCTTGGCGAAGTACGCAAAACTCGTGGGCTCGGCCTCCCGTGGCGCGGTGTGCGACGAGTGACGGCATCTGAGCCCGGACGCAGGGAGCGGCCCACCGCCGTCGCCCGAGTGGTCGAGGTGCTCGCCCGGCGCATCGACTCGGGAGACTTGTCTCCCGGGGACAAGTTGCCGGGGGAGGCAACCCTGGCGTCCGAGCTCTCGGTTAGTCGCCCGATCGTCCGAGAGGCGCTCGGACAACTACGGGAACGGGGCTATGTCACCACGGTGAACGGAAGCGGCACCTACGTCCAAAGCCCTGATGCGGAGACCATCGCGGACGCACTACGCCGTCATCTTCGGCTGGCCGACCGGGGTTCGATCAATGTCGCACAGCTGTACGAGGCGCGGGCGGCGATCGAGGTGACCGCGGCTCGGCTTGCTGCCACTCGGGCCTCGGCGCAGAGCCTGGCCACCCTGGAAGGGCTCCTCCAGTCCATGCGCACGTCGGCGACCAGGTCGACCGCGTACTCCTCCGCGGACATGGCATTCCACGTCGAGCTCGCGCGTGCGAGCGGGAACCCACTGCTTCCCACGCTTCTCGAGCCTCTCGTGGAGGTCATCGTCACGGGCATGATCGAGTCGCATGGGCGCGACGGAGCCGTGGATGACGGCATCACCATGCACGAGCGTGTGTTGGAGTGCGTCAAGGCTGGTGACGCCGATGGAGCCGCCGAAGCAATGGCGGAGCACCTCGCCCAGTCGCAGAGGCTGTTCCCCGATCACGTCCTGACCGGACGCGTTACAGCAGGCTCCCGCCGTTGACTTGCAGGACGGTGCCCGTGACGAATGCGGAATCCTCGCTCGCCAGGTAGGCGACCCCTGCCGCGATGTCCTCGGGGCGCCCGAGGCGACCGACCAGCGTCCGTGCCGCGGCAATTGCGCGTTGTTCAGGACTCGCTGCCTTCAGTGCCGGAGTGTCGATCGGGCCGGGGCTGATGGCATTCACCCGAACGCCCTCGGGCGAGACCTCGCGGGCCAGCGACTTGGTGAAAGCGATCACACCACCCTTGGCACCCGCGTATGCGGCGGACGGCCGGATCGAGCCGTACTCGCCAGCGGTCGATGCGAAGTTCACGATGCTGCCACTGTGCCGCTCGAGCATCCCCGGCAGGACGGCGTGGCACGCTGACATCGCGGTCAGCAGATTCGCGCGGATCATCGACATCCATTGGTTCTCATCGCTGTCGACGTAGTCGATGATCTGCCACGCCCCGGCGACGTTCACGAGGATGTCGGGGCTGCCGATGTACTCGTTGCACGCACGCATGAGCTCGCGTGCGCCCGCGGGATCGGAGAGATCCGATGCGACGGCGTGCGTGTGGGCATCCCAGCCTGCAGCGATCTCCACGATGTTGGTCTGCGGCAGGTCCGTGACGAGGACCGCTGAGGCACCCTCCTGCAGAAGTCTCTCCACGACCGCCTGACCGATCGCCCCACTGGCTCCGGTGACGATGGCGGTGTATCCGTCGAGGCGCTGCATGGGGTTCCTCTCACTGGGCTGTTGATTCGCGGGAGTTCACGTCGGAACGTGTTCGGAAGTCATCGCGCAGCGCAGCACCCAATCCGGTGCCGGACGGTGCGGTTGCGCGCCCGTTGTCGATCGGCAGGCGCATGTCGATGACGTCGAGGTAATACCCATCGACGAACCCACGGACGATCTCGGTGATCATCGCGTTGGAACGCGCCGTGCACAGGTGCAGATTCACGAGTGCGGTGACCGGACCCGTGCAGTCGTGGGGGGCGAAGGGGAGGTGATAGAGATCTGCGAGATCGGCGATCTGTGCGGATTCGGTGACTCCACCGGTCCAGGCGACATCCAGCATGACCACATGGGCCGCTTTCCGCTCCAGTACCTCGCGGTACCGGTGGCGGGAGATCAAGCGTTCGCTGACCGACTGAGGAACTGCGGTTTCCTCGACGAGTCGACGCAGGTCATCCACGCTGTCCGGCTGGATCACGTCTTCGGCCCAGAGGAGGTCGATGTGTTCCAGGGCGCGGAGAATCCTGATGCCGGTTGTGACGTCCCAGCGGGAGTGTCCTTCGAGGATGAGCGACATCTCACTACCCACGGCGTCGCGGATCTCCTCGAATGCCCGCACCCCCTCGGCGAGGTCGCGTGGGCTGATCGTGTGGCCGGGTGGGCCCATTGCCGACCATCCCGCCGGGCCGGTGGCGAAGCCGCCGGCAATCTGCGGAGCGAACCGATCGAAGGGCCAGATCTTCATCGCGGTAATCCCGCTGGCGAGCAGTTCCCGAGCGAGGTCCGCGGGTCGCTCGAGAAATCCTTCCTGGTCGAGGTGAGAGCCGGCGTTCGCGCACGTGGCATAGATGCCGATGGAGTCTCGAACCCGACCACCGAGAAGCGTGTAGAGGGGACGACCGAGCAGTGTGCCTGCAAGGTCCCAGAGCGCAATGTCGACGGCACTCCAGGCGCGCATCTCCGCACCCGCGTACCCGGAGAAGTTCGCGCACGCGAAGAAGTCACGCGCGTGGGCGGTGCGGTCCTCGGGGTCCTTACCCAGAAGTAGGGGCGCGATCATGTCGTGCACGATCGACTCCACCGCGGCCGCACCGTAGAAGGTCTCGCCCAAGCCGACATGACCCGAGTCGGTCTCGATCTCCACCCAGAGGCAGTTCGGTTGGCTCTGCCAGCGCAGCGTGCGGATGGCCGCGATGCGTGCCATCGCTACCCGATCTCCTCGAGCGCGCGCAGCCAGACGTCATCGGTGACATTCATGTAGTGCACCTTCGCGTAGCTGACGAAACTGGGCACGCCGAAGCCTAGGACCGTGTCACATACCAACGCGACCGGCCGATCCGTCGCCTGCATGGCGCGATGGATCGCAGCACGCACCGCGGGGAGGTCGTTCGCTGTGACACGCTCGGCCTCGAACCCGAAAGCCGCGAACTTTGCATCGATCGGCTCCACGGCCATGACCATCGCCGGATCACCGTCAGCCTGCATGCGGTTGTTATCGATGAGTACGACCAGGTTGTTGAGCCGATAGTGGGCTGCAGACATCGCGGCCTCCCACGTCTGGCCTTCTTGGAGCTCACCATCGCTGACGATGCAGAACGTTCGCGTATCGCGACCTGCCATGCGGTCACCGAGTGCGAGTCCCACGGCCTGGGACAGTCCCTGACCGAGTGAGCCACCCGTGATCGGGAATCCCGGGAGCCCCGACAGCGGGCTCTCCTCAATGCGCGACCCGTCCTGCCCGTATGTGCGCAACTCCTCTTCGGTGAAGACGCCGAGCTCGCCGAGGGCGGAGTACACCGCGATCGCACTGTGCCCCGTGGACAGCACGACCCGATCGCTCAGGGCCTCCCCTTCGCGGCGTAGTGCATCGAAGTAGAGGACCGCCATGATGTCGGCGAGGGCAAGTCCCTGACCGGCGTACCCGCGTCCCCGCCCACGGCACATCTCTATGCATCTGCGCCGCAGTGACGTCGCGATCGCCGCCAATTCCTGATCGGTCTTCACGAGGCACCTGCCTCGCGGGTGATGGCGAGGGCCAGGGAGTCGGTGTCGAGGCCGAGTCCGGACCGGACGTGGTCGAGGGAGCCGGCAGGCGCCCACACATCCGGCACACCATGGGCGACGACGCGGGTCGACGTTCCCGCGCGGGCCAGTGCTGAGGACACTGCGTCAGCGAGTCCTCCGACGGTCGAGTGGTTTTCGATGACGTGCACAACGGGAAAGCCCTCGACAGCAGACAGGATGAGTTCATCGTCGAAGGGCTTCAGCGTCGGGGCGTGGATGACGGTCGATTCGATGCCGCGTTGCGATGCCGCGTCCGCTGCGTCGAGGGCCCAGGAGGTTCCGAGACCGGTCCCGATGACGAGTGCATCTGCCCCCGTGCGTACGGTCCTCGCCTTTCCAATGTGGAACTCACCCGGTGGGAAGCGCCGCTCTACGAGCCCGCGCAATCCACGGAGGTAGATGGGGCCGCGGTGGGCTGCCGCCGCGTGCAGCGACGATGCGACTTCGGTTGCGTCGGCCGGATCGATGACGGTCATCCCGGGAATCGCGCGCATCAGTGCGAGATCATCCGTGGCCTGGTGGGTCGCGCGGAACGGGGTCGTGATGCCAGGGAGGAACGCCACGACGATGGCGTGCACATCGCCTGTAGCGAGGGCCATCGCCACCTGGTCGTACGCCCGGCGGGTGGCGAACACCCCGTAGGTCACGGCGATCGGGAGGAATCCGGCGCGGGCCAGGCCTCCGGCGATGCCCATCATGTTGGCCTCGGCCATGCCCACCTGGATGAACCGGTCGGGATAGGCGGTAGCGAAGGGCCGGAGGTCGGTGTAGTTGCTGAGGTCGGCGCTGAGCACCACGACATCGGGGCGCCGAGCGGCCAGTTCAACGAGGGCATCGGCGAAGGGCGCCTGGACCGGTTCTGTTGCGGCAAGGAGCGTGGAGGACTCCACGGAGGATAAACCTGTCATACAGGTGAAACTATCGGCGACGCCCCGGACTGTCAAGGGGATG
>VGCC01000007.1 GCA_016870195.1 Actinomycetota bacterium
TGATCGTGACCGTCCTCCCGGCTTCGTTCGGCCAGGGCATCGCATTACTCATCGCTTACGTCATCGGGCTGTGCGGAACCCTGCTCGCTATCGCTCTGATCGGACAGCGCTTCATTGGCGCGGCACGCTGGGCAGCAGATCCGCATGGCTGGTTCCGACGGGGACTTGGCTGGATCTTCATCGTCGTTGGTGTCGCCGTAATCGCAGGCTGGGACAAGGACCTCCAGACCTGGGTGATCGAGAATTCACCTATTCGCCCGTGGGAACTCGATTCAGAGTTCATCCCTCAGTAGCCAGCACTTCCGCTGGCTGCGCGTATCGACGCCCCAATTTCCGTAACTTCGCCTGCGGTGATGCCCAGTAACTCGTCGTAGCTCGCTGGGAACAGGTCGTGCGGGTGACCGCCAGCTGCCGAGACCACTGAGTATTGGGCAAGAGCAACGTCAACGATGGTGCGCAGCGACTGAGGGTGACCCACGGACGCAACGCCACTCATGACTTGCGCAAGCCTCAGCAGACTATGGGTAGCCGCGTCACACGAGACAGCGGTAGGATCTTTGACATGGAGCGGGCGTCCTCGCCGAAGCACTGGGAAAGTGCGCGCGAACTTGTGAGCAGTGAGCCCCCGACACCAGATGACATTCCCACCACACTCTTGGGCGAACCTTTGGACTCTGCTGAGAAGGTCCTCGAGTTCCTCGCGTCTCTCAATAGCGCTCGCACGGCCTAGAACCGCGCATGGGAGCAGTTGCCTCGAGCTCCGAGTTCGATCCCGACCGCATCTTGATGGTCTTGGACAGGCACCGAGTCGAGTATGTCCTTGTTGGGGGTGTAGCAGCTCGCGTGCATGGGGCGCAGCGTGCAACCGCGGATATCGATTGCGTGCCGGCCACTAGCCATGAGAACTTCGAGCGCTTAGCGGCGGCGCTGGTGGAATTGGGTGCCCGCTTGCGGGTGGGTGGAATGACAGACGAAGAGACACGACAACTGCCGCTTCGAATGGATGCTGCCACGCTTTCAGCATTCGGCAGTTCAACCTGGACTACCGACGCCGGCCCCTAGACCTCTTGGTGGAACTCAGAGACCCTGCTGGCGGTCGGCATTCGTACGTCGACCTTGCTTCAAGAGCCACGGCGGTTTCGGTGGGCGAGCTGACAATCAGGGTGGCGTCATTAGAGGACATCATTGCGTCGAAGCGATTCGCGGCGCGCCCGAAAGATCTTGAAGCCTTGCCTGAGCTGCAGGAGTTGTTGAATTCCGACGCTACGTAACGTGCGCCCTAGTCGCCGACCTCAGCTGCTTCGCCCGCGGTGATGCGCAGCAGCTCGTCGTAGCTCGTGGGGAATACGCAGTGCGGGTGACCGCCAGCGGCCCACACGACGTCGTATTTCGAGAGTGCAATGTCGACGATGGTGCGCAGCGGCTCAGGGTGCCCGACGGGGGCAACGCCACCGATGGCGAATCCAGTTGCATTGCGTACGTCGTCGGCGTTGGCCTTGGTGATGGTCGCACCGCCAAGGACTGCGGACAGTTTGTCCGTGTCCACGCGGTGGCCGCCGGATGCCATGACCAAGACGGGGTCACCGTCGGCGAGGAAGACCAGGGAGCTGGCGATCTGACCCACTTCGATGCCCAGGGCATCCGCGGCTTCCTTGGCGGTGCGGGCACTGTCGTCAAGGCGACGTACCTCACCGGTGGCTCCCCGCAGGCGGAGTGCTTCGCGGACGACGATGACTGATTGCTGTTCGGTCTGCTCGGTCATGCGCACAGGGTAGGGCGCGTCTTCGGTGCGGGAGACTTGCGCCGTGGCGAGTGACGGAGCGGGGGCGGCGTACGCACGCGCCTTCGTGCAGACCCGCTCGGGGCAGCGCGCTCTGGTGGTTCTGGCCTGCTTGGTCCTCTACGGGGTCACCTTCCTGCTCGGACTGTCATCGCTCTGGCAGGCATTGCCGATCCTCATCGCCGCGGTGCTGGTGGGTATCCCGCTGCTGATCGCGATCGTCAAGGACGCGGTCAAGCTGCGCATGGGTGCCGATGTTCTCGGTCTGATGGCGATGGTCACCGGTGCCGTGATGCAGGAATGGCTCGTGGTGGGGATCATCGCGTTGATGGTCTCCGGCGGGGAGGCGCTGGAGAGTGCTGCATCGCTACGCGCCTCACAGATCCTTGCTGCCCTCGCACAACGCTCGCCCACGATTGCCCACCGGGTGGATGTCGACGGCACGTTGCATGACGTGTCGGTCGATCAGATCGACGTGGACGATCTCGTCGTCGTGCTCCCGCACGAGATCTGTCCCGTGGACGGGATGGTGATCGAAGGGCGCGGGGCAATGGACGAGTCCTTCCTCACGGGGGAGCCGTATGTGGTGCCCAAGGCACCGGGCAGCACTGTGATGAGCGGTGCGATCAACAGCACGGTGGCGATGCGTGTGCGCGCGACCACGCGTGCTGAGGACAGCCGGTATGCCCAGATCGTCGGGGTGTTGACGCAGGCGGAGCAGGAGCGACCCCCGATCCGCCGGCTGGCGGACCGACTCGGTGCCGCCTACACCCTGATCGCGGTGGCGATCGCGGTCCTGGGCTGGGTGATCAGTGGTGATCCGCAGCGATTCCTCGCCGTGCTCGTCATCGCGACACCGTGCCCGCTCTTGATCGGTGTCCCCGTAGCGGTGATCGGTGCGATCTCGCTGGCGGCGCGGCACGGGATCATCGTCAAGGACCCGTCGATGCTCGAGCGCATCAGTACCGCGCGCACGATGATCTTCGATAAGACCGGGACGCTGACCTATGGACGTCCGCGGTTGGCGGAGGTGTTCACCGCGCCGGGATTCGACCGCACCCAGGTTCTGGCATGGGTCGCGGCTGCCGAGCAGTTCAGCAGACACCCGCTGGCCTCCGCTGTCGTCGAAGCCATTGAGACACCGCTACTGGCACCCGACCGCGTCGAGGAAGTGCCGGGCAAGGGCTTGGTGGCCACGGTCGCGGGGCACGACATCGAGGTCACCGGGCGTGCGGCGCTCGTAGCTCGCTCGCCGGAGTCGGCGGCGCTACTGCCGGCGGAGGCGGCGGGGCTGGAATGTGTGGTGCTGGTCGATGGTGTGTATGCCGCGACGTTGCAGTTCCGCGATGAACCGCGGGAGGGTGCCCGCTCGTTTATCCAACATCTGCCGGCCAACCACAAGGTGGTGCGCACGATCCTGATCTCCGGGGATCGGCAGAGCGAGGTCGATTACCTGTCGAACCACGTGGGTATGGACGAGGCGTACGCGTCCGTTCCACCGGAGGAGAAGTTGCGCATGGTGCGCGAGGAGACCGCGCGCGGGCCGACGGTGTTCCTGGGGGATGGCATCAACGACGCCCCCGCAATGACCGCGGCCACGGTGGGTGTCGCGTTCGGCCGCAACAACGACGTCACCGCCGAAGCCGCCGATGCCGTGGTCCTGGATTCCTCCCTTGAGCGTCTTGATGAGTTGTTGCATATCGGTGCGCGCATGCGGCGCATCGCCCTGCAGACCGCCATCGGAGGTATCGCCCTCAGCGTGATCGGCATGGGACTGGCCGTATTCGGGCTCCTGCCCCCCGTGGCCGGAGCGATCGCCCAGGAGGTGATCGACGTGTTGGCCATCCTCAACGCCACACGGGTGGGTTTGACCCGCAAGCCGATGGCGGACTTCCGGAAGTGATGTGGTCTGCTGGTGGCATGGAGCTGCTGAGCACCGAGGCCATCGCGGACTTCTGTTCCTCGCATGCGGAGTGGTCGTACGCCGACGGGGCGCTGCGCGCCACGTTCTCGGCACGTGACTTCCCCGCGGCGATCGCGTGGGTCGATGCGATCGCGGTGATCGCCGAGGAGATGGACCACCACCCGGACATCGACATCCGGTGGCGCACCCTGCACTTCACGCTGAGCACGCATTCGGCCGGTGGTGTCACGGCGCTGGATACGGAATTGGCGACCCGGATCGAGGCCGTGGTCGCGAGCTAGATCGCCACGGTCTCGTTGGGTTCGGGGACCACCACGGCCGTATGCAATTCCTCGCGCAGTTGCGCGGCCAAAGCATCGGCGGCATCGGGTTCCCCGTGCACGATGAAGATCTGCCCGGGTGTGGTGCGGCCCGCTTCGATCCACGCGAGGAGTTCGGAGCGGTCGGCGTGCACGCTGAAGGCGTCGATCTGGGCGATCTCCGCGCGCACCGGCACGTAGTGACCATGGATCTTGATCTGCTCGGCACCGTCGGCGAGCATGCACCCGGGCGTGCCTGCCGCCTGGTAACCCACGAGGAGGACGCTCGATTTCGGATCAGGCAGGAACGCCTTGAGGTGGTGCGTCACGCGACCACCGGTGCCCATCCCCGATGCGCTGATGATGATCTGGCTGTGTCCGGCGTCGAGTTCCTTGGAGTCCTCGGGTGTGCGGGCGGCACGCAGGGTCGGCAGGTCGATGAGCGCCTTCCCCTCGGCGATCGCCGACGTCGTCAACTCCGGATCCGCGTTCTCCACCGCCTCGCGGTAGATGTCCAGAGCCGCAAGTGCCATCGGGCTGTCGATATAGATGGGTGCGAGGGGAATGCGGTGCTGGTCGATCAGCCGGCGCAGTGTGATGAGTAGCACCTCGGTGCGGTCCACCGCGAACGCGGGGATGACCACCGTGCCACCGCGCTTGAGGGTGCGGCTGATCACGGTGGCCATCTCGTCGATCTCGGCATCGAAGTCCGCGTGATCGCGATCCCCGTAGGTCGACTCGATGACGATCGCGTTCGCGTCGACGGGGGGAGTGGGCGGATCGAGGAGCGGGTGGTTGCCGCGACCGAGATCACCGCTGAACACCAGTCGCCGCTGTCCCTCCGGTGTCGTCTCGGTCAGGGTGGTCGTGGAGGAACCGAGAATGTGGCCGGCCGGATCGAGCACGCACCGCAGGTCGTCGAGCAGGGGGAAATCGTCGCCGAACTCGCGGGGAACTAGCAGTCCGATCGCGGCCTCGGCGTCGATCGAGTCGTAGAGCGGCTTGGGTTCGGCGTGCCGGCTGAAGCCCTTGCGTCGGGCGTAGGCGGTGTCCTCCTCCTGCAACTTCGCCGAGTCGCGCAGGATGATCGGGACCAGGCGTGCGGTGTTGGGGGAGCAGTAGATCGGCCCGGTGAACCCGTCGCGGACCAGGGCCGGGACGTACCCGCAGTGGTCGAGGTGGGCGTGGGTGAGCACCACGGCGGAGATGTCCGCCGGATTCAGCGGGAAGTCGGCCCAGTTGCGCTCCCGGATCTGGCGGGGCCCCTGGAACAGGCCGCAGTCGACCAGGACGGTGCCGGCCGGGGTGCTCACGGCGAATCGGGACCCGGTGACCGTGCCCACCGCCCCGAGGAAGGTCAACTTCACGGCTCAGGTGTACCACGGGCTTGACGGCTGTCGGAGGGTCGGTTTAACGTACCCCGTATTCGAACACCTGTTCGAATACGGGGTCGGAGTCGCGGCCGGCCCCGAGCCTCCTTCGGCTCACCGGGACCGCCTCGACCCCGGTCCCGGTGAGACGAAGTGAGGGGCGTGAACAAGAGGTATGGCGGTCGGTCGGTCCAGGTCCGGACCGATCCGGGCGGAACCCCCACGGGCTTCCGCTGGAAGGGCCGGGAGTTCCGGGTGCGCTCGGTACTCGATCGGTGGGTCGAGGGTGAGGCGTGGTGGCAGGCCGAGGGTCTGCTGTCCGTCAGTGGCCAGCGCACGTTCTGGCGGGTCGAATGCACATCCGGTTCCGTGCAGGGAACGGGTGTCTACGACCTCTCGGTCACCGCACAGCGGTGGGGGATCGAGCAGGTCATGGATTGATACCAGCGCAGGAGAAGCACATGACCCGTTCCACGGACGATCTCATCGCATCGGCGCGGCGCAGTCTCACCGATGCCGCCATCGCCCACACACCGCAGGACCGTTACGCCGCCGCGCACCTCGCGGCACTGCGTGCGGCCGCTGCCGTCCTCGCCTCCGATGCCCGTCCCGATGGAATGCGCGGACGCGTGCGCAGTGTCTGGGCCGTCCTCCCGCAGGTCGCGGTGGAGTTCGGCGAGTGGGCGGACTTCTTCGCCGCCGGTGCGCGTAAGCGTTCAGCCGCCATGGCCGGTGTTCCCTGCGTGAGTCATCGCGAGGCCGATGACCTGGTCCGCGACGCCGAGGAGTTCCTCGCGCGCGTCTGCGTGCACCTGGGTATCGCCTATCAAGCACCCCTCGTCCCCGGACTGCGTTTCGTCAGTTAGCGGGCTGTTGCCGGTGGCCTCCTGTCCATCGGCCGGGGCCTCGGCGTATTCCCCCTGCGCCGAGGCCCCTCCATCCCGCATCGGATTCCTATGCCGTCGACATCCACTCCGTTCACCCACCTGCAGGTGGCCTCGAGTCATTCCCTGCAGTACGGGACCGCCACCGCGCAGGCTCTGGTCACCCGTGCCGCCGAGTTCGGTCAACCGATCATCGGCGTCACCGACCGCGATGGTCTCTACGGTGCGGTGCAGTGGGCGCACGCGTGTCGCGATGCCGGAGTCGCCCCGGTCATCGGAGTGGATCTCGCGGTGGAGCCGAGTAGTCCCACGCACGCGGTGTCCCGTCGCACCCCCGCACGCGGTGGTGCGTGGATCGAGGAATCACGCCCGCGGGTGGTGTTCCTCGCCTCGGGTGCGCGCGGGTGGGCATCCCTGTGTCGGCTCGTCACCGCCGCGCACTCGCACACCCGTGGGGATCCGTACCTCACCTGGCAGTCGGTGCAGCAGCACCACGAAGGTGTCGTCGCGCTGCTGACACCGGACTCCGAACCCGGACGCCTGCTCGCCGCGGATCGTCCATGGCGTGCGGATGCGGCGGTGCGTCCGTGGCGCGCCCTGTTCGGTCGGTGGCTGGCGATGGCGGTCAGCTGCCACCATCGGCCCGCCGGTCATCGGCACTCCCTGGCAGCGGCCGCGCGCACGGTGCGGTGGGCGCGGGAGAACCACCTTCCCGTCGTGCTGACCAATGGCGTGCGCTACCTCGATCGCACCGACGCACCGGTCGCCGACATCCTCGATGCCTCGCGCCTGCTGGTGCCGCTGCGCTCCAGCCGCCTAGAACACGCCAACGGCGAAGCGTTCTTGAAGTCGTCCGCGGAGATGGCGCAGGTGGCCGAGGAAATCGCCCGCGCCGCGGGGGAACGTGATCGCCACCGGCTCGTCACCGACACGATCCACCTTGCCGAATTCTGCGCACTGCAACCCGAACGCGATCTGGGACTCGGGGAGGTGTTCGTCCCCGAACTCGACGTCCTCGTCGACCACCCGGTCACCGATCCGGTGCGCGAGGCCACCGCACTGCTCTGGCAGCGGTGCCGCTCCGCCCTCCCGCAGCGTTATGACAGTGGTGAGCTGCGTGCCGCCGAGGAACGCCTGGCCGCGGAGATGCGCACCATCGAGCACCTCGGGTTCGCCGGTTACTTCCTCACCGTCGCCGAGGTGGTGGACATGATTCGCGCGGAGGGTGTGCGCGTGGCCGCACGCGGATCGGGTGCCGGCAGCCTGGTCAACCATCTCCTCGGGATCTCCGGTGTCGATCCCATGCGGCACGGATTGTTGATGGAGCGGTTCCTGTCCCCGCTGCGGCGGATGCTCCCGGACATCGACATCGACGTCGAGTCCGCGCGGCGCACCGAGATGTATGACCGAATCTTTGAACGCTTCGGTCACGAGCGCGTGGCCTGCGTGGCGATGATGGAGACCTACCGTGTGCGGCACGCGGTGCGCGATGTCGGTAAAGCCCTCGGAATGCCTGCTGCGGAAGTCGATGCGTTGGCCAAGTCCTTCCCGCATGTGCGGGCCCGCTACGCCCGCTCCGCACTCGCGGACCTGCCGGAACTGCGGTCCTCGACCTTCGGTCGACTCGCCGCGGAGGGAACGCTCGATCGGTTCCTCACCCTGGTGGAATCCCTCGACGGCCTGCCACGGCATGTGGCCCTGCACCCGTGCGGTGTGATCCTGTCCGACCTCACCCTCCTGGACCGCACACCCACCGAGACCAGCGCGGCCGGGTACGCGATGAGTCAATTCGACAAGCACGACGTCGAACACATGGGCTTCCTCAAACTCGACGTCCTCGGGGTGCGCATGCAGTCGGCGATGGCCTACGCCCTCGACGAGATCGAGCGCACGGAGGGGGTGCGCGTCGAACTCGACACCACATCCCTCGACGATCCGGACACCTTCGCGCTCATCCGCACCACCCACACCCTCGGCTGCTTCCAGATCGAATCCCCCGGGCAGCGGGAGTTGATCGGCAAGTTCGCCCCCGAGTACTTCTCCGACCTCATCATCGACATCTCGCTGTTCCGACCCGGCCCGGTGAAGTCGGACATGGTGACCCCGTTCCTGCGGGCACGACAGGGCTGGAGCAGCCCGGAGTATCCGCACCCAGACCTGCGCTCAATCGTCGAGGAGACCTACGGGGTCGTGGTGTTCCACGAGCAGGTGATGCAGATCGTGGCCACCATGACCGGCTGCTCGCTGGCCGAGGCCGACGAGTCGAGGCGGGCCATGGGTTCACCGGAGGGACAGGACGAGGTGCGGGTGTGGTTCTACCGCGCCGCGCATGCGCAGGGATACGAACTCGCGGTGATCGAACGGGTGTGGGAGATCCTGCGCGCCTTCGCCTCCTTCGGATTCTGCAAAGCGCATGCCGCGGCTTTCGCGCTACCCACCTATCAATCCGCGTGGCTCAAGGCCCACCATCCCGCGGCGTTCTTCAGCGGGGTACTCACCCACGACCCGGGGATGTATCCCAAGCGACTCATCCTCGACGACGCACGCCACTTCGGCGTAGTGATCCTCGGTCTGGACATCAACGCCTCGCGCGCCGGGTACCACGCGGAGCGCATGCCGGACGGGGAGTGGGGACTGCGCATGGCGTTCCAGGAAGTGAAGGGGATCAGCGACACCGAGGTCGAGGCACTCGTCGCGGGCCAACCCTTCTCCTCCCTCGAGGATGTGATGCACCGCGCGGGGATCTCCCGGCCCACCGCGGAGAACCTGGTCCTCGCCGGTGCCTTCGATGCGCTCTACGGGTTCCAGCAGGGCACCCACCGGCGTCACCACCTCACCCGCCGGGACCTGCTCATCCACATCGCCGAGCACGATCGCAGTCGTAGGTCGCAGATCTCCCCGGCGCAGTTGTCCCTGGACATGTCCTCGACGATCACCGACGTCGTTCCGTCGGGACTGGGGGAAATGAACGCGGGGGAGTCGGTGCGCGCCGAGTTGGAGATCCTCGGCCTCGACGTCAGCCACCACATGATGGAGTTCTACGAGGACATGCTCGCGGACCTGTCGTTGGTGCGGGCCCGTGACCTGTTGGGCTGCAGATCCCAGCAGGAGATCTTCGTCGCGGGGGTGAAGGTGGCCACGCAGACACCACCCATCCGCAGTGGCAAGCGGGTCATCTTCGTCACCCTCGACGATGCCACCGGACCGATGGATGCCACGTTCTTCGAAGACGTCCAGGACCCGTATGCCGGAACCGTCTTCGACTCCTGGCTGCTCATGGTGCGCGGTGTGGTGCGACGCACCGGGCCGCGGGGGGTGTCCCTGCGCGCCACCGGATGCTGGGAACTGGGCGAGGTGCGTCGGATCTGGAAGGACGGTGGCCGCGAGGCGGTCATCGACCTCGTCGACTCCTCACCGGTTCCCGGTGGCGGTGAGCCGCGCAGCCGCCCGATCCTGCTGCACGCGAGCGGGTTCCGGCAGTCCCCCTACGCCGACGTCAAACCCGCCGACCAGGCACCGAGCAAGTTGTGGCACCGCAGCCCGGGGACACCCGGATGGTGACCGGGGAACGCGCGATGAATGACATGGTGGGCCCATGAGCCGCAGCCAGGTGCGCCGCCCGCAGGGCCGCATCGGATTCGGCGACGATGACACCGGCTGCCCGATCCTCCATATAGATATGGACGCGTTCTACGCATCCGTCGAACTGCTCGACCACCCGGAGTTGGTCGGCACCCCGGTCATCGTCGGCGCGGGGGGCAACCGCGGCGTGGTGCTGTCGGCCACGTACGAGGCACGTGCCCTCGGTGTCCACTCGGCGATGCCGATGTCGCGCGCCCGGCGCATCGCACCGCAGGCCACGATCCTGCCGCCGCGGCACTCCCTCTATTCCGAGGCCAGCCAGGGAGTGATGGCGATCTTCCGATCGGTCACCCCGCAGGTGGAGCCCCTCAGCCTCGACGAGGCGTTCCTGGATGTGTCTGGTGCGCTGCGTCGACTCGGTCCGCCGCGTCACATCGCGGAGTTGATCCGCGCACGCGTGGTCGACGAGCAGGGCATCACCTGCTCGGTCGGCGTGGCCCCGACCAAGTTCGTCGCCAAACTCGCCTCCACGCGCTGCAAGCCCGATGGCCTGCTGGTCATCCCGGTCGACCAGGTGCTTGCGTTCTTGCATCCCCTCCCCGTCGGGGCACTGTGGGGCGTGGGGGAGAAGACCGAGGAGCACCTGACCCGGTTGGGTTTGCGCACCGTCGGCGACATCGCGCATACGCCACTCGTCACATTGCAGCGCGCCCTCGGGGAGGCCACCGGTTCCCACCTCTACGAGCTGTCCTGGGGGCGGGATTCACGCAGCGTGAATCCGCACGAGCCGGAGAAGAGCATCGGCAATGAGGAAACGTTCGCCGAGGACACCGACGACGAGGAGTTCGTGCGAACCCGGATCGCAGCACTCGCCGACCACGTCGCCGCACGGCTGCGCCGAGCCGAATTTCGCGCACGGACGATTTCCTTGAAGGTGCGCTTCTCCGACTTCAGCACCATCACCCGCTCCCGCACCCTGCACGACCCCACCGATGTCGGCAAAGACGTCTACGACACCGCGTGGACGCTGTTTGCGGCCCTGGGACTCGAACGGGCCCAGATCCGATTGGTGGGGGTCCGGGCCGAGAACCTCATCCCCGCCGAGGATGCACCCGAGCAGCTCCTCCTGGACGCCCCCGAGCACGGCCGCCGCGACGCAGAGGTCGCCATCGATGGCTTGCGGGACCGATTCGGCGACGAGGCGGTGGTGCCGGGACGCCTCGTGCCGGGAGCGGTCAATCGGACAGAGTCCGGGCAGCCGCCACACGGAGACCGATCCGCGGGTGTCGCTCCGGGCGATTAGTGCTTATCCTTGGCGAAGCGACATATCTGCCCAGAGGAGAGGGGGCCTGCGGTGCCACTATCCGAGCACGAGCAGCGCCTGCTGGAGCAGATGGAAAAGGCGCTCTACGCAGAAGACCCGAAGTTCGCCACGTCCCTGCGTTCCACCGGTGCAGGCGGTGCCCATCGCGGCCGCGCAGTACTCGGTGTCCTCGGCTTCCTCGGGGGAATGGGTCTGATCCTCGCCGGGGTCGCCACCGCAGTCATCGCACTCGGGGTCGTGGGATTCGTCATCATGTTTGCTGGGGCGGTCCTCGTTTACTCCGCCTTCTCGGGCGGCGCGGGAGCAGCGCCCGCAGCGGAAGGCGAGCAGACCGCGGCACCGCAGGCGCCGAAGCAGACCGGGCCCGGCTTCATGGGCAAAATGGAAGACCGCTGGCGCCGTCGCGCCGAAGGCGACCCCCAGTAGTACCTGAGAGTTACCCGGCGTTCGCGGGCTTCTGGGGCGGAACCGCGGGCGGGAATTCGCAATTCCGCGTCGTCGGACGTCCAGCGAATCGGTCTGCGACCCACTGCGTGACCACCGGCCCCGCGGTAACCGCCGCCTTTATGTGCCCTATGTCTCCCATCCACATCATGGTCAGGTCGGAACCTGCGGCACACCACTTCTCTTGCAGGTAGGCGTTCGGCCACGGCAGCACAACCTCGTCCGTCGTGCCCTGAGCGATGAACAGCGGCATTGACGAGGGGAATGGCGGGGGAGTCTGTCGCTCCGCGAACGCCGCCCAAGCGGTGTTGTCGAGAGGGTTCTCCGAGAAGAACTTCTGACCCGCCGACTTGCGGAGCGCCAACTCGAGGAGCAGCGTGTTATTGCTCGTGCATTGATCCGCGATGCGCTGATACGTCCTTTCCCCGGTGAAGGTCAGCACTTGATCGGGAGACAGTGCCGGGTCGGCCACCGGCCAGGAGATAGCGACCTCCGGGCCGATCCCCCACCCGATCGTGGTGTCCCACTGGGCGTCCATGATCCGCGTGAGCTCCGCAGCAGGCGCGGCGGCTGCCACGCCAAGCAAAGACAATTCCGGCGCGATCGTCTCGCTGAGATGACCCGTCCACAACGCGGAGTGGCCACCCTGCGAGTGTCCCCACACGACGTAACGGTCACCCGCGTCGGCCTCGGGGAGTGCGCGAGCCGCGCGCACGGAGTTCACCACATCGTGGGCCTCCGCCTCTCCCACCAGGTACAACTCGGGACCGGGAGTGCCCAGGCCGACGTAATCCGTGGCGACGACGACGTAGCCGAGCGCGAGCATCGAGTCGAGCCAGTTCGCGGTGTCGCCCAGGGGATTGTCGGAGCGCGACGGGGCGCACGCGTCCCCCATGCCGAGTGTCCCGTGGGCCCACGCCACAACCGGCCTCCCCTCGGGCGGCGCGGGTGCTGTGGGGATGAAGATCATCCCTCCGGAGGCTGCCGGTGTGCCGTCCGGTCGCGCGGACACGTAGAGAATCCGCAGTGCGGTAGCACCTGGAACATCCACTCCGAGTGGTTCAGTGCGGATCACCGTGCCCGGTGTCGGGGGAAGCGGGCTGGGGGGTTCGTAGAACGGCGCGAGTGCGGACTGTTCGTTCCCGCTGCGAATCTCCGTGGTGATGTTGGCTCCGACCAGCAGGAAGACGAGGCCCGCGATGAGTCCAACGGGGGCAATGACCAGCCACCACCAGGCACGCACCCTGGCACTGTAGTGCCGGAGATGACCATCGGGAATCATGGCGGTGTGGAAGCCGAACCCAGCTCCGTCCGCGATGTCGTGGTGGTCTCGCGCATCGACGTCCCGCTGGGCGAGGGGGACGTCCGCTCTGCAGTCGCAGATTCCATCGCGGGCGTGGTCGGTCTTGTGGGGTTCACGGTTTCAACCGCCGTGAACTTGACTCGCGCTGTGGCCTCCTCCGCGGTCAACGGAACCCTGGACCGCGTGTTGCCTCCGATCATCGACGCGGTGATCTCGCGGATCGATTTGACCGAGGTGGTCCTCGCGCGCGTTGATCTGCGGGCCATTGTCCTGCAGGCCCTCGATGAAATCGACCTCACCGCCATCGTCGTCGACCGAGTCGACCTCGATGTCGTCATCAACCAGATTCCGATCGTGGAAATTGCCGACTACGTGGTCAATGAGATCGACCTCCCCGAACTCATTCGAGAGTCAACCGGAGGTGTCGCGGATAGCGCCCTGAATGCGGCACGGATGCAAGCCGCAGAGGCGGACGCCGGTATCGCCCACATCGTGGATCGGATCCTGCTGCGGTCGCGATCGCGCAGGGACGAGGGAGGTACCTGATGGATTTCTCCACGTATCAGCAACTCGTCCAGGCCGGCGAGGCACCGATGGTGGACCCGCTTCCAAAGGCTGCGCGCGATCTGCAGGGAACAACCGCGGGTTTCGTCACCCGTGCCGTGAGCGTGCTCATCGATATCGCCCTCGTTAGCGTGCTCGTCGTCGTCGGATGGGCGGGCACTCGATTCCTGATCTTCGTGCTGCGCCCCACGGAGCCGTTGCCTACACCCGATGCCTTCGCGCTCCTCGTGTTCGGCTACGCGTTCATGGTGCTGTATTGGATGGCGTGTTGGGCCACCACAGGTCGCTCCCTGGGTGGATTCGCGATGGGTGTGCGCGTGCGCAGCCGGGATGGATCACGTGTGGGCTGGCTCCGGTCCCTCGGTCGTGCGGTTTTCTGCGTCGCGGTCCCACCGGGTCTGCTCTGGGCGATCATCAGCCATCGTGACCAATCCATCCAGGACATCGTGCTACGCACAACGGTGATCAGGGACTGGGCGCGCCTCGGGCAGTGAGCCCTGGGGCTATTCCGGCGTGATCAGATGCAACTGGTTCGTCGCGCGCGTACACGCAACATAGATGTTGGCCCCCGCAGGAACTTCGTAGGCGATGGCTTCTGGGTTGACGATGAAGACCTGATCGAATTCCAAACCCTTCGAATCCTGCGCTGTGATCACGGCGGCCACCGCATCGATCGCATCCGGACCAAAGCCGAACGGATCGCCGTCGAGGAGTTCCGACCACATCGGGACTTCTGCTGCGGGAACGATGACCGCGGCACGTCCGGTGAAATCGATCAGAACCTTCTCGATGTATGTGCGAACGTCGGCCGTCGGTCGTGCGATGGCGACCGTTGGTGGTCCGGTTCGGATCGGCTGCAGGGTCGGGGCGTGGCCCCCTGCGGCGGTGAGCCAGGACGAGGCGGTGTCCGCGATCTCCTCAGTGATGCGGTATGTGATGGTGAGTTCGTGGAGCCTGAGGGACTCCCCGGCCCACCCGAGGGCTTCTTCCCAGGTCCGCGCTGCCGCGGGATGCGACGCCTGCTGCAGGTCCCCGACTACCGTCATGGACTTGCGACTCGCCCGACGTTGCACGGCACGCCAGGCCATTGCGCTCAGTTCCTGTGCCTCGTCGACGATGACGTGGCCGTAGATCCAGTCGCGGTCGTCGAAGGCACGTTCAGCCACGCTTCTCGTGGACCGCTCGACATGGTGAGCGTTCGCGACATGCAGGTCGCGCGCATCGAGTTCACGCGGATCATCCGGAGAAGAGGTGGGTGCGCACCGGCGGGGACGCTCCCAGACTCCCACCCTCGCCGCGACTTCATCGATCAGTGGCACATCGTCCACGGTCCACGGAGATAACCGGGGACGCAGGAGTGCAGCCTGCTCATGGGACTCCAGAATCCCGTTGGCGCACTCGCGCAGGAAGTCCGCGTCCGAGAGGAGACGGTTGATCAAGTCCGCCGGATCGATCGGCATCCACATCAAGTTGAGTTTTCGACGTACATGGCGATCGTCAATGAAGTCGGAGACCTCGTCAAGCACTTCATTTGCAGTGGGTGTGGAGTGCCCGGCATCGCGCAGTCGATTGCGGGCGGCAGCTTCGAGGACGCGACGGAGGAAGGTCTCTCGCCCCTCGTGATAGCGCTGATGGCGAGAGAGACCACGAGCGGCTTCGGTGAACTGCCCGGCGCGGATGCGGATCTGGCCATGGGATTCTGTTGTAATGCGTACGTCCGTGTCAGGTACACGTATCCGCGCTGAGATTGCCCGCGCAATGACATCGGCCATGCGTGCATCCCCTTTGATCGCCGCCACCGTCGCCGGATCCTGGGCGGATGCGCGGATACCCGGCACCATGGTTGCGGTGGTCATCAAGACCACATCCGTTTCGCCCAGGCTGGGAAGGACTTGATCGATATAGCGGAGGAAGAGGGTGCTGGGGCCAATGACCAGAACCCCGTCGAGACTCAACTTCTCGCTGTAGGTATAGAGCAGCCACGCGGCTCGGTGCAATGCCACAACCGTCTTCCCGGTTCCGGGTCCGCCCTTAACGACGGTGACATGCTCCACGGGACTGCGGATGATCGCGTCCTGATCCGCGGCGATCGTGGCGAGGATGTCCCCCATCCGACCTGTGCGCGGATCGTTCATCGCCTCCGCTCCCGGAAGAAGGTGGGTCTGCCCATCGAAGAACTCGTCGTCGATGTGGGTCACCACCTCGCGAAGGTCTTCCTGGCGGGTTGCGATCCTGCGACGCATGGACAGGTGCATGGGTTGGGCACTCGTGGCTTGGTAGAAGGGGGCAGCCTGGGGCGCGCGCCAATCCACGAGGACCACGTCTCCGTTCACCGAGCGCAGCCCGATGCGCCCAATGTGGAGCTCGGGACCCGAGTCGGGGTCGATTCGCCCAAAGCAGAGGCGCATCCGGGACGCCTCTGCGGAGCGCAGTTGCTGACGAAGGTTCACCAGGTGCGCTTCCCGTTCCAGATCGTCCTGACCAGTACCCGTGGCCGGAGCCGAGGACACCTGCCCGATCCGCTGGTGGAGGTGATCGATATGGCGGGAGAGATCGGCATGAAACGCGTCGAGTCGCTCCTGCTCGAACTCGATGCTGCTCGTCACGATGGTCCCGGGGCCGGTGTGAAAGGGTCCACAAGTCTGTCACGGGATATCGGGCGCGGTCCACCGGGAGGGCGAGATGGGACGTGGTGACACCGGCATCGGTCGGGAGGAACTCTTCGGCATCTACGACGACACCCTGGTCACGGTGTGGGACGGGTCGTCGTGGGTGGATCCCGCCCCCGTGTGTGTGGCCCGGGGGGAGTCGGGCGTGGTCCTGACGGCATGGAATCCCGGCTGGGAGCGACCGGGCCGTGCCGCCAATGAGGCGAACAACCGCCGCCTGGAGGCCGAACTGGATCTGATCGGAGCCGATGTCTGGCCCGCGGTGGGCGCATCCCAGCGGGACGACCATTCGGAGCCGGGATTCATCGTCTGGGGCATGACGGCCGAGCGCGGTTGTGAAATCGCCCGGCGCTTCGGCCAATTGGCGATCTACGTCTATGACCCGGATGGGTCACGGAAGACGATCGACTGCGACTAGGGGGTCGCGGAGGGCGAAGGGCTGGCGTTGATGACCGCGCGGCGCCCCTCGTTGAGCAGGATCACCCAGGTCTGCCCGGGAGTGAATGTCATCGGTGAACCATCACGCATCAAGAAGGTGGTCCCGGAGGCGGCGTCGGGCCGACTCCATGTCACGTCAAACGCTCGTCCATCGCGCACGACGAGACCCGCTCCGCTGCCAATGGTCTCCACGTGCGGGGTGTTGCCGCCACCCTTATCGAAGAACTGCGATTCCGCCTGTTGCACGTACTGGATGATCACAGTGTCGGCGCGCTGCTGCTGGCCGGTCTCTTCCTCCATGGCCGCAATCCCGTTCAAATACACGAGGAAATCACCGGCACCGGAGTCATACTCGAAGTCCGCTGAGGACGATGGCCACTCCACCGAGGCTCGAGATAGCGGATAGCCCCCGGCGGGAGTCTGCCCATCAAATCGGAAGCCGATGTCGCGGGTGAGGGAGGCGTCCGTGGCCCAGGCCAGGCCCGCCACGCCATCAAGGAAGTAGTTGTAGGGAGCTCGGCGATCGGCATCCCGCGAGTAGACCTTCGCGACCTTGTTGGGAGAGATGTCGACGACGGATGACTCGTCGATGAGGGGCCACATCTTCCGCTGGACACCTGAGAAGGAGAAGGCCGGTGACCCGAACTGCGCCAGCAGATCGATGTCGGTGATCCGAGCCGAACGCACGGGACCGATTCGAGTGGGGATCTCTCCTGAGAAGACGGCGGCGATCCGGGTCATCCCGTACTCGACCTCTTCGATGTAGACGATGTCGGCTCGGTGGAGACCTGCATGCGGCTGCGCGTTCCCGGTGTTGTCGAGCTTCACGGCAAGGACGGGACGCGGGCTCACCTCCGGAAGCCCGGTGAGGGGCGAGGTGGGCGTCGGCGTCGGCGTCGGGCTCGGGCTCGGGCTCGGGAGGGGGGCGGGCGCCTGACTGGGGGGAGGGGTCGGCGCCGGGTTCACGGTCGCCTGGCTGCTGCACGCCCCCACGAGGAAAGCAGCGAGCGGGAGCACCACTACTACCCGGCCGAACACCGCCCCACGGTAGGTGACCATCCGGCAAACGGGGGACAGCCGGGGAGGAAAGGGAGGCCAAAGTGGTTGACGGTGGGGCAAAGTGGAGTAAAGTGGCGCTACCTGGAGGTGCCAGGGGGATTTATGGGGTCTACGAGGCGGGAGTGACAGATGTTTCTGGGCACCCACGCACCTCGACTCGATGACAAGGGCCGCCTGGTCCTGCCTGCCAAGTTCCGCGAGCAGCTCGCCGCTGGATTGGTCCTCACCCGGGGGCAGGAGCGCTCTCTGGTGGTCTGGCCCACGGCGGAGTTCGGTGCCTACGCGGAGCGCCTGGGCGAGGCCTCGCGTTCGGACGCCCGGGTCCGGGCTTACCTGCGCGTCCTCTTCTCCGGTGCTTCCGACGAGATTCCCGATCGCCAAGGACGGATCACGGTCCCCCCGGGCCTGCGCGAGTACGCCGGGCTCGACCGCGAGGTCATCGTCGTAGGCAACGGGACCACAGCCGAGATCTGGGATGCCGAGACCTGGGACACCTATCTCGCCGGCCAGGAGGACAACTTCTCCGGCCTTAATGAGGAGGTGATTCCCGGAGTGCTGTGACGTCGTGCGGCTCGGTCTCCTCCCGCCCACTTCCTGGAATCCCTTCCCCGGTGCCAGGCAGGCGATGCGGGCGGGGGCCCGGCCGCACGAAGGCAAGGAACCGCGACCAACGCCATCACGAAGAGGAAGACATGAGCACACTGAATGAGTTCGTCCAGCACCCGGTAGTCCGTGGGATGCGCACCGGAGCCGCAGTTCTCGTCTCCGGAATCCTCACCGGCACCGTGGTCTACTCAGTCGCCACCTTCATCGGCGGATAACCGACGATGGAGATCGAGGACGTCGACTACGTCCCGCATCACGAGCCTGTGCTGCGGGAACGTGTCTTCGCCCTCCTCGCTCCGGCTCTCGCCCAGCCCGAACCGATCCTCGTCGATGCGACCGTCGGACTTGGGGGCCACGCGGCCTTCGCGCTCGAGCAGGTTCCGGATCTTCGCCTCATCGGCATTGACCGGGATGCCCGGGCGCTCGCCATCAGCCGGGATCGCTTAGCCGCTTTCGCTGACCGCGTGACCCTGGTTCACGCGGTCTACGACCGAATCGGCGCGGTCCTCCAGGAACTCGGGCATCCGCATGTGAACGGGATCCTGTTCGATCTCGGTGTCTCATCGATGCAATTGGACGACCCGTCCCGGGGTTTTGCCTACTCCCGCGATGTATCCCTGGACATGCGGATGGACCCGGAGGGTCCCGTTACCGCTGCGGACGTACTGAATTCGTATTCGGAAACGGACCTGGCTCGCGTCTTGCGCACCTACGGGGAGGAGCGATTCGCCTCGCGCATCGCCCGTCGGATCGTCGCCGAACGCGCGAATGCACCGTTCACGACGTCCGGACGCCTCGTCGACCTCGTCCGTGATGCAATCCCCGCGCCCGCTCGCAGGCATGGAGGTAATCCGGCCAAACGCACCTTCCAAGCCTTGCGGATCGAGGTGAACGATGAATTGACGGCTCTCGAGTGTGCACTTCCGCAAGCGCTCGACTGCCTTGCCCTCGGAGGACGGGTCGTCGTCATGAGCTATCAGTCCCTCGAGGACGCCATCGTCAAGGGAGTCTTGCTAGAGGCGTGCCGGACGCGCGTACCCGAAGATCTTCCCTTCATCCCGGAGGGCGCGGAGCCCCCGTTCACGCTCATCACGCGCGGCGCGCAGATGGCGAGCCCGGACGAGGTAGCCGAGAACCCCCGCGCAGCGTCCGTGCGCATCCGCGCGGCAGAGCGAGTGCGGTGGGCCGCATGACGTCGACGGAACACGCTGTGGCGGTCATCGACGAGACGGTGTCTGCCCCAGAGCTCACGGCTCCCCAAGTCCGCAAGCGCACACGGGCACACGCGCACCTCTCCCTCGTGGCGCCGCTGAGTCCGGATCGTGCAAGTCGCGGCACATTCGTCCTGATCGTCACGGCCATCCTCGCGTTCGCCCTCATCACCATGCTCGTGATCAACACGTCCCTCGCGCAGGGATCATTCACCGTCCAAGCGCTTCGCGGAGAATTCCAGGCGCTTCAAGAAAATGAACAGGCGCTGCTTGAGGAGGTGGCGGCGGCATCGGCACCGATCGCCCTCGAATACCGGGCCCGGGAATTAGGCATGGTGCCAAGTTCGACACCGGTGTTCATCTCGGTCCCGGGCGGCCAGGTGCTCGGCAAGCCCCGACCTGCTCCAGGTATCGCTTCGAGCACGACTGCGCGCATCGCCACCAACGCGACATTCACCACCGATGTGTCGAGTCTGCCAACCACCTTCGCCGGTTCCAGGGGCATCGCGGTTGGAGGAAGTGCGCCATCGCCTCGGTCTGGGGAGGACGCTCTATGGCAGGAACTTCCACCCCGATCCCTCGTGGCTCCAGATCAACCGTTGGTCGTGGTGAGTGATTCGGGCCCGGATGACCAATTGATGGCAGAGCCGGTGGTGGATTGACGTGGCGACGGACACACGTTCTCGTCCGCGTACCCCCCCGCGTTCGCCGGGCGGCCCGGCAGATGGTGGTTGGGCCCATCGGCACCTCACCCTGGGGGATATCTCTAAGCGCGGGATGATCCTGCTCGTCGCAACGGCGATCGTGTTGACGCTGTTCGGAGGCCGCCTCCTCGAGCTCCAGGTGCTCCGTGGACCGAGTCTCGCCGAGGCAGCCCTCGGTCAGCGGCTCAAGACAACCGACTTACCCGCTCAACGCGGCTCAATCCTCGACTCCGCCGGCGATCCACTCGCCGTGACCGTCGAAGCGCGCAATGTGACAGCGGACCAGACCTTGATTGATGATCCGGCCTCCACGGCAGCGCGACTCGCTCCCATTGTGGGAATCGATGCGGCGGAGTTGACTCCGCGTCTCACCGGGGATCGGAAGTTCGTCTACGTCGCGAAGATGATCACCCCTGAGACGTGGAATCGGATCTCCGACTTGGAGCTTCCGGGCATCTTCAGTGAGATCACGACTCGTCGTGTCTATCCCGGAGGCGAACTCGCGGCGAATGTCGTCGGCTTCGTGGGTGCCGAAGGTGTGGGCATGGGTGGTCTCGAGTACGCGCTCGAGAAGGAACTCGCGGGGAAAGCTGGCAACCAGACGTTCGAGAAGGGCCCGGGTGGTCGCGTCATCCCGACGGCGAATGTCGAACGCGTGGACCCGGAGCCGGGAATGGACGTGCGGTTGACCATCGATCGCGATATCCAATTTGTCGCACAGGAAGCTATCGCTGAGCGGGTCCGCAGCGCTCAAGCCGCTAGCGGCACCGTCGTCGTGATGGAAGTCAAGACCGGCCGGATCCTGGCGATGGCGACCGCTCCCACCTTCGATGCCAACGATCCAGGTTCGGCCAAGGCGGCAGACAGAGGCAACCGAGTTCTCACGGACGTCTTCGAACCGGGTTCCACGGCAAAGGTGATCACGCTGTCCGGGGTGGTGAACGAAGCTGCGGCAGACCCCTACACCGTCATCAAGGTTCCTCCCCGGCTTCGGCGAGGAGGCGAGGCATTCCAGGACCACACACCGCACGGCACCCTGCGGCTCACGTTGAGTGGGATCATGGCCCAGTCGAGCAACATTGGAACGATCCTCGCTGCCGAGCGCATCGGCAAGTACAAGCTGTACGACTACATGAAGCGATTCGGGGTCGGTGACGACACCGGCACGAACTTCCCCGCCGAGGGCGACGGATACATCCCTCCTGTGGAGAACTGGTCGGCGACATCGTTGCCGACGATTGCTTTCGGCCAAGGACTCAGTGTCAACGCAGTGCAGGCCGCAAACGTCTTCGCCACCGTGGCAAACGGAGGCATCCGACAAGATCCCCGTCTCATCGACGCATTTATCTCACCGACAGGCGAAGTCATCACCCCGGAATCTGGGGAGCGCACTCGAGTGATTTCGCGTGAGGCGTCCCGGCAGGTTCTCACGATGCTCGAGACGGTCGTCGGCGATGGGGGTACGGCCCCGCTTGCGAAGATCCCGGGTTACCGCGTGGGAGGGAAGACGGGAACGGCGATGTTCGTGGATCCCCGTTGCGGCTGCTACACCCGCGACGTCGTCGCATCCTTCATCGGTGTTGCCCCGATTGATGATCCGGAGTTGGTTGCGGCGGTCTTCGTCTCACAACCGCGTAGTGGCAGATACGGAGGCCAGTTGGGCGGTCCGGTCTTCACGAGGGTGATGACATACTCGCTTCAGGCTCGACAGATCCCGCCCACGGGAACCCGGGCTCCCCGGATTCCCCTGACCGCCAAGGGGTAACAGTGTTCGAAGCCCCGGAGTCGAACTCCGTGGATTTCGTCGACGCGGTCAATTCCATCGGTGGTCGTATTGCGAAATCAGGAAATGTGGGCATCACATCCCTGAGCCTCGACTCGCGTCAGGTGCACCCCGGAACGCTTTTCGCTGCGGCACCCGGACACAACCACCATGGTTACGAGTTCGCTGCCGATGCCGTCCGCTCGGGTGCGTGTGCGATCCTCACAGATTCCATGGGCGAAGGCACGGTGCTGGAACTCGGTGTGCCAGTCGCGGTGGTCGATGATGTTCGACGTTCGGTGGCACTTCTCTCGCCGGCGGTCTACGGGTCCAGTGGCGCGATGACCTTGCTGGGTGTCACGGGCACCAATGGGAAGACATCCGTGGCCCTCATGATGGCCGGCGGTCTGCGGGCTACCGGGATTGCGACGGGATTGATCGGAACGCTGGGTGTCAATGTGGGCGAGCGGTGGGAGAAGTGCGACCGAACGACACCCGAGGCACCCGATTTGCATCGAATCTTCCGGGAATGCCGAAGCATGGGAATTGACCACGTCGTCATGGAGGTCTCGAGTATCGCTGCCTCCGAGAGTCGCGTGGTGGGCCTTGACTTCAGCGTGATGGTCTTCACCAATCTGAGCCAGGACCACCTCGACTATCACGGAACCATGGAGAAGTACTACCTCGCGAAGCGTTCGATGTTCGACGCGGGGAATTGTCGGCACGCGGTCGTGTGCGTCGATACGGAGTGGGGTGCTCGACTCGCATCCGAGGTGGATATCCCGGTCACCACGGTCAGCACATACGGTCGGGACGCGACATGGTGTGCCGAGGACATCGAGGAGTGGGACGTGCGTGGTCCAGGGTTCCACGCACGAGAGTCCCTTCGGGTGCCGCGCTTCGTGATCGCCAATCGGCTGTGCGCGTTGGCTGCCCTGGACGCCTTCGGTATCCCCGCTCATCGAGCATGGGACGCAATCAGTCCCGTGCATGTGCCAGGGCGCATGGAGTTGGTCGCGAGAGTCGATGATGCCCCCATCTGGGTGGATTACGCGCATACCCCGGATGCGACCGAGCGGGCGTTGAGCGCTGTGCGCGACCACACTGCTGGGAGGTTGATCGCCGTTCTTGGTGCTGGCGGAGATCGTGATCCCCAGAAGCGCGGATCTATGGGTCGCGTGAGCGCCCAGATCGCCGATCTGGTCATCGTCACCGATGACAATCCCCGGTCGGAGGACCCCGGCGCCATTCGCGCAGCGGTACTCGAAGGCGCTCACCGGGTCGGCGAGGCCGAGGTCATCGAGATTCCCCATCGTGAGGATGCGATCCGTTACGCCATAACCTCGTGCCGTCCCGGCGACACGGTCATGATCCTTGGGAAGGGAGCGGAGACGGTCCAGGAGCTTGCACGTGGGCGCGTGCCATTCGATGACCGGGAAGTCGCTCGTCGTATCGCTCGTGAGGCCACCTCATGATTCCCATTCCCCTGGCCGAACTCGAACAAGCCATGGGCGCCCCTGTCTCCGGGGTGGACATCGCCGTCCGGGGAATCAGCGTTGACACCCGCACGGTTGTCCCGGGCGACGCCTTCTTCGCGATCCCGGGGGCGCGGGTGGATCCACACCAGCTCCTCGCCGATGCCGAGTCGGCTGGAGCTGCAGCCCTCGTTGTGGAGCGAACGGCATCCGAGGTGTCCGTGCCGACCATCGTGGTCGAGAACTCTCTCGAGGCCTTGGGTCACTTCGCCCATTGGTACTGGCGAAACCGCCTCACCTGCCGGACCATAGGGATCACCGGGTCAAGCGGGAAGACGACCACGAAGGATTTGATCGCCCAGGTCCTCCGTTCCTACGGCCCGACGGTGTGGCCAGAAGGGTCGCTCAATACCGAAGTTGGTGTGCCACTCACCATCGTGGCGGCGGACCAGCACACTCGGTTTCTGGTGCTCGAGATGGCGATGCGCGGGCTCGGGCATATCTCATACCTCACGCGCATCGCGGCCCCGGACGTTGCTGTGGTAACCAACGTGGGCCATGCACACGTAGGTTTGCTCGGGGGAATTGATCAGGTTGCCATTGCGAAAGGTGAGCTCGTCGAAGGCATGAATCCCGATGGCGTCGCAATTCTTAATGCGGATGACTCTCGTGTGATCGCAATGCACACATGGACACGTGCCCGCATGGTTACCTTCGGACTCTCGTCGTCTGCCGATATTCGAGGCGAACGGGTGCGCTCCACTGCGAGATCCCTGCAATTTGACGTCATAGATCAACGCACGGGCGAGCGAACCGCCGTGGGCATCGAGTACATAGGCGAGCACAATGTTTCGAATTCCCTCGCAGCGATTGCGGTGGGGATCGAGTGCGGGATGACCCTGATGTCCGCTGCCGAGGCCCTCAATGGCGCTCAGCCTCGGAGTGCCATGCGCATGGAACTTGTCCCGGGCGCCCAGGGAGTCACTCTCATCAACGACGCCTACAACGCCAATCCAGAATCGATGAAGTCGGCGCTCACAGCGGTTGTGCAGATGAATGGTCGGAGCTGGGCGGTGCTTGGGGAGATGCGGGAGTTGGGGGAGTTCTCCGAGGCGCTGCACGCGGACGTGGGCAGGCATGCGGCGGAATCCGGGCTGGACCACCTCGTGTGTATCGGTGAAGGGACACGCCCGATGCACGAGGCGGCCTCGGACCGGGGAGTGGAGTCTCTATGGTTGCCGAGCACGGAGGAGGCGATTCCGGTGCTCCGGGCGAGGCTCACGCCCGGAGACGTGGTCCTCGTCAAGGCATCTCGAAGCGTCGGACTTGATCGGATCGTCACCGCCTTGGCGCAGGACGAGGGAGGTGCAGCGGGATGAGGCTCGTCGTGATCGCGATGACCATCTCGACTCTCATCGCCCTTTTCGGGACACCTCTCTTGATCAAGATCCTGGGTCGTCGTGGGTATGCCCAGGCGATCCGCACTTCGACCGAGACCGAGCTCTACCCGGATCACGATTCCAAACGAGGAACGCCGTCGATGGGTGGGGTCGCCATCATCGTCGCCATTCTCGGGGGCTACTTCCTGACGCACGTGCTCACGCTGCGACCCGTGGCGATGTCAGGGCTGCTGGTGCTCTTCCTGATAGTCGGATTGGGTGTTGTCGGCTTCGCTGATGATTACCTGAAAATCTTCAAGCAGCGCAGCACGGGCCTCCGAGCGCGTACCAAACTCGTCGGCCAGGCGATTGTCGCGCTCACGTTCGCCTTCCTTTCCGTTCAATTCCCGGATGCAGATGGGCAAACCGCCGCATCGATGGCGATCTCGTTCGTACGCGACACCCCTGTGGTCCTACCCCTCGCGCTCTTCCTGGTATGGGTCTGGTTCTTGATCACTGCCACGACCAACGGTGTCAACCTCAGCGACGGGCTTGACGGCCTCGCGGTGGGCGCGGCAGTAATGAGTTTTCTGGCCTACGTGCTCCTCAGCATCTGGCAATACGGGCAGAACTGCGCGTTCGGCGTCACCCCATTCTGTTACAACACGCAGAACCCCCTGGACCTGGCGATCGTTGCTGCCTCGGCGGCAGGCGCATGCTTCGGATTCCTCTGGTGGAACACGGCACCCGCGCGCATCTTCATGGGAGATACCGGGTCCCTCGCCCTTGGTGGAGGCATTGCGGGCTTGGCGATCATGACCCGGACCGAGTTGCTGCTTCCCCTCCTCGCGGGTCTATTCCTCATCATCACGGTGTCCGTGATCCTTCAGGTCGGCTCCTACAAACTCACCGGGCGTCGGGTCTTTCGGATGGCACCGCTGCATCACCATTTCGAGATGCGGGGCTGGCCGGAAATCCAGATCGTGGTCCGCTTCTGGATCATTCAGGGGGTGTGCATCGGTGCCGGCCTAGGCATCTTCTACGCCGAATGGGTCCGGGCGTGACCGATGTCTCGAAGGCGGCCCGGGACTCGACGTGGTCCGAGTGGCGGATCTGTGTAGCCGGCCTCGGCGTTGCGGGTTACGCGGCCGCCGACGCCCTGGTGCAGCTGGGCGCCTCGGTGCGGGTCATCGACTCATCCGATTCTGAGGGAGTACGTGCGAAAGCACGGATCCTCGACGCCTTGGGCGTCGATGTCCGTCTCGGCGTGACCAGTGACGCCGACATCGACCTTCGGGACTGCGATGTGCTTGTCGTGTCTCCGGGTTTGCCTCCCCACCATGCCTGGATTCGTGCTGCGCAGACACGTGGGATTCCCGTGTGGGGGGAGCTGGAACTCGCGTGGCGTCTACGTGACCCGGGGTCAGCCGCCCCCTGGCTCTGCGTTACGGGAACCAATGGCAAGACGACTGCGACTTTGATGTTGGACAGCATGCTTACGTCCGCGGGACTTGCCTCGACCGCCGCGGGGAACATCGGCACGTCACTCGTCGACGTCGTGATGCACGACCGCCTAGATGTCATCGCGGTCGAGGTCGGTGCACCACAGCTCCCCTTCGCCCCCTCGGTGAGCCCGTTTGCATCCGTATGTATCAATCTGGCCGAGGATCACGTAGATCACTTCGGTGGATTCGATCGCTATCGTGAAGCGAAGGCGCGTGTGTACGAGAACACGCAGGTTGCTGCGGTGTACAACGTGGATGATCCCGTGACTCGAACTATGGTCGAAGACGCGAATGTGAACGAAGGCTGTCGGGCCATCGGAATCACCGGAGGCACCCCTCGGGTGGGGATGTTGGGCGTGGTCGACGGTCTCCTGGTCGACCGCGCCTTTATTGGGGATCGGGCGGACCGTGCGCAGGGACTGGCCTCCGTTGTCGATGTCCACCCGGCAGCCCCGCACAACGTCACCAACGCACTCGCCGCAGCAGCGCTTGCACGCGCATTCGGGGTACCGCCAACAGCGGTACGCGATGGACTTCGCGCTTTCGTGCCCGCGGGGCATCGCATCAGCACCGTCGGAACCTTGTCCGGGGTCACCTTCATCGATGACTCCAAGGCCACCAACGCCCACGCGGCCCTTGCGTCCGTGTCGGCGTACCCCTCGGTGATCTGGATCGCCGGAGGTCTCGCCAAGGGACAGGAGTTCGACGATCTAGTCCAGCGCATCGCACCGCGTCTGAGCGGTGCCATCCTGCTGGGCCGCGATCGGGAGGTCATCGCCAGCGCCCTGCGCCGACACGCGCCTGAGGTCCCCATCGTGGAGGTGGATCGCACGGACACTGGTGCCATGGATCTGGTGGTGGATCGTGCGATGGATCTCGCCCGTCCGGGCGACACCGTCCTGCTCGCTCCAGGCTGCGCCTCCTGGGACATGTTCCGTGATTACGCCGAACGCGGGGATCTCTTCGCGGCAGCGGTACGCGCCCGAGGGGGCGGGGCATGACCACCCGGACACCCACGTCGAACACCGCCCTCTTCCGTCTCGGGACGTGGCTGCGTCATCCACTCAGCACGTATTACCTCATCATCGGTACGGCGTTGCTCCTCTTGGGGCTGGGCTTGGTCATGGTTTTGTCCGCATCCAGCATCGAGAGCGTGCGTGTCTTCGGTTCCCCGTACACGTTGGTACAGCGACAGGCGCTCTTCGCGGTGGCCGGCGTCATCGCAATGTACTTCGCGGCGCGGACCTCGATCGAGTTCTGGCGGGCGTTCGCGTGGCCGCTCCTTCTTGGCTCTGTGGCTCTCTTGATCCTCGTGCTCTTCATTGGGGTGGAAGTCGCGGGACAACGTAACTGGATCGACATCATCGGGCCTTTCCGACTGCAGCCGAGCGAGTTCGCGAAGCTCGCGTTGATCGTGTGGGGAGCGGACGTTCTCACGCGTCACAGGGATGCGATTCCCACCTGGAACACGCTTCTCGTCCCCCTGGTACCGGTCGCCGCGGTGATGATGTTCCTCGTGCTCCTGGAAGGGGACTTCGGGAACACGCTGATGTTGGCCGCGATCATGGCCGGCATGCTCTTTGCCGCAGGCACGCCGATCCGCTTCTTCCTCGCCCTCGGAGCTCTTGGAGCCCTGGCTGTGTTCCTCCTGTCGCTCGCGGCGCCCTACCGCATGGAGCGTTTCACCTCGTGGCTCAACCCGGAGGCCGATCGCCTCGGCTACGGATGGCAGATCACCCAGGGTCAGTACGCGCTGGGAACCGGTGGCCTCTGGGGTGTGGGCCTGGGTGCCAGTCGAGAGAAGTGGGGATCTCTTCCGGAGGCACACACTGATTTCATCTTCCCGGTCATCGGGGAGGAACTCGGACTCGTGGGAACGCTCTCTGTCTTGCTGCTCTTCGGGGTGCTTGCCTTCGCGATCTTCCGGCTGAGTCGATCGACCCAGGATCCGTTCGTGCGCCTGGCCTCGGCGGGAGTCGGGGCGTGGATCGTGGTGCAGGCGGTTGTGAACGTGGGCGGCGTGCTCGGACTCATGCCGATCACGGGCGTACCACTTCCACTCGTCTCCTATGGAGGGTCCTCGCTCGTGCCAACCCTCACCGCACTGGGCATGGTCCTTGCATTCGCGCGCAATGAACCAGGCGCCCGGCGCGCACTTCGTCGGCGATCGACCGCCGAAGCCTTGCGGAAGAGGTGACGTGACCACGTGCACGTCGTCATGGCTGCAGGCGGAACTGCCGGGCACATCGAACCTGCGTTGAACACGGCGGATACTCTCCGCGAACTCCGGCCCGGATGTACGGTCACATTCCTGGGGTCCGAACGAGGACTCGAAACATCACTGGTACCCCCGCGCGGTTACCCGCTGGTGACCGTGCCCTCCGCTCCTATCCCGCGGAGACTCGACCCGAGCCTGCTGCGCCTACCCGGAAGCCTCATGACGTCCGTGCGCGACACTCGCCGACTTCTGCGCGAAGGAGGGGTGGACGCCGTGGTGGGTTTCGGCGGCTACGCATCGGCCCCGGCATACTTGGCAGCGTGGCGCGAGCACGTGCCCCTTCTCATCCACGAGGCCAATGCCCGTCCAGGATGGGCCAACCGTCTCGGCGCACGACTGACGCGTCATGTGGCCGCGGTGCGTGCGGGCGACCTTCCCCATGCGCGGGCCGTGGGGATGCCGTTGCGCACATCCATTCGGGAACTCGATCGCGAGGCGAGAGCCGCGACGGCCAGAGAGGAATTGGGTGTGCGCAAGCCGACGGTGCTCATCTTCGGGGGCAGCCAGGGCGCACGTCGACTCAACGAACTCGTCGCGGAGTGTCTGGATGCGTGGATCGCGAGGGGGATCAACGTGATCCACATCTACGGTTCCGCGAACACCGCGCCCTCCGCCCGGCCCGGGTACGTGCCGCTGCCCTTCACCGATCGCATGGACTTGGCCTACGCAGCTGCGGACCTGGTGATCTGTCGTGCGGGTGCGATGACCTGCGCAGAGGTCGCTGCGGTGGGACTTCCGGCGATTTACGTGCCTTTGCCCGTCGGTAATGGTGAGCAGGAATTGAATGCGCTTCCCGTCGTGCGGGTGGGGGGTGGAGTGTTGATCCGCGATCGTGATGTCACTCCAGAATGGCTTACGGAGCAGGTCGGTTCGCTGCTGCGGGATGAGCAGCGTCTTCTCTGCATGGCCACGCGGGCCCATGCTCAGGGCGTGCGCGATGCCGATCGGGTGATGGCCGAGTGGGTCATCGACATCGTCGAAGGTGGTCGGACACCGTGAGTGAATCCCAGACGGGAAGCCTCGGACGCGTCCACATCATGGGACTCGGTGGGGCGGGGATGTCGGGTATCGCCAGGATCCTCGTGGCTCGCGGGATCGATGTCTCTGGATGCGATGCAAAAGATTCCCGGCGACTCAGCGCTTTGCGCGTCCTGGGAGTTCGATCGGACATCGGCCACAACGCGCATCATCTCGATGGAGTCGATTCGTTGATCCTTTCCACCGCGATACCCGGGGACAACCCCGAGGTCGTCGCCGCGCGCGACGCGGGGGTACAGGTGATGTCCCGTGCAGACACTCTGGCCGCGTTGATGGCCGGCTACGACGGCGTCGCGGTTGCAGGAACGCACGGCAAGACCACCACCACATCCATGATCACCGTGGTCCTACAGCACTGCGGACTCGATCCGACCTTCGTCATCGGTAGCGAACTCAACGAGACGGGGGCCAACGCACACCAGGGGAGCGGAACCACGTTCGTGGCCGAGGCCGACGAGAGTGATGGGTCCTTCCTGGCGCTTCCGGCGACGGCTGGGATCATCACGAATATCGAGCCGGATCACCTGAACTACTGGGGTGACTTCGCGGCCCTCGAGCGGGCCTTCGAGGATTTCGTGGGCGGCATCTGCTCACGAGGGGGGTTCGTCGTGCTCTGCGGCGATGATCCAGGAGCCCACCGGTTGGCAGGGTCGTGTCGCGCGGCTGGTCAGGTGGTTCGCACGTATGGAACCGCCGCAGAGGCCGACTTCCGCATGGTGGACCCGTCTCCCGGTGATGGTGGCTGGAGTTTCGATGTCGTTCACAACGGGGTCCGGTTGGGGCATGTTTCCCTGGCCGTCCCCGGTCGACATAACGCCCTGAACGCGCTGGGGGCTATCGCAGTCTGCCTAGGACTCGGGTGTTCGGCGGGGGAGGTTCTTGAGGGAATCACCACCTTCTCCGGAACACGTCGGCGGTTCGACTATCGCGGATCTGCAGCCGGCGTTCGTGTCTTCGACGACTACGCGCACCATCCGACGGAGATCGCGGCCACCCTGCGTGCTGCGCGCGAGGTCGTCGGATCTGGTCGGATCATCGTTGCCTTCCAGGCTCACCACTACTACCGGACCGCGATGTTCGTGCGGGAGTTCGGCGAGGCGCTCGGACTTGCCGATGTCGTTGTCGTCCTCGAGGTGTTCGCCCCCGGGGAGACCCCGATCCCAGGCGCGAGTGGTCAGACCATGGCGACCCACGTGCCGCTGGACCCGAGTTGCGTGATCTTCGAGCCATCCTGGTCCGCGGTTGCTGCCCACCTCGTCTCCCGCGCGCGGCCGGGAGACATCGTGATGACCCTGGGGGCTGGGGATATCGGGATGCTCGCGATCGAGGTACTCGAGCTCTTGCGGGGGTCGGACTCCGCGTGACACGCAAACGCCTCACCACGTTCATCGCCCTACTCCTCGTTGCCCTGGTTGCTTTCGGTGCGGTTTTCGCGGTCTGGTTTTCCACGTGGCTCGACGTCGAGCGGATTCGCGCGATCGGAACGGGGCGTACACAGGAGGTACTCGCGTCGGCTGCGATCGACGTCGGGACCCCGATCGCCCGAGTCGACACGATCTCGGTCCAACAGCGTGTCGGGGAGATCCCGTGGGTGAAGTCCGTGGACGTGCGTCGAGGCTGGCCGAACGAGATCGTTATCGCGGTCACCGAGCGTGAGCCCGTGGCTCGAAAGATGAGTGAGGGTGGTGCGCAGGGGGTCGATGCGGACGGGGTCGTCTTTGCTCCACAGGCCGAACTCCCCGAGAATCTCATCGTCGTCACCGCAGAGGGCCCCGCATTGTTGGCCAGCGTCGAGGTACTCCAAGCGCTTCCGCCGGAAATCAAGGGCCGGGTGACCCGTGTGGCTGCCAGCACCCGCGACGACGTGCGACTGCACTTGAAGTCGGGCTCGATCGTGCGCTGGGGGAGCGCCCAGGAGCTGGAGTTCAAGTCCCAGGTTCTCCTCGCCCTACTGCCGCGGCGTGCCCGGTTGTACGACGTCAGCGCACCGCAGTTGCCGACCACCCTGGACGAGAATCCACGTACACGGGGGTCCCAGAAGGACGAGGTTTCGAGTTCTCCTTGAGAGTTGTCACCATTTGCAGTGAATTTTTAAAGATTTTTCCCGATTTCCAAGGATTCGACACCCCCTGGCCTTGCACTTTCGGCGGATGACCCCCTACCCTCCGGCCGGTCCTGATCACGACTTTTCTCAGCCTCGAGTTGAGGTTGAGGGTCAGTACCACTGGAGTTGGCGAGCCCCCTCTCGCTGGCGTGGACGAAAGGACGAGCGCACCGTGGCCGCTCCCCAGAACTATTTGGCCGTCATCAAAGTCGTCGGAATTGGCGGTGGTGGCGTCAATGCCGTGAACCGCATGATCGAGGTCGGGCTGAAGGGCGTGGAGTTCATCGCCATCAACACCGACGCACAGGCACTCTTGATGAGCGACGCCGACGTGAAGCTCGACATCGGCCGTGAGTTGACCCGCGGACTGGGTGCGGGCGCGAATCCCGAGGTCGGCCGCAAGGCTGCCGAGGACCACCTCGACGAGATCGAGGAGGTGCTGAGTGGCGCAGACATGGTCTTCGTGACCGCCGGTGAGGGCGGTGGTACCGGCACCGGAGGTGCGCCGATCGTCGCGCGCGTCGCGCGCTCGCTGGGTGCGCTCACCATCGGCGTCGTGACCCGCCCGTTCGGGTTCGAGGGTCGTCGGCGCGCCAGCCAGGCGGACAACGGAGTTGAGGACCTGCGAGCCGAGGTCGACACCCTGATCGTCATCCCGAATGACCGGCTGCTGTCGCTTGCAGATCGAGAAATCAGTGTCGTTGACGCTTTCCGTCAGGCGGATCATGTCCTGCTGCAGGGCGTGTCGGGAATCACGGACCTGATCACCACACCCGGTCTGATCAATCTGGACTTCGCGGACGTGAAGAGCGTCATGCTCGGGGCGGGCTCGGCCTTGATGGGAATCGGTTCGGCGCGTGGCGAGGACCGGGCAGTCCAGGCCGCCGAGAAGGCCATCTCCAGCCCGCTGTTGGAGGCGGGCATCGACGGCGCCCACGGAGTACTCCTGTCGGTCTCCGGTGGAAGTGATCTCGGTCTGTTCGAGATCAATGAGGCTGCCCGCCTGGTGAGCGACGCTGCCCATCCCGATGCCAACATCATCTTCGGCGCCGTGATCGACGACACCTTGGGTGACGAGGTCCGGGTCACGGTGATCGCGGCCGGCTTCGACGGTGGAGAGCCCCCAGCTCGCAAGGCCGCTCGTCGCGTCGCTTCGGAGGGAACGGGCGAGATCCCGGTGGTGGGAACTGCCACCGGTCCGATTTCCAAGCCGCGCTCGGTGATCTTCGACAGCACCGAGGACGACCTCGATGTCCCAGACTTCCTGAAGTAGCACTTTCGCGTGAGTCTTCCCCTTGCCAGTGGGACCATCCCTCCGCTGGCACCTGGTGACCGTCCAGTGAACTGGGCGGTCACCGGTCGTTTCGGGGGAGTGAGCACGGGACGCTTCGCGGAATTGAATCTCGCTGATCACGTGGGAGACGATCCGGCGTCGGTGCAGGCGAATCGTGAACTCATCCGCAGTTTCGCGGGGACGGCGGGAGCGGCTTTCGTTCGCGCGGTGCACGGAGCGGACGTCGAGTGGGTCGACTCGTCGTATGGAATCCCCGAAGCGGACGCGCTCCTCACGGAGTCCACGAATCTCGCCCTCGTTGCGCTCGGAGCCGATTGTGCGCTGATCGGGATCGCGGCGCCCGGAGTCATCGGAGTCGTGCACTGCGGCTGGCGTGGTCTGGTCGCCGGGGTAATCCCGGCCACGATCACTGCAGTTCGTGCGCGGACATCCGGTCCGATCACCGCGATCATCGGTCCGGTGATTTGTGGCGCCTGCTACCACGTGGGATCGGAGTGTGCTGCCGCTGTGCGAGGAGTGTGCGATGCAGCGGCTCCGGATGATTCGCACGTCGATCTCCGTGCGGGAGTGGTGCAGATTCTTCTGGGCGAGGGGGTTGAGGTGCAGGACCGCTCGATGTGCACCCGGGAATCACAGAATCTGTTCTCTCATCGTCGGGATGATCCGACCGGCAGACATGGCCTGCTTCTCTGGTGGGGGTCGACGAGGATGGGCTCGTGACGAGGAGGACGGAGATCGAGCAGGGACTTGCCGGTGTCCGTGAACGTATTTCTCGCGCCTGCGCCTCCGCTCATCGCCCGGACGACGTCACCCTCGTCGTGGTGACGAAGACGTATCCGGCGTCCGATGTCCGGATCCTGGCCGAGCTCGGAGTCCGAGACGTGGGGGAGAACCGGCACCAGGAGGCAGCATCGAAGTTCGCGGAGTGTGCGGATCTGGGACTGAGCTGGCACATGATCGGTCAACTCCAGCGCAATAAGGCCGCGGCCGTGGTGAGGTGGGCCGACGTCATCGAGACAATCGATCGCCCGGAGCTCGCAGACGCCGTGGGGAGGAGCGCCGTCGCCTATGGAGCGGAGCGAGACGTCCTGCTGCAGGTCAACCTGGACCAGCCGGTGCGTGCCGAGCGTGGGGGTTGTGCCCCCGAGGATGTTCGCGCCCTGTGTGACCATGTCGCGGCTGTGACCGGTCTCCAGGTGCGGGGGGTCATGGGAGTGGCACCCCACCCGGGTGAGCCCGAGGAGGCTTTCGCCAGGCTTGCTCGAATCGCCGCCGAGGTGCGGGAGGTCATTCCCGGGGCGACCGTCCTCTCGGCGGGTATGAGCGACGACCTCGAGGCCGCCATCGCCCATGGCGCGACACATGTGCGGGTGGGGAGCGCGGTGCTGGGAAGACGTCCCACGTTGCAGTAGCGTTACATGTGACTATTGGAACGGGAGGGACACCGTGGCAGGGGCGATGCACAAAATGGCCGTCTACCTCGGCCTCGTCGAGGCGGAGCCCCAAGACGAGTTCGACGACTACGAACCCGTGCCGACTCGTCAGCGCGCCTCACGACGTGGTTTCGCCCCGCAGTATGTGGACGAGGAGTACACCTCGACGACGGTCCGAGCCATTCACGAGCCCCGATCCGTCCGCACCGTGCGGGGGCAGGAGGCACCGGTGGTGGAGCGCCGAGCACCCCTGGACTTCTCTCGGATCGAGACGGTCCATCCACGCTCGTACAACGACGCACGGCGCATCGGCGAGGACTTTCGCGATGGGGTGCCGGTGATCATGAATCTCGGGGACATGGATGACGCCGACGCCAAGCGGGTGATCGATTTCGCTGCAGGGTTGGTGTTCGGCTTGCGCGGGACCATCGAGAGGATAACCAACAAGGTCTTCCTCCTCTCGCCGGCGAATGTTGATGTCGGGGACCAGGCGAGGGCACAGGTCCAGGAGGACGGATTCTTCAATCAAAGCTGATCACGCCGAGGTTGAAGGGGACACGACATGAGCATCGTCGGTCAAGTACTCGCCACGATTTTGTGGCTCTATTGGCTCGTGCTTATCGGACGCCTCATCTTCGACTTCATCACGATCTTCGCGCGCAACTGGCAGCCGAGGGGACCACTTCTCGTTCTTGCCGAGGGAATCTTCACGATTACCGACCCCCCGATCAAGGCGATTCGCAGATTCGTTCCGCCGCTGCGTTTGGGAAGTGTCAGCTTCGACCTCGCCTTCCTCATCCTGATTATCGGCGTCCAACTCCTTATCAATGTCGCCCTGATGCTTTAGAAGGGATCGTTTCATGGGCCTGACACCGGACGACGTTCACGCCGTGCGATTCCACACAAGTCGAATCAAGCCCGGCTACCGCATGAAGGAGGTCGATGACTTCCTCGATCAGGTTGCCTCGACGATCACCCACCTTCAGGAACAGTTGCAGCGGGCAGACGACTCCATCGGAGTGTGGAAGGCGCAGACGGAGCAAGTGCAAAGACGACTTGATGCCCGGGAAGCTGAGTCGGCTGCTCGGAGCCACGACACCATCCCGATTCCGCGCGGCGCGGTGGCGGACATAGAAGCCAAACGGGAACAGTTGCGCGCGATCCTGCGGGAACAATTGCGGCTACTAGACGACGGTCCCTCAGCGTCGGCTCAATGAGAGCAGCATCGGGAGCTCGGTCTCGATGCCGTGGGATCCGCCGGGTGCCGGTGCGTCGGTGACGGAAACCGCGAGGACCTCCGCGGCGATCTCATCCCCGTGTCGCATCCACACCTCGCGCAGATCCGAATCCGAGGAGGACCACCACAGGTGGATCCGGTCCGTGATCTCAAGACCGGCGTTCTTGCGACCCTCCTGAATCATGCGCACGAGCTCGCGGGCTAGTCCCGCGCGTCGAAGGTCGTCGGAGATCGTCAGATCCAATGCGACGCTTTCACCCGCATCGGACGCGACGGACCAACCTTGCCGAGGAGTCTCCGTCACCACCACGTCGTCGCTCGAGACACCGACGTCGCCCATCGCCGGGACGCTGACGGTGGCCGTCCCTGCGATCCGGAGGGTTCGGACGAGATCGTGGGGATCGGCCTGGGCGATGGCCGTGGCCACGGACGGGGTGTCTGCGGCAAAGCGTTGACCCAGGGAGCGGAAGTTCGCCTTGACCTGGACGTCAACAAGGTCACCCGAGTCGTCTCGTGAGTCGACGGCCATGACATTGAGTTCCGAAGCGACCTCCGCTCGTAGGTCCGGGGGAAGCGACGACCACTCGCCGGAGGAGACCAGGGCGCGCGCGAGCGGTTGACGTGTCTTCACACCGCTCTCCGCGCGTGCGGAGCGCCCCAATTCGACAATGCGCCGCACCGTCCGCATGTTGGCCGCGAGAGTGGGGTCGAGGCGATCGTCACGGCGTAACGGCCACGATGCGAGATGGACCGAACGTGGCGCACCCGGTTCCGAGTCGCGGAAGAGGTCCTGCCAGACGCGTTCTGTGATGAAGGGGGTGAACGGCGCCATGCACAGGGTCACCGTTCGGAGGGCTTCGTGAAGCGTCGCAAGAGCTGCCGGGTCACCGTCCCAGAATCGACGCCGACTACGCCGGACGTACCAATTTGAGAGATCGTCGACGAAGGCGGCGAGCAGCCGGCCACCGCGGGCCGTGTCGAAGTTCTCCAACGCCTCATCGACCTCGCGGCCCACGCGCTCGGATTCGGCCAAAACCCACCGGTCCATGACGGTGCGCTCGGAATCCGGGGGAGCTGGCGCGGCTGCGTCCCAGTCGGCGGCGCGAGCGTAGAGGGAGAGGAAGGAGACGGTGTTCCAGTAGGTGAGCAGTGTCTTGCGGACGACGTCGGCGATCGCCGCGTGGCCCAGACGTCGGGCCTGCCATGGTGACCCGCTAGCCAGCATGAACCAGCGGACGGCGTCGGCCCCATGCTCATCCATGAGGCCGATCGGCTCGAGGACGTTTCCGAGGTGCTTGCTCATCTTCCGGCCGTCCTCATCGAGGATGTGCCCGAGACAGACCACGTTCTTATAGGACGAGCGGTCGAAGACCAGGGTCCCGATCGCCATCAGGGTGTAAAACCAACCGCGCGTCTGGTCGATGGCCTCGCAGATGAAGTCCGCTGGGTACTGGGCTTGGAAGTCGATCCCATCGCGGTGGGGGTATCCGACGGCCGCGAAGGGCATCGATCCGGAGTCGTACCAGCAGTCGATGACTTCGGGAACCCGTCGCGCCCTCCCCTCGCACTCGGGGCAGGGGATGACGACCTCGTCGACGAAGGGGCGGTGGGGATCGAGGTGCGCGAGGTCACGACCGGCGAGACGACCCAGCTCCGCGCGGGAGCCGACCGGCGTGAGGTGGCCCTGCTCACACCGCCAAATGGGGAGCGGGGTACCCCAGTAGCGATTGCGGGACAGCGCCCAGTCGACGTTGTTGTTCAGCCAATCGCCGTAACGACCGTTCTTAATGGTCTCGGGGTACCAGTTGGTTCGGGCGTTCTGTTCGAGGAGAGCATCCTTGATCTGCGTCGTCTTGATGTACCAGGACGGTTGGGCGTAATACATGAGTGGTGTGTGACAGCGCCAACAGTGCGGGTAGCTGTGCTCGTATGGCTCACGACGCCACAACAGTCCTCGGGTCGAGAGAGAGTCGACGAGGGTGTCGTCCGCCTTCTTGAAGAACTCACCCCCCACCATCTCCACGTCGGGGGAAAAGTGCCCGTCCGGGCTGATCGGGTTGACCACGGGTAATCCATACGCGCGGCACGTCGCGAGATCGTCGGCACCGAAGGCCGGTGCTTGATGGACGAGTCCGGTTCCGTCGTCGGTCGTGACGTAGTCGGCGAGCACGACGAAGTGCGCCTCGGGGATATCCACCATGTCGAAGGGACGTCGGTAGGTGAGGTGCTCGAGTTCGCGTCCGGGGAGCGTGGCGATGACGTCCGCGTCCGGTCCCACGGCCGCACCCACGAGTTCCTCCGCAACGAGAACGTGTTCGTCGCCCGACCGCACGACGGCATACGTCGCATCGGGTTTGGCTGCTACCGCGGTATTCGACACGAGTGTCCAGGGCGTCGTGGTCCACACGAGGAGCGAGAGATTCGGGTAGCGATCCGTCCACTCCGGCGCTGTGACGGGGAACTTCACATACACGGAGGGATCGATCACGGTCTCGTAGCCCTGCGCGAGTTCGTGGTCGGATAGCCCGGTTCCGCATCGCGGGCAGTAGGGGGCGACGCGGTGATCCTGGACGAGTAGTCCCGCGCGGAAGATCTCCGCCAATGACCACCACACGCTCTCGATGTACTCGGGATCCATCGTCCAGTAGGCGTGATCGAAGTCGACCCAGTAGCCCATGCGTCGGGTCATCTGGGTGAATTCGTCGACGTGGCGGAGCACCGACTCCCGGCATCGAGCGTTGAACTCCTCGACACCGTAGGACTCGATATTACCCTTGCCGGTGAACCCCAACTCGCGCTCCACCGCCAACTCCACGGGAAGTCCGTGGCAATCCCAGCCAGCACGGCGTGGGACGTGATAGCCCTTCATCGTCCGGTAGCGCGGGAAGACGTCCTTGAAGGCGCGAGCCTCCACGTGGTGGGTTCCCGGAGTCCCGTTGGCTGTGGGGGGACCCTCATAGAAGGTCCACAGCGGTCGATCTGCGGTCTGCGCGACCGACTCGGCGAAGGTCCCTTCCCGGTCCCACATGTCGAGAATGTCGCGTTCCATGGCCGGCAGATCGATCTGCGCAGGCACGGACCTGTACATCTCTTCCTCCGGGAGGTGGGCGCCTCTGCAGGATATCCGTGTCCCCGCTGATCTCGGCGGGGGAAGTGCGCGGAGTTGCCGAAGGCGTCTACCATCGCGCGCACCGCGAGTCCGTTGGGAGGGGGAGGTATGCCAACGGCCAAGAAGCCTGCCCCGGTGAAGAAGGCCACCCCCGTGAAGAAGGCTGCCCCGGTCAAGAAGTCCGCGCCAGCGAAGAAGGCTGCCCCGGTCAAGAAGTCCGCGCCAGCGAAGAAGTCCGCGCCGGTAAAGAAGGCTGCCCCGGTCAAGAAGGCCACGCCAGCGAAGAAGGCTGCCCCGGCGAAGAAGTCCGCGCCGGTAAAGAAGGCCGCCCCGGTCAAGAAGGCCACGCCAGCGAAGAAGGCCGCCCCGGCCACGAAGGCGGTTCCCGCGAAGAAGGCTGTGCCTGCCACGAAGGTCGTGGTGAAGAAGAAGCGGCCGGTGGTCCGGGAGGACGAGAGCCCGTGGAGTAAGGAGGAGTTGGCCACGGTGCGCAGCGCCCTGCAGTCCGAGCGCGTGCGGCTCCTTGAGGAGATCGACAGCGCCGAGGCGGGCTTGGCCGATCTCATTCGCGATTCCGGTGAGGGTGCCGGCGACGATCAGGCCGACGCGGGGAGCAAGACTTTCGAGCGGGAGCACGAGATGTCACTCGCGAACAACGCGCGGGACATGCTGCTGCAGGTCGACCATGCGCTCGCGCGCCTCTCGGATGGCTCCTACGGCGTGTGCGAGGGCTGTGGTCGCGCGGTGGGCAAGTACCGACTCCAGGCCTTTCCGCGGGCCACTCTGTGTCTCAGCTGCAAGGAGGCGGAAGAACGCTTCTGACGGCGAAGTCGCTGTCGGGTGCCCGAAGACTCGGGGCCCGTAGAGTCAAGGCGTGAGTGAGAGCAGCACGGTCGTTCCCGCGCGGCGCACGGTCGGACTCGTCTTCGAAGTGGCATTCGGGGTGATCGTCTTCGACCAACTCACCAAGTTCTGGGCGCAACAGGTGCTCCTTCCTCGGATCCTCGCCGGCGAAGGGCCGATCGAAGTGCTCGGCTCCCTGCTTCGCTTCACCTACGCCGAGAACACGGGGGCGGCCTTCAGTCTCGGAACGGGCTACACCTGGGTCTTCACCCTGATCGCCTGCGTTGTCGTGGTCGTCATCATCCGAGTGTCCCGGCAACTTGGGAGCGTCGCCTGGGCCATTGCGCTCGGCGGGTTGCTGGGCGGTGCCGTCGGTAACCTCATCGATCGACTCTTCCGTGCACCCGGGGTCGGGCGAGGTTTCGTGGTGGACTTCATCCAGGTGCCGTACTGGCCCATCTTCAACGTCGCCGATTCCTTTGTCGTGTGTTGCGCGATCGCCATGGTGATCCTGTCGTGGCGCGGGGTACCACTCGGCGGGCGAGCGGGGTCTGGTGGCTGAGCGCGAACTTCCCATCCCGGAAGGGTTGGTGGGCGAGCGCATGGATGTCGCGCTGACGCGCATGCTCGGACTGACCCGGACGAAGGCGGCAGCCCTGGTGGATTCCGGGGCGGTCACTGTCAATGGAGTCCGGGCGGGCAAGTCCGATCGCCTTCCCGAGGGTGGTGTGATCGGAGTCGATACTCCGGAGGTCGAGCGCGCACCCGAACCGATCGCCGATCTCCGGGTCGTCTACGACGACGATGACATCATCATCGTTGACAAGCCGGTGGGCGTAGCCGCGCACCCGAGTCCCGGCTGGTCCGGTCCCACCGTGATCGGCAGCCTCGCGGCGGCCGGGTATTCGGTCAGTGGTCTCGGGGCCGCAGAGCGCCAGGGTGTCGTGCACCGACTCGACGTAGGCACCAGCGGGTTGATGGTGGTGGCGAAGAGTGCCCGGGCGTACACAGGCCTCAAGCACCAGTTCCGGGAACGTACGGTGGACAAGGAGTACCACGCGGTGGTGCAGGGGCACTTGGACCCGCTCGCCGGCACGATCGACGCACCCGTCGGGCGTCACCCGCAGGCCGATTATCGCTTCGCCGTGGTCTCGGATGGTCGACCGAGCGTCACGCACTACTCGACGCTCGAAGCGTTCCCGCACGCCAGCCTGGTCGATGTGCACCTCGAGACAGGACGCACACACCAGATCCGCGTCCATATGTCCGCGATGCGTCACCCCTGCGTCGGAGACCTCACGTATGGAGCAGACCCGACACTGGCGAGGCGTCTGGGACTGACGAGACAGTGGCTGCACGCGACCCGACTCGCCTTCGATCACCCGGGAACGGGGGAGCGCGTCGAGATCCACAGCGACTACCCGCCGGATCTCGCGATCGCCCTGGAGCGTCTCCGGGTGGGGGCTCCGAACCCGACATAGGGTTGGCCAATGCCCCCATGCCTCGGTCACCACCCCGGGGGAATCCTGTGAGTACGTCCGACGGGGACTTCGTCCACCTCCACGTGCACACCGAGTACTCGATGCTCGACGGCGCTGCGCGACTGCCGGATCTGATGCAGCAGGCGGCGGACATGGGAATGCCTGCGATCGCGATGACCGATCACGGCAACCTGTATGGCGCCTACGACTTCTACAAGGCCGCACACGCTGCCGGGGTGAAACCGATCATCGGACTCGAGGGTTACTACGCGCCGCAGGGACGATTCGAGCGCCGACCTTTCGATTTCGGCGGAGGATTCGACGAGGGCACTCCCGAAGATCCGGGGGCGGGTCGCGGGAAATTCAGCTACACCCACATGACACTGTGGGCGGAGTCCACCGAGGGTATGCACAACCTCTTCCGCCTGTCCTCACTTGCGAGCCTGGAGGGGCAGTACCACAAGCCGCGGTTCGACCGGGACCTGATGGAGCGCTACGCCGGAGGGTTGATCGGAACAACCGGATGCCCGAGTGGTGAGGTGAACAGGTGGCTCCAGGCGGGTGAGTTCGACAAGGCGCGCGCCGCCGCCGCCGACATGCGCGACATCCTCGGCCCGGGCAATTACTTCTGCGAGTTGATGGATCACGGACTCGGCATCGAACGGCGGTTCCGCGAGGACCTGCTGCGTATCGCGCGCGAGCTGAACCTCCCGCTCGTCGCCACGAACGATGTCCATTACGTGCACGCCGGCGATGCGGAAACCCACGATGTCCTCCTCTGCATCGGTACGCGCACGACCATGGATGATCCGCGCAGGTTCCGATTCGATGCCCGTGACTTCTACGTCAAGACCGCAGGTGAGATGCGTGCTGTGTGGAAGGAACTCCCGGAGGCGTGCGATTCGACACTGCTCATCGCAGAACGCTGTGAGGTGTCTTTCGCGGAAGGAGCCAATCTCCTCCCGCGGTTCCCAGTGCCGGCAGGGGAGTCGGAGGACTCCTGGCTAGTCGCAGAGGTCCAACGCGGACTGGTCCGCCGTTATGGAAACCCAGTTCCCGATCACGTGCAGCAGCAGGCGAACTACGAAGTCGGTGTCGTCGCACAGATGGGGTTCCCGGGCTACTTCCTCGTCGTCGCGGACCTGGTGCGCTACGCCAAGGAGAACGGCATCCGCGTGGGCCCCGGGCGTGGTTCCGCCGCGGGGGCGATGATCGCCTACGCACTCGGCATCACCGACCTCGATCCGATCGCGCACGGGCTCCTTTTCGAGCGGTTCCTCAATCCCGAGCGCATCTCCATGCCGGACATCGACATCGATTTCGATGAGCGTCGTCGAGGGGACATGATCCGCTACGCCACCGAGAAGTACGGCGAGGAGCGAGTTGCGCAGATCGTCACCTACGGATCCATCAAAGCCAAGGCCGCGATCAAGGACAGTGCGCGGGTGCTGGGCAAGCCGTATGCCCTAGGCGACAAGATCACAAAATCGATGCCGCCGTCGGTCATGGGCAAGGACATCTCGCTCGCCGGTGTGTTCGACCCCACCGATGGCCGTTACGGCGAAGCTGCTGAGTTCCGGGCGCTCTACGAATCCGATAGCGATGCCCGTGCTGTCATCGACACTGCCCGCGGACTGGAGGGCCTCAAGCGCCAACCCGGGGTGCACGCAGCCGGAGTGATCCTGTGCCGCGAACCCCTCCTCGACGTCATCCCGGTGTGGCGGCGTGAGCAGGACGGCGCCGTCATCACGCAGTTCGACATGGGTGCCTGTGAAGCCCTGGGCCTGCTGAAGATGGACTTCCTCGGCCTGCGCAACTTGACGGTGCTCGACGACTGCCTCCGACACATCGAAGCCTCGGGGACCACCCTGGTCTTGGAGGACTTGACCCTCGACGACACCCCGACGTACGCGTTACTTGCCCGGGGCGACACCCTCGGCGTCTTCCAACTCGACGGTGGGCCGATGCGGTCACTCCTGCGGTCGATGCAACCGGACTCCTTCGAGGACATCTCGGCGGTCCTTGCCCTCTATCGCCCTGGACCGATGGGGGCGAATGCCCACAACGAATACGCCGACCGGAAGAACGGGCGCAAACCCGTCGTCCCGATCCACCCGGAGTTGGAAGAGCCGCTCGCGGAGATCCTGGGCGACACATACGGGTTGATCGTCTACCAGGAGCAGGTCATGGCGATCGCGCAGAAGGTCGCGGGGTATTCACTTGGCAAAGCGGACCTCCTGCGACGCGCCATGGGCAAGAAGAAGAAGGAGGTCCTGAAGAAGGAGTTCGTCCCCTTCCGCGACGGCATGCGGGAGCGCGGTTATTCCGAGGCGGCGATCGAAACCCTCTGGGAGATCCTCGTTCCCTTCTCGGACTACGCTTTCAACAAGGCGCACACGGCGGGGTACGGCATGTTGTCGTACTGGACCGCATATCTCAAAGCGAATTATCCGGCGGAGTACATGGCTGCGCTGCTGTCCTCCGTCAAGGACGACAAGGACAAGTCCGCGGTGTATCTCAACGAGTGCCGTCGGATGGGGATCAAGGTGCTCCCTCCCGACGTTAACGACTCCGATGCTGAGTTCACTCCGTCCGGGAGTGATGTCCGCTTCGGATTGTCCGCGGTGCGCAACGTCGGAGCCAACGTTGTCGAATCCATCGTCGCCACGCGTCGGCGTGAAGGACGCTTCCAAGACTTCGGGGATTTTATCGCGAAGGTTGATTCCTCGGTGTGCAACAAGCGAACCGTGGAGTCGCTCATCAAGGCGGGGGCCTTTGATGCGCTCGGCCATACCCGACGTGGGCTCATCTCGGTGCACGAGCACGTGATCGATTCCGCGATCGAGATCAAGCGTGCCGAGGCGATCGGCCAGTTCGACCTCTTTGGCGGACTCGGGTCGAGCGAGGAAGCCGCCGTCGGCGACATCGTGGAGATCCCGCTCGGGGAGTGGGATAAGGCCACCTTGCTCGCCCACGAGCGGGAGATGCTCGGGCTCTATGTCTCCGATCATCCGCTCAACGGGCTCGAGACCCTGCTCGCCATGTCCACCGAGCGCAGCATCGCCTCGATCCTGATGGACGAGCGCGCGGACTTGATCGTCACGATCGGTGGCTTGGTCACCTCAGTGCAACGCAAGACGACCAAGAAGGGTTCGGCCTGGGCGATCGTTACGCTCGAGGATCTCGAGGGTTCGCTCGATGTCATGGTGTTCCCGCAGACGTATGCGGCAGCTGGGGTGCACCTGGTCGAGGACGCGGTCCTGCTATGTCGGGTTCGCATAGACGACGATGACGATGGTCTGCGCACCGTGGCCTTGGAAGTCTCGCCCCTCGACGTCAGCGACGCCCCCGTGGGTCCAGTGCGCGTATTCATGGCGGCGTCGCGGTGTGTCCCCCCGATGGTGAATCGGCTCAAGGAGGTCCTCGCGGACCATCCCGGGGCTACCGAGGTCCACCTCCTCCTTACCGGGGGTGCCCGCACAACTGTCCTTCGCCTCGACGATGCCCTGCGCGTGACGCCGAGCCCCTCGCTGTTCGCGGACCTCAAGGCCCTGCTCGGCCCGGGGTGCCTGTCCGGATAGGGCCGGGCAGAATCGAGCCATGGCAGCCACAGACGACACCGTCTTCGACCTGACGTTCACTCGCAACGATGGCGAGGAGGTGGACCTGCAGGAGTTCGCAGGTCGCCCGATCCTGGTTGTCAACACCGCGAGCAGGTGCGGATTCACACCGCAGTACGAGGGTTTGCAGAAGTTGTACGACGAGTTCAAGGACCAAGGTCTGACCGTCATCGGCTTTCCCTGCGACCAATTTGCGCATCAGGAGCCGGGTGATGACGAGGCCATCGCTTCCTTCTGCTCGCGCACGTACGGGGTGACCTTCCCGCTCTCGACGAAGGTCGACGTGAATGGCCCTAAGGCACACCCGATATTCCGGTATCTGAAGTCGCGAGCAGGTGGGGTGCTCGGATCCTCAATCAAGTGGAACTTCACCAAGTTCCTGGTCTCACCCGATGGGCGCTCGGTGAAGAGGTACGCGCCGAATACATCTCCCGCAACGATGGAAGCGGACATCCGGCGAGCCCTGGCCTCATGAGCGTGCAACGGCGCGCCACCTATGTGGTGGCCGCCGGCCTGGTCTTCGGGCTGGTGGTCGGAGCGAGTCTCGGGGTGCTGTGGTGGCGTCTTGTCCCGCGCGTGCCCCTCGTCATCCGCCCCGAGGGTTCGGTGCCGCAGGGGTTCCAGCCCGAGGGTTATGCAGCCTCCGACGTCGTGTTCGCTCTCCTCGGACTGGCCGCAGGGGTCGCAGTGACGATCGGCCTTGCGCGAATGCGGCGGGAACACCTGCTTTCGGTGCTCGCAGCCGCTCTCCTCGCGTCCGCGGTGGGTACGTCGGCAATGTGGTGGGTCGGGTCACGACTCGGTTCAGTCGACATCGCAGGACTCGTCGCCACCACGGAGACGGAGATGGTGGTCGACGGGCCCCTCCAGGTGACCCTCCCCGCGGCGTATCTCACCTGGGCCCTGGGTGCGGCTGCGGTGGTGACGATCCTGGCGCTGGCGGATGTCATGCACGCGCGCTGGACTGTGCGATCTGGGCGGTCAAAGCCCCGGTGACAGCGACGAGGTCGACCGGCGCGAGTCGGATCTCGAGACCGCGCCGCCCACCACTTACGTAGATCTGTGCGAATGCGATGGCCGAATCGTCGAGGACGGTTCTCGATTGAGTTTTGTGCCCGAAGGGACTGATCCCTCCGGCCACGTAACCGGTGAGCCGCTCGGCGGCAGCGACGGGACAGTCATCGACGCGCTTCACATCAAGGGCTCGGGCAAGTGCCTTGGCGTCGACCATCCCGGTCACCGGGACGATCGCGGCAACCGGGTGACGTGCGTCGAGCAGGAAGATGATGGTCTTGAAGACCTGCGCCGCATCCACGTCGAGTTTCCGGGCGGCTTCGGTGCCGAAGGACGTCTCGCGCGGATCGTGCTCGTAGGTGTGGAGGTCGAAGGCGATTCCGCGCTGTGTCAGCAGACGTATCGCGGGGGTCGACATCAGTTGACCGAACCTGCATCCCCAAGGTCCACGGATGGGACCGCGCCGAAGGCGCGTAGGAACGTCGTCTCGCGCGCGAGCAGTGCGTGTGCGAGCACTAGTCGCTCATCAGTGGTCGGCGCCGACAGAAGTGCATTGCGTTCATCGGGCGGAACGACGAGGGCGGCGGTCACGAGGAAGCTGAGCACGGTCGGATCATCGGGGATCTCCTGACTCGACTCATCACCCTGACCGACGCGCTCTGCGAGGGTGGTGCGATAGACGGCGAAGGCCTCAGCCACCTCGCGGGCCAGGATCTGTGCCCGCTCGCTCGGGGAGTCGTCGTTCAGGAACGTGACGTCCGCTCGGATCAGCGGCATCGAGGTGTCCACCTCGTCGATGTGGAACCTGCGGCGTCCAATGGTGGTGATGTCGAATCGACCGTCCTCGAGGCGCTCCATCGAGCGCACGACCACCTCGACACCCACGGGGTAGAGGGCGTCGAGTCCCTGCTGCTCGGGGCTGCGGCCTGGCCGGACCGACGTGATGCCGAAGACACGTTCCGCCTCGTCGAGGAGTAGGAGGTCTTCCATCAGGCTGCGGTACCGGGGTTCGAAGATGTGGAGTGGCATGACCAACCCCGGGACGAGCACCGTCGTCAGCGGAAACAGGGCCAGGGCGGTGGACACCTCGTCAGCGTAAACTCCGCCGAGTGATTCGCCGGATGGACCTGCGCGGGCGACCCTTCCGCGCCCAGGATGTGGTTCCCCGGGCTGCCGTCGACGTCGCCGATGCGGCGGAACGGGTCCAACCGATCATCGACGACGTCCGACACCACGGAGCCGATGCGGTGGCTCGGTGGTCACTGAACCTCGATGGCGTGGTGCCCCCGGAACTCCGGGTGCCTGCAGGCCGGTTGCGCGCTGCAGCGGACGAGCTCGATCCGGCCGTGCGGGCAGCACTCACTGAGGCGATTCGACGCGCACGCGTGGTGCACGAGGATCAGCGACCCCCCGACGTCGATACGCAGGTTGTGCCCGGAGGTTCGGTCACCCAGCGGTGGGTCCCAGTCGAGCGCGTCGGTCTCTACGTCCCCGGCGGCCGTGCGGTGTACCCGAGCAGTGTCGTGATGAACGTTGTACCCGCGCAGGTCGCAGGTGTCGCCTCACTCGTCGTGGTGAGCCCACCGCAGCGTGATCACGGCGGGTGGCCGCATCCGGTGATCCTCGCAGCGTGCCACCTGCTCGGCGTCGAGGAGGTCTACGCCGTGGGAGGTGCCCAGGCCGTCGCGATGCTCGCGTTCGGCGTCGATCTGCCCGACGGTGGTCGGTGCGCGCCCGTCGATCTCGTCACGGGCCCGGGGAACATCTTCGTCACGGCTGCGAAGCGCGCATTGCAGGGAGTCATCGGCATCGATTCCGAGGCCGGTCCCACCGAGGTCGCCGTGTTGGCCGATGACACCGGTGATGCGCGCTTCATCGCGGCGGACTTAATCAGCCAGGCGGAACACGATGTCATCGCTGCGGCCGTTCTGGTCACCACCAGTGAGGACCTTGCGGTCGAGGTGAACACGCACCTGGAGCAGCAGGTCTCGTCGACCAAGCACTCCGAGCGCATCCGGGAAGCCCTCGGGGGTGAGCAGAGCGCCATCATCCTCGTCGACGATCTCGTCTCGGGTCTCGCGGTGATCGACGCGTATGCGGCCGAGCACCTGGAGATCCACACCCGCGAGCCCCGTTCCGTGGCCGAGAGGGTGCGTAACGCCGGTGCGATCTTCGTGGGCCCGTGGGCTCCCGTGTCGCTGGGGGACTACTGCGCCGGAAGTAACCACGTGTTGCCCACGTCCGGGACTGCGCGCCACTCTTCGGGACTCTCCGTTCACACGTTCCTGCGCGGAATCCAGGTCATTGAGTACTCGGAAGCTGCGCTCGCGGACGTAGGTCCCCACGTCGTGGCCCTTGCGGAAGCGGAGGATCTGCCCGCGCACGGTGAGGCGATCACCATCCGGACGGGCAGCTCGCGGCCGTGACATCGGACTTCATCCCGCCCGTCCGCCAGGATCTCGTCGGAGTGGCGCCCTACGGCGCACCCCAGGACGAGGGGCTCGTCTGCCTGAATGTGAACGAGAACCCCTTCCCGTTGCCGTCCGAGGTCGTCGATGCTCTCGCGGACGCCACTCGTCGCGTCGCCCGCGATCTGAACAGGTATCCCGATCGTGACGCGATCGCGTTGCGGACTCGACTTGCCGGATACCTCGCCACGGAATCGGGGGTCCTCGTCGATCCGACGTGCATGTGGGCCGCCAACGGGTCCAACGAGGTGATGCACCACATCCTGTTGGCCTTCGGGGGACCGGGGCGAACAGCTGTGACGTTTCCACCGTCGTATTCGATGTATCCCGAGTACGCCCGCGATACCTTCACGCGTCTGATCTCCGTCCCGCGTGCACCCGACTTCCGCATCGACCTGCCACGTGCCGAGCATGAGATCGCCGACCGGCGTCCGGTCGTCACATTGGTCGCGTCACCAAACAACCCAACGGGCACCGGGATCTCCCTCGACGACCTCGCGTCGCTCGCCCGTGTCTCGAGGGGGGTGAGCGGGATCCTCGTGGTCGACGAGGCCTATGCGGAGTTCCGTCACCGGGGGGTGCCCAGTGCCTTGGAACTCCTCGGAGACTTTCCGAACGTCATCGTGACGAGAACGATGAGCAAGGCCTTCGGGTTCGCGGGTGCCCGACTCGGCTACGCAGCGGCGGGGCACCCGGGGATCGCCGAGGCCCTGCGGGTCGTCCGGTTGCCCTACCACCTGTCGGCCATCACCCAGGCCGTTGCATGTGCCGCGCTGGATCACGCGAGCGTCCTCCAGGCGCAGGTGGATCTCATTCGCTCGGAGCGCGATCGACTCGACACCGCCTTGCGCACGGCAGGCTACGACGTCGCGCCCTCGGAGGCGAACTTCCTCATGTTCGGGCGGTTCGCGGACACGGTAGGGGTGTGGCAATCCATCCGTGACCGGGGGATCCTCATCCGCCAGGTCGGACCCGAGGGCTGGCTGCGCGTCTCCGTCGGGACGCCAGACGAAAACGATAGATTCCTATCGACCCTGCACGAGGTCGACGAAACGCGAAGAGAGCGATCATGAACCCCAGGACCGCAACGGTCGAGCGATCGACCAAAGAGAGCGAAGTCTTCGTCGAACTGAACCTGGACGGAACAGGTGCCTCTCAGATCGAGACGGGAGTCCCGTTCTTCGACCACATGCTCGCGCAGTTGGCCAAGCACGGTGGGCTCGATCTCACTGTGCGAACTCGGGGCGATCTCGAGGTGGATGCGCACCACACGGTGGAGGACACCGCGCTCGCCCTCGGGCAGGCATTGAACTCGGCGCTCGGGGACCGCAGCGGTCTCCGCCGATACGGCGATGCCCTGGTTCCCCTCGACGAGTGCCTCGTGCAGTCCGCGGTGGATCTCTCCGGTAGGCCGTACTTGGTCCACGAGGAACCCGATCTCGTGGAGTTGATCGGCAGCTACGACACAACGCTGACCCGTCACATCTGGGAGTCTCTGGTGGCCACGGCGCAGATCACGTTGCACGTGCGGGTGATCTCGGGACGCAATGCGCACCACGTCGTCGAGGCGCAGTTCAAGTCCGTGGCGCGTTCGCTGCGCGACGCCGTCGCGCGCGATCCACGAGTCGTGGGCGTGCCGTCCACGAAGGGCACGCTGACCGCATCGTGAAGTCCGTAGCGGTTCTGGACTACGGCTCGGGGAATCTTCGCTCGGCGCAACGCTCGTTGGAACGTGCGGGTGCACAGGTCGAGGTCACCGCGGATCCGGCCAGGGTTCTCGAATGCGACGGGCTTGTGGTGCCCGGCGTCGGCGCGTTCGCGACCTGCATGTCCGGGCTGCGTGCGGTCGGGGGGGACCGGCTCATCGATCGACGGTTGGCCGGTGGTCGTCCCGTGTTGGGGATCTGCGTCGGGATGCAGATCCTGTTCGAGACCGGTGTCGAACACGGGGAGCGCACGGAAGGGCTCGGCCATTTCCCCGGAACAGTCGAGCGGCTCGAGGCGCCGGTCCTCCCGCATATGGGCTGGGACTCCCTGCGCGTGCCCCGCGAATCCCACCTCCTCGCCGGGATCGGCGAGGAGGTGTTCTATTTCGTCCACAGCTACGGGGTGCGGTCCTGGGCCTGGGTTTCGACGGACGCGCACCGGCCAGCACCAGTGGTGAGTTGGTGCGACTACGGCACGCCGTTCATCGCCGCGATCGAGAACGGACCCCTCGTCGGAACGCAGTTCCACCCGGAGAAGTCCGCGGACGCGGGGGCCGCTCTGCTCACAACGTGGGTCGGCTCTCTCCCGTCGTCCTCGCTACTGTGAGCAGGTGCAACCACTCACCCTCCTTCCCGCAGTCGACGTCGCCCAGGGAACCGCAGTGCGGTTGGTTCAGGGCGCCGCAGGCACCGAGACCGCATACGGATCCCCGGCGGATGCTGCGGAACAGTGGGTCGAGCAGGGTGCGACGTGGCTGCACCTCGTCGACCTCGACGCTGCTTTCGGTCGCGGTTCGAACGCGGACCTGATCGCCTCGGTGGTGAAGCACCTGCGCGACCGGGTGCACGTGGAGTTGTCCGGGGGCATCCGTGATGACGACTCGCTGCGGTGGGCCCTCGGCACTGGTTGCACCCGGGTCAACCTGGGAACCGCTGCGCTGGAAGATCCCGACTGGACCGCGAAAGTGATCGCCGAACACGGTGACCGCATCGCCGTTGGGCTCGATGTTCGTGGCCACACACTCGCGGCACGCGGATGGACGCAGGAGGGCGGCGACCTCTGGGAGACTCTCGGTCGACTCGATGCTGCCGGCTGTGCCCGGTATGTCGTAACGGACGTGGCCAAGGATGGGACCATGAAGGGTCCCAACTTCCATCTGCTCCGCGATGTCTGCTCGGCGACCGATCGACCCATCGTGGCATCCGGTGGGATCTCGCACCTCGAGGATCTTCACAAGCTTGCCGATATGTCGGGGATTGAGGGGGCGATCATCGGTCGCGCCCTCTACGACGGTGCCTTCACCCTCGCGGAAGCCTTCGCCGCCCTCGAAGCGCGATACGACCCCTACGAATGGGGACCCCCGCGCCCATGACGCTCGCAGTGCGCGTGATCCCTTGTCTCGATGTCGATGGGGGCCGTGTGGTCAAGGGCGTCAACTTCGTCAACCTCGCCGATGCGGGTGACCCGGTCGAACTCGCCGCTGCATATGACGCTGCCGGTGCCGATGAACTTGTCTTCCTGGACATCACCGCGTCGAGTAGCGGTCGCGCGACGATGCTCGAAGTCGTGCGCCGCACGGCGGACTCGGTCTTCATTCCGGTAACGGTCGGCGGCGGTGTCCGCTCACCCGATGACTTCGACGTTCTGCTCCGCGCCGGGGCGGACAAGGTGGGCCTCAACACGGCCGCGGTCGAAGACCCGCAGCTAGTCGAACTCGCCGCACAGCGATTCGGCTCACAATGCGTCGTGCTCTCCCTCGATGTCCAGCGCAGTCAGGGAACGGCGAGTGGGTTCGAGGTGACGACGCATGGGGGGCGGCGGGGGACCGGCATCGACGCACTCAGGTGGGCGCGGGAGGGAGCAGAACGCGGAGCCGGCGAGATCCTGCTCAATTCGATGGATGCCGACGGCACGCGGACTGGATTCGATCTCGAGTTGATCGCTGCCGTTCGCGAGGTGGTCTCGGTCCCGATCATCGCCAGTGGTGGAGCGGGACGTCCGGATGACTTCCCTCCCGCAGTGGCCGCAGGAGCGGACGCCGTGCTCGCGGCAAGCATCTTCCACTTTGGCGCGGTCTCGATCGCAGAGGTCAAGGAAGCACTCTCGGCGGCGGGCTATCCGGTGCGCGGCAGGATGTGACCATGGCACGGGCGGAGGACCTCGGGGTCCGCTTCGACGCTGCGGGTCTGGTGCCGGTCATCGCCCAGCAGTGGGACTCCGGTGAGGTGCTGATGCTGGCATGGATGGATGCGGCAGCACTCGATCGAACCCTCGCCACCGGCGAAGCCACGTACTACTCCCGTAGTCGCCAGCAGCAGTGGATAAAAGGGGAGACGTCGGGGCACACCCAGCGGGTGCGCGAAGTCCGGGTCGACTGCGACGGCGACACCATCCTGCTTCTCGTCGAGCAATCGGGACCGGCGTGCCACAACGGAACCCGTAGTTGTTTCGAGACGTCGCGCACGGAGATCGGGTGAGTCGTCCGCTCGGTGCGACGGCTCCAGAGCTCGCGGATTTCTGCCTGCTCGCACGTGACCGCCGAGTGATCCCGATCGTGCGGACGCTGCTCGCCGACGGCGTCACGCCCGTTGCACTCTTCGAAGCGCTCTGCGGTGATCGCGCGGGCACATTCCTGTTCGAGTCGGCTGAGAAGGGTCGCTCGTGGTCTCGCTACTCGTTCGTGGGCGTCCACTGCGCGGCGATGCTGACCGAAGCGGGCGGCATCGCACACTGGGCGGGCCGCGTCCCCGTCGGCCTCCCGCTCGAGGGCGCGCCCGATCACGTCCTCCGCGCAACCGTGGAGGCCCTGCACACCCCGCATCTCGACGGACTGCCGCCGTTCACGGGTGGCATGGTCGGCTACCTCACGTACGACATCATCCGACGGTGGGAGTCGGTGCCGGATGACTGTGCCGACGACCTCGCGCTTCCGGAGCTGGGGTTTCTCCTCGCGACGGATCTCGCTGTTCTCGACCACTGGAGTGGAACCGTCACTCTTATCGCCAACGCGATCAACTTTGACGCACGCGACGAGCGCGTGGAGGCGGCCTGGGCGGATGCGGTGCGACGTCTCGATGACATGCAAGCCCGGTTGACATCAGCGGCGAGCGGATCGGTGGCCACCTGGTCGGAAATCGACGAGGCGGCGCCCGAGTCCACGTTCACGCGCGAGGACTACTGCGCTGCCGTCGGGCGGATCCAGGAGCACATCCGGGGAGGAGACGCCTTCCAGGTGGTGCTCTCCCAGAGATTCACCGTCCCTTACTCGGGGCGTGCCGTTGATGTGTACCGGGTTCTGCGATCGACGAACCCCAGCCCCTACATGTACCTCGTGCGTGTTCCGGTGGCTGCCGATGACCTCACGGAGGAGGTGCACTTCGACATCGTGGGTTCATCGCCGGAGGCCCTGGTAACGGTGACCGATGGCGAATGCGTGGTCCATCCGATCGCGGGCACCCGACCGCGCGCCACGACTGCCGACGAGGATGCCGCGCGAGCCGTGGACTTACTGCACGACACGAAGGAACGGGCGGAACATGTGATGCTCGTGGACCTGGCACGCAACGACCTCGGTCGGGTCTGCGAACCAGGTTCCGTTCACGTCACGGAGTTCATGGCAGTTGAGCGCTACTCCCACGTGATGCACCTGGTATCGACTGTCGTCGGAACTCTCGAACGCACGTCGTCCGCTTTCGACGCCTTGATAGCCGCATTCCCTGCGGGCACCTTGAGTGGGGCACCCAAGCCGCGCGCGATGACGATCATCGACGAATGCGAGCCCACGCGTCGGAGTGTCTACGGTGGATGTGTCGGCTACATCGACTTCGCGGGGAACATGGACATGGCGATTGCTATCCGCACCGCAGTGATTAAGGATGGCCGCGCGCATGTTCAGGCGGGTGCCGGCGTAGTCGCTGACTCCCTGCCGGACTCCGAATTCGATGAATGCGTTGCGAAGGCCCGGGCCGTCCTGCGGGCAGTACGGACCGCCGCCACACTGCACGATGTGGGGCGCTCGAATGGCTAGCGGCCGCACGTATCTCCTCGTCATGCTCGTGCAGGCAATTGCCGGCATCGGGTGCGTTGCATGGGGCACGGGCGCGGTCACCGGACTGGGATGGCTCGCTCTGGCAGCAGTGGCGGGCGTGGTGGCGACGCGCACCTGGGGACGTCGGGTCGTGGGCGCGGTCGTCGCGGTGGCGGGCGTCCTCGCCATCATCGGATCGGGGCTGCAGCCGATCACGCTCGCTGCGCTGGGGTGTGTGCTGACCGGGGTCCTTACGGTCATCCTCGGCCCCGGCTGGCCCACGATGGGGGGCAGGTACGAGCGCGCCTCCTCCGACAGGTCCGTGTGGCAGGCACTCGATGCCGGCGAGGATCCGACCCTGCGCGATGGTTGAATGAAGGCATGAGTTCCGATAGCCACGGGTCGAGCCCCGCTGCGTGGACCGCAGTCGTCATCATCACTCTCGCGTTCGCGCTAGGAACGCTCGCCCTGGTCCTCGGTAACTGGCCGATGTTCTGGGTCGGCGCCGCGCTGGTGGTCATCGGGGGTGTTGCCGGCAAGGTAATGCAGAAGATGGGCCTGGGCGCGAGGCAGTCGGCGTCGTAGCCGAACCTGACGCGTACCGTCCTCTGACGTTCGCCGTATGCCGGCGGTCCCGCCAGCGGGGTACCTCTGGGACGCTACTGCCATGACCGAGAAGGGGCTGGTCCTCGTCGTCGAGGACGAGCGGGCGATCTCCGACCTGCTCCGCCTCTACCTCGCGCGCGAAGGTTTCGGAGTCCACATCGAGAACACGGGCCCGGGTGGGCTGAGTGCCGCCCGCACCTTGAGTCCCACGGTGATGATTGTCGACGTCGGACTTCCCGGGTTGGATGGCACGGAGATCTGTCGTGCCCTGCGCGCGGAAGGCAACTGGGTGCCGCTGCTCTTCTGCACCGCGCGCGATGAAGAGGTGGACCGCATCCTCGGCCTCGAGCTGGGTGCCGATGACTACATCACGAAACCCTTCAGTCCGCGTGAGGTTGTCGCCCGGGTCAAAGCGCTCACGCGTCGGGTCGCCCACACCGCATCTCCCGGGGACACGTATCGGGTGGGGGAGGTCGCGGTCGACGCGACAGCACGCCGGGTGCATGTCCGCGGTGTGGAGGTGGTGCTGACGGCAACGGAGTTCGACCTCCTGGCCCATCTCATGGCATCCCCGGGACGCGTTTTCACCCGCGAGCAACTTCTCTCCGACGTGTGGGGCTACGCCGCGATCGTAGGAACGCGGACCGTGGACGTGCATGTCGCGCAACTACGCTCGAAGCTCGGCGATGACAGTCCCATCCGCACGGTGCGCGGCGTCGGATATTCCGCGGAGGAGCCGTGAAACTCAGGCGTGTGGGGATCGTCGCCCAAACGGTCTCCCTCGCCATCGCCATCGCGGTGATCACCGCACTCGTTGCCGCGGGCGTGGCGCTTCCCCTGCTCCGAAGTGCGTCGATCGACCAGGGTCAGCAGACCCTCGGTCGACTTGCCGACCTCACATCCCGTGCCATCGAGCGTCGGGATGTCGGTCTTCCCGGAGGTAGGCCCTTGCCTCGCCAACTCTCGCGGGCCCTCGAGGCCAGCAATGTCACGGGATACCTCGTTTCCCCGCTGGGGGGCGAGGTTCCCGGACTCAGCCCCGAGGAAGTGCAGGGACTCCTCACCGGCGAACGCATCAGCGGCCAGGTGGACACCGATGCCGGAACGATCCTGATCGAGGGACGTCCGCTGAGTTCCGGGGGTGCAGTCGTCTTGCAGCAGGGGATCGCAGATGCAGGCTCGTCCGCCGGGCAATTCCTGACGAGATTCCTCATCGCGCTCGTCATCGGCTTGCTGATCGCGTCGGTCATCGGGTACGTAGCGGCTCGCCGGCTGACACGTCCGTTGCGGGCAGCCCGGGACGCCGCCGACAGCATCGCCGAAGGCTCCCGTGATGTTGTGGTCGAGCCGAGGGGACCCCGCGAGGTCGCCGACATCGCCGACGCCATCAACGCGGTCAACGCAGCGCTCGTGGTCTCCGAAGGACGCCAACGAGACTTCCTGCTTTCGGTCTCACACGAATTGCGCACGCCTTTGACCACGGTCAAGGGCTACGCCGAGGCACTGGCAGACGGAGTGGTACCTGGCACGGACATCGCCCGCACGGGAGAGGTCATGAGTGTCGAAGCAACTCGCCTGGACCGTCTCGTCGCCGATCTTCTCGACCTGGCCCGTCTCGGGGCCGTGGATTTCCGAATCGACGTCGTCGAGACGAGTGTGCACGAGTTGCTTACTGAGGCCTCGCGCGTCTGGACCGATCGTTGTGCCCGCGAGGGAGTCACTCTCCACGTGGACGTCCCCTCGCAGGTCACACCATGGCGGACGGATCCGGTGCGCGTCCGCCAGATCATCGACAACTTGATGGAGAACGCGCTGCGCATGACGCCGACAGGTACGAGCATGTGGCTCATCGGTCGGGACTCGAATCCGATTGCGATCACAGTGCGCGATAGTGGTCCCGGTCTCACTGATCGCGATATCGCCGAGGCATTCCAACCTGGGGTGCTCTACGAGCGGTACCTCGGCCAGCGACCCGTGGGAACGGGTATCGGGCTCGCCCTCGTCGGCCGACTCGCACGCGGACTTGGGGGAGAGGCGTCCGCCGCGTCTGCCTCCGGTTCCGGTGCGTCCTTCACGGTGACGCTGCCGCGGGGTGTGGCCTCGTGAATCCCCACGGCCGTCGTTGGACTCCCGTCGTGGCCGCGGGTTCGCTCGCGCTCACGGCTCTGGTGACGGTCGGGTTTCAAGACCCCGAGAACGGGGGCATCTACCCTCCGTGCCTCAGTGCAGCGCTGGGAATCGCGTGTCCTCTGTGCGGTGGTCTACGCGGAACACATGACCTGCTCCAGGGCGATGTTGCGTCGATGCTGGATCACAACGCACTCATCCCGCTCTACCTCGCGGTGCTCACCGCGCTGTTCATTGGCTGGGTGTGGTCGCGTGTTCAACCGATCGGCCCGAGAGCAGTGCGAACGGTGCAGATTCTGGCAATCGCAGTCGTCGTGATCAGTGTCGGATTCGGTGTTCTTCGAAACTTCATCCCGTACCTAGCCCCTGCTGCGGGTGCGTAGGGACGGGGTTACGCTCGCCCACATGAGCGTCCTCGACGAGATCGTTGCGGGTGTTCAGGAGGATGTTGCGGAACGCATGGCGATCGTGCCCCTCGATGAGCTCAAAGAGCGCGTGGCACACGCCCCCGCTCCGCGCAATGCGGTTGCTGCGCTCACATCGTCAGGAATAAGTGTCATCGCCGAAGTGAAGCGCGCGAGTCCCAGTCTCGGAACCCTCTCGACGATCCCGGATCCGGCAAAGCTCGCACACGAGTACGAGCAGGGTGGCGCCCAATGCATCAGTGTGCTCACCGAGCAACGTCGCTTTTGTGGGAGCTTGGCAGACCTCGACGCCGTCCGTGCTGCCGTCTCGGTGCCGGTGTTGCGAAAGGACTTCGTCGTCACGAGTTACCAGTTGTGGGAAGCCCGTGTCCACGGTGCCGACTTAATCCTGCTCATCGTGGCCGCCTTGGATCAACAGAGACTGATCGGCCTTCTCGAGCGGAGTGTGAGTCTGGGGCTTACTCCGATCGTGGAAGTGCACGACGAGGACGAAGTGGAACGTGCGTTGGCCGCAGGTGCCTCCGTTATTGGAGTCAATGCGCGCAACCTCAAGACTCTGGAGGTGGACCGAGATGCGTTCGCTCGGCTTGCGCCCCGCATCCCCGATCAGTGCATCACCATCGCCGAGTCGGGGATCCGGGGTCCCCACGATTTAATCGTGTACGCCGAGTGCGGTGCCGATGCGGTCCTCGTCGGTGAGTCACTCGTCAGGCATGCCGATCCGCGTGCCGCCGTCCACGAGCTCGTCACCGCGGGGTCTCACCCGGCTGTTAAACACGCCCCGCGTGGTGGGATGCCGTGACGCTCGCAACGGACACTGCGTCTGGTCACTACGGTCCGTACGGCGGCCGTTTCGTGCCGGAGGCCCTCATGGCCGCCTTGGACGAACTCGATGCCGCATTCCGAGACGCGATCGGTGACCCGACCTTCACCGCGACCCTCTCGGACCTCGAGCGGGACTACACCGGGCGGCCATCTCCTCTCACGCGCGCCCGACGTTTCGAGGTCGAGTGCGGTGGTGCGCGGGTGTATCTCAAGCGCGAAGACCTCAATCACACGGGCTCGCACAAGATCAATAACGTCCTCGGCCAAGCACTGCTCACCACGCGTATGGGTAAGCGAAGGGTCATCGCCGAGACGGGCGCCGGCCAGCACGGTGTCGCCACGGCGACCGCGGCAGCGCTGCTCGGACTCGAGTGCACCGTCTACATGGGCGAAGAGGACACCCGTCGCCAGGCACTCAATGTCGCGCGCATGCGCCTCCTCGGCGCCGAGGTCGTCCCCGTCCTGAATGGGAGTCGGACGCTCAAGGATGCGATCAACGAAGCGATGCGAGACTGGGTCACTCACGTCGCGGACACCCACTATCTGCTCGGCACTGTGACCGGTCCCGCTCCGTTCCCGGAGATGGTGCGGCATTTCCACTCGGTCATCGGTCGTGAGACTCGCGAGCAGATCCTCGCAATCGAGGGGCGCCTTCCCGACGCCGTGGTCGCTTGTGTCGGGGGTGGCTCGAATGCGATGGGGATCTTCAGCGCGTTTCTCGACGACCCCTCCGTGCGTCTTGTCGGCTACGAAGCAGGCGGCGAAGGAGTGGAGACGGGTCGGCATGCGGCGCGCTTCGTCGCTGGAACTCCGGGGGTGCTGCACGGTGCACGTACCTACGTCATGCAGGACGCGTGGGGCCAGACTGTGCCCTCGCACTCGATCAGCGCTGGACTCGACTACCCGGGGGTCGGACCCGAGCACGCCTGGTTGCACGACTCGGGTCGCGCGACGTATGAGCCGGTGACTGACGCGGAGGCCATGGAGGCCTTCGAGTTGGTCTCACGCACGGAGGGGATCCTGCCCGCCATCGAGACGGCGCACGCGCTCGCCGGAGCCTGCAGGTTGGGTCGTGAGCTCGGGCGCGACGCGGTCATCGTGGTCAACCTGTCGGGCCGCGGGGATAAGGACGTCGTCACCGCAGCTCGGTGGTTCGGTCTCGGAGTCGATCCGACCGAATGAATGGCAGACAACAGGCTGTCTTCGCTCGCGCTGCGCAGGAGAGACGTGCCGCACTCATCGGTTACTTCCCCGCGGGCTTCCCGTCCGCGGCAGACAGCGTGCGTGTGATGGCCGCGATGGTTCGCGGTGGTGTCGATCTGCTGGAAGTGGGCCTGCCGTACTCGGATCCCCTCATGGATGGACCGGTGATCCAGGCCGCTGTGGAGAGTGCCCTGCGCGTAGGTGCGACCACGGACGACGTACTTGTTGTGGTGGACCGGGTTTCGGAACTGGGTGCGGTGCCGCTGGTGATGTCCTACTGGAATCCGATCGAGCGGTATGGCCTGGAGCGATTCGCGACGCGCCTCGGGGAGGCCGGTGGAGTGGGGGTCATCACCCCGGATCTCACCCCAGAAGAGGCAGGGGAGTGGATCGCGGTCACCGATGAATGCGGGATCGGTCGGACATTCCTCGTGGCGCCGTCGAGCACCGATGTGCGTATCGAGCGCGTCTCCCGCGCGACCACGGGGTTCCTCTACGCCGCGTCCACCATGGGCGTGACGGGTGTCCGCGACCAGGTCAGCGACGCCGCACCCGCACTCGTCGAACGTGTGCGTACCGTGACGGACCTACCGGTCGGTGTAGGGCTCGGGGTCTCGACGGAACAGCAGGCAGCGTCGGTTGCGGCCTATGCGGACGGCGTCATCGTGGGCTCGGCATTCGTGCGCGCGGTTCAGGAGGCGTCGGACATCGCGGCAGCCGAGTATGCGGTCGAAGCGTTGTCAGCGGAACTCGCCCGGGGTGTCCGAACCTGACATCGCGGGTGCGGGAACCTCGGCTTAGGCTGTAGAGGCCGTTCGAGTGAAGGAGCGACATCCATGAGTGGATCATCCCGTCGGGAGCGTGCCGCCGCGGCACGCAACGAGGCCCAGGCGAGCGAGAAGCGCCGTGAGCGCACCGTGCGCATCATCGGGGCCGTGGCGGTCGTCGGGGTCGTCGTCGGGATCATCGGCGTGGCGGTCATCGCTCGGAACTCATCCGACGCCGCCAACCAGGTGACCAGGGTCGATCCGGATCCGAACGCACCTCTCCCCGAGGGTGTCCTCGGTGCAGACAGTGCGCACCCCTACGGCGTCCCCTACGGCACGGGTGCCGAGGGCGTCCCGGTACTCGAACTCTGGGAGGACTTCCAGTGCCCCGCCTGCGGTGCCCTTGAGCAGGTCAACGGGGCGGGTATCGCCGAGTTGGCCGAGACCGGCAAGGTGCAGTTAATCTGGCGGCCGACACACTTCCTCGATGCCAACCTGGGCAACGACTCCTCCAACCGTGCGATCGCGGCGTGGGGATGCGCCATCGACTCAGGGAAGGTTCGGGAGTTCCACGACCTCGTCTACGTGAACCAGCCTGCCGACGAAGGACTCGGCTACTCCCAGGATCAACTGATCTCCTTCGGTGAGCAGTCTGGAATCTCGGGTGCCGAGTTGGAAACCTTCACCCAGTGCGTCCAGAACGGGACGTACCGCGCCTGGGCCGCGAACAGCAACCAGGAGTTCCAGAATGCCGCGATCCAGGGGACCCCGTACGGCCTCCTGAACGGTGTCGTCGTCGAGAGCGCAACTCTCGCCGATCGTGCTGCGCTGGAGGCTGCGGTCGCGCAGGCGACCGGGAAGTAACCAGGTATAGTTCGCTCTCCAGGCCAACGACGTCCTGGGTCCATCGACGTCGTTGTGAGGTCTCCCGTGTTGTACTCCGCACTCCCCGCCCCCCAGGGTCTCTACCGACCTGAGAACGAACACGACGCGTGTGGGGTCGCGTTCGTCGCGACTTTGACCGGGGTGCCTTCCCACTCCATCGTCGACACGGCGCTCACGGCTCTGGAGAATCTCGAGCATCGCGGTGCCTCAGGCTCCGAGCCCGACAGCGGCGACGGGTCCGGCATCCTGATCCAGATTCCGGACACCTTCTTCCGCGGGGTCGTCGACGTCGAACTGCCCCCGGCGGGGAGCTACGCCGCGGGCATCGTGTTCCTGCCGAGCGACGTGGATGCGGCCGCACGGACGCGCGAGCACCTCGAATCCTTGGCGGGTGACGAGGGGCTGCGCATCGTGGGATGGCGCGAGGTGCCCATCGACCCGCGGCTCGTGGGGGCCACTGCCCGGGCCTGCATGCCCAGTTTCTGGCAGGTGTTCGTCTCGGATGCGCACACGGCGGCGAGCGGTATCGACCTCGATCGTCAGGTGTTCGGCTTCCGACGTCGTGCTGAGCGCGATGCCGGCGTGTATTTCCCGTCGTTGTCCGCTCGAACGATCGTCTATAAGGGGATGCTCACCACGGGACAACTCCGCACATTTTTTCCGGATCTGACCGATCCAGCCATGGCGAGCGCCCTCGCGCTCGTGCATTCCAGGTTCTCCACGAACACATTTCCGTCGTGGCCTCTGGCGCATCCCTACCGACTCATCGCCCACAACGGCGAAATCAACACCCTGCGGGGCAACCGGAACTGGATGCAAGCGAGGGAGGCGCTCCTCACCTCGGATCTCCTCCCGGGTGATCTGACGAGACTCTTCCCGATCTGCACGCCGGGCGGGAGCGACTCCGCGTCTTTCGATGAAGTCCTCGAACTCCTCCACCTCGGGGGTCGTTCGCTTCCGCACGCCGTACTGATGATGATCCCGGAAGCGTGGGAGAACAACTCCGACATGGACCCTGCGCGCAGAGCCTTCTACGCGTTTCACGCGACGATCATGGAACCGTGGGATGGGCCCGCGAACATCTCCTTTACCGATGGCACGGTGATCGGGGCGGTACTGGATCGGAACGGACTCCGTCCCGGCCGGTACTGGGTCACCGACGAGGGCCTCGTCGTCCTGAGTTCCGAGGCCGGAGTCCTCGATATCGATCCGGCGCGGATCGTCCGCAAGGGACGGCTGCAGCCGGGGCGGATGTTCCTCGTGGACACGGCGGCCGGCCGGATCGTCGAGGATGACGAGATCAAGGCCGAACTTGCGGCTTCCCATCCCTTCCAGGAGTGGCTGGACGCGGGGTTGATCCACCTCGAGTCCCTGCCCGAGCGCGAGCATGTTGTGCACACCCACGAGTCCGTTGCGCGTCGTCAGCAGACGTTTGGATACACCCAGGAGGAACTTCGTCTCATCCTCGAGCCCATGGCGCTGAAGGGTGAGGAACCGATCGGTTCGATGGGCACGGATAGCCCAATCGCCGCATTGTCCTCGCGTCCACGGCTGCTCTTCGACTACTTCACACAACTGTTCGCGCAGGTGACGAATCCACCCCTGGATGCGATCCGCGAGGAAATCGTCACCAGCCTGTCATCCCTCGCCGGACCCGAAGGCAATCTGCTTGATACCGAGGCCAGTCATGCCCGCCAAGTTGTGATGCCCTTTCCGGTCATCGACAACGACGAACTCGCCAAGATCCTGCACATCAATGCGGACGGGGAGTTGCCCGAGTTCGCAGCCGCTCGGATCAAGGGCCTCTATCCGGTGGGTGGTGGTGGTGAGGCCCTGGCGAAGAGGCTCGGGGAGATCTTCAATGAGGTCGACGCGGTGATCCGTCAGGGCAAGCGCTTCATCATCCTCTCCGATCGGGATAGCAACGCCCAGCTAGCTCCCATCCCGTCGCTGCTCCTGACGGCCGCAGTGCACCATCACCTCGTCCGGACTAAGGCGCGCACCATGATCAGCCTGCACGTCGAGGCCGGTGACGTGCGCGAGGTGCATCACATCGCCTTGCTCGTCGGATACGGAGCGGCCAGCGTCAACCCGTATCTGGCTCTCGAGTCGGTCGAGGATCTCGTTCATCGCGGAGTGATCGAGGGCGTGACGGCCGAGAAGGCAATGCGGAACACCATCAAGTCATTGGGCAAGGGATTGCTCAAGGTGATGTCGAAAATGGGTGTGTCCACCGTCGCCTCGTACCGTGGCGCGCAGATCTTCGAGGCCATCGGGCTTTCGCGGGACCTGATCGACCGCTACTTCACGGGAACCACATCGCGCCTAGGTGGAGTCGATCTGGACGTGATCGCTGAAGAGGTCGCCCGGCGCCATGCGGTCGCCTACCCGCGGTCGGGGATCTCTCCTGCGCATCGTGTGCTGGCGGATGGCGGCGAGTATCAATGGCGACGCGATGGCGAGCCGCACCTGTTCGATCCGGAGACGGTCTTCCGGCTCCAGCACGCGACCCGGGCCAAGCGATTCGACATCTTCCGCGAGTACACCGCGCAGGTGAACGAACAATCGGAGCGGTTGATGACTTTGCGGGGCTTGTTCCAGCTTCGGACCGGTGAGCGCACACCCATCCCGATCGATGAAGTCGAATCGATCGAGTCAATCATGAAGCGCTTCTCCACCGGTGCGATGAGCTACGGCTCGATTTCGCAGGAGGCCCACGAGACACTGGCAATCGCCATGAACCGGATCGGTGCCAAGTCGAACACTGGAGAAGGCGGGGAGGATCCCGAGCGCTATCAGCCCCTTCCCGATGGCGACTCGAAGCGGTCGGCGATCAAGCAGGTGGCGTCAGGTCGCTTCGGAGTCACAAGCGAATACCTGGTGAACAGTGACGACATCCAGATCAAGATGGCGCAGGGTGCCAAGCCCGGCGAGGGCGGCCAGCTTCCCGGTCACAAGGTGTATCCGTGGATCGCTAAGACCCGTCACTCGACGCCGGGTGTCGGATTGATCTCACCTCCGCCCCATCACGACATCTACTCGATCGAGGATCTTGCGCAGCTCATCCACGACCTAAAGAACGCGAATCCGCGCGCCCGCGTGCATGTGAAGCTCGTCGCCGAGATGGGGGTGGGCACGGTGGCCGCGGGGGTCTCCAAGGCCCATGCGGATGTGGTGCTCATCTCAGGTCACGATGGAGGCACGGGTGCTTCGCCACTGACCTCGCTCAAGCACGCGGGTGCACCGTGGGAATTGGGCCTGGCGGAGACGCAGCAGACCCTGGTCCTGAATGGTCTGCGCGATCGGATCGTTGTGCAGACGGATGGGCAGCTGAAGTCGGGCCGCGATGTCATCGTGGCCGCGTTGCTCGGCGCGGAAGAGTTCGGCTTCGCTACGGCCCCGCTTGTGGTGATGGGGTGCATCATGATGCGCGTCTGTCACCTCGACACATGTCCGGTCGGCGTTGCCACGCAGAATCCAGTGCTGCGTGAGCGCTTCAGTGGTCGACCCGAGTTCGTCATCACCTTCTTCGAGTTCATCGCCCAGGAAGTGCGCGAGTTCCTGGCGGAGTTGGGGTTCCGGTCTCTCGACGAGGTCATCGGTCGTAGTGATCTACTCGACACTGCACCCGCCATTGACCACTGGAAGGCCTCGGGCCTCGACCTCAGTCCGATCCTGTTTTCACCCGACGTGCCTGGTCCCCGGCATCGGGTGCAGGAGCAAGACCATGGCCTGGATCGGGCACTCGACAAGGAACTCATCGGTCTCTGCGCGGCGGCGCTCGAGTCGGGTGAACCCGTGCGTGCTCGGCTGGCGATCCGCAACGTCAACCGCACCGTGGGAACCATGCTCGGCTCGGAGGTGACCCGCCGGTATGGCGGAGTCGGCCTCCCCGACGGCACCATCGATCTCACCTTCGTCGGCTCGGCGGGACAGTCCTTCGGTGCATTCCTGCCGTCGGGCATCACGCTGCGTCTCGAGGGTGATGCCAACGACTACGTCGGCAAGGGGTTATCGGGTGGGCGCGTCATCGTCCGCCCAGATCGCTCGGCCACCTTCGCTGCCGAGGACAACATCATCGCCGGCAACGTCATCGGGTACGGAGCCACGAGCGGTGAGGTCTATCTGCGCGGTGTCGTCGGTGAAAGATTCTGCGTTCGCAACTCGGGGGCGGTGGCCGTAGCCGAGGGAATCGGGGACCACGGCTGCGAGTACATGACCGGCGGCACCGTCCTCATCCTCGGTCCCACGGGGCGTAACTTCGGGGCGGGCATGTCGGGTGGGGTCGCGTACCTCTACAACGCCGATCCTCGGCGCATCAACATGGCGATGGTGGACCTCGAGCCACTCGATGACGAGGACGTGGCACGCGTACGCGCGCTCGTCACCCGGCATGTGGAGGAAACCGAGTCTGCGGTCGGACAACGTCTTCTCGAGAACTTTGACCCCTCGGCATTCATGAAGGTGATGCCCAGGGACTACAAGCGTGTTCTCACGTTGCGTGCCGAGGCCCTCGCGCGCGGTGAAGACCCGGTGATGGCCGTGATGGGAGGAATTCATGGCTGATCCACGCGGCTTTCTCACGACACCCCGGCAACTGCCGACCCGGCGGCCCGTCGATATCCGCATCCAGGACTGGCGCGAGGTCTACGAGGGCTTCAGTGCGAGAGAATTGGAGAAGCAGGCCGGTCGATGCATGGACTGCGGCATCCCGTTCTGCCACAACGGATGTCCGCTCGGCAATCTGATCCCCGAATGGAACGACCTGGTCTACGACCGCGACTGGGGCCAGGCAATCGAGCGGCTGCACGCCACGAACAACTTCCCCGAGTTCACCGGGCGTCTGTGTCCTGCTCCGTGCGAAGCGGCGTGCGTCCTGGGCATCAATGCCGAGCCGGTAACGATCAAGCAGGTCGAGGTCGCCATCGTCGACCGGGCATGGGAAGCCGGCTGGATCACCCCTCAGCCTCCGGAGAGCCTGAGCGGTCGCACCGTCGCCGTCATCGGATCGGGCCCGGCGGGTCTCGCGGCCGCCCAGCAGTTGGCTCGCGCAGGGCATACCGTGGCCGTGATGGAGCGTTCGGACCGCATCGGTGGTCTCCTGCGATACGGCATCCCCGAATTCAAGATGGAGAAGAAGCATCTGGATCAACGTCTGGCCCAGATGACCGCCGAGGGCGTCAAGTTTCGGCCCAATACGGAAGTGGGCGTGGACATCACGGGCGCTGACCTCCGGCGGCGATACGACGCAGTGATCGTGGCCGCGGGCGCGACGTCGTGGCGTGAACTCGACGTGCCGGGCCGGGATCTCGAGGGTGTGTACCAGGCGATGGAATACCTGCCATGGGCGAACCGGGTGCAGGAGGGTGATCTGCACCAATCACCGATCGATGTCGCAGGCGCACACGTCGTGATCATCGGCGGCGGAGATACGGGAGCCGACTGCCTCGGGACTGCGCACCGACAGGAGGCTGCCTCGGTCACGCAGTTGGAGATCATGCCTCGCCCTCCGGAGGAGCGCCCCTCCTCGCAGCCATGGCCGACCTATCCGATGGTTTATCGCACCTCGAGCGCACACGAGGAAGGCGGCGACCGTGTGTTTAGTGTCTCCACCGAGCGGTTCATCGGGGAGAACGGTCGCCTGACCGCGATCGAACTCGTCGATGTCGAACTGTGTGACGGTGCCTTCGTCCCGATGGAGGAGACGCGCAGACAGATCCCAGCCGACTACGTCTTCCTCTCGATGGGGTTCGTCGGGCCGGAGCGAGGCGCCCTCGCTGAGCAACTTGGCCTGTCCTTCACCGCTCGCGGTGCGCTCGCTCGCCACGATGACTACTCCACGGACGTCGAGGGCGTCTTCGTGGCCGGCGACGCGGGTCGCGGACAGTCCTTGATCGTCTGGGCCATCGCGGAGGGACGTGCGGCGGCGGCATCGGTGGATCGGTACCTGATGGGGACCACCAACCTCCCATCACCCATCCGAGCCAGTGCCCGGCCGGTCACGGTGTGAGCACGCTCACTTTGTAATCGCTTACGGGTAGTCTGGGGCCATGCGACGGGCGAAGATCGTGGCAACGCTCGGCCCGGCTACATCCAGCCCCGAGTCGATCCGGGCGCTGGTGGCCGCGGGCATGGACGTTGCCCGCCTCAACCTCTCGCATGGCACGTGGGATGAGCATCGCGCCGTCTACGACGCGGTACGCCAGGCATCCGATGCGTCCGGGCGCGGTGTTGGAATCCTCGTGGACCTCCAAGGTCCGAAGATCCGCCTGGGCAGTTTCGCCTCGGGCCCGGTCCTGCTCGAGCAGGGCGCCGAGTTCATTGTGACCACCGAGGACGTCCCCGGTGATGCGCACATCGTCTCCACTACGTACCAGGGTCTTCCCCACGACGTACGACCCGGAGACCGAGTGTTGGTCGACGACGGGCGCGTCGGGCTCGAGGTCGTTCGGGTCGATGGGCAACGCGTGGTCACGCGCGTGCTCGAGGGCGGCAGGGTCTCCGACAACAAAGGGTTCAATCTCCCCGGGGCGGCGATGAGCGTTCCCGCGATGTCCGACAAAGATCGTGAGGATCTGCTCTGGGCGCTGACAACCGGTGCCGACATGATCGCCCTGTCCTTCGTGCGCAGTGCGGCGGACATCGATGAGGTACGGGCCATCATGGACCGCGAAGGCGTCCGGCTTCCCATCTTGGCCAAGGTCGAGAAGCCGCAGGCGGTTGAGAACCTCAAGGAAATCGTAGACACCTTCGACGGTGTCATGATCGCCCGCGGGGATCTCGGTGTCGAGTTGCCGCTCGAGCAGGTACCGCTCGTGCAGAAGAAGGCGATCCAGATGTGCCGCGAGGCCGGCAAGCCGGTCATCGTCGCAACGCAGATGCTTGATTCCATGGTGACGGCCAACCGGCCCACCCGTGCGGAGGCCAGCGACGTCGCGAACGCCGTCCTCGATGGTGCCGATGCGCTGATGTTGTCGGGGGAGACCAGTGTCGGTCAGCATCCATCCCTGGTCGTCAAGACCATGTCGCGGATCATCGAGCACGTCGAGAAGGAAGCGCTCGGTGATCTCCCCGAGCTCCCGGACCTGGAGCACGTCTCCACCGCGCGGGCCCTCACCCACGCCGCCGTGAACGTCGCGAAGGACATCCAAGCGACACACCTCATCGCTTTCACCGAGACCGGGCGATCCGCACGGCTCATCTCCCGGTGGCGCTCCCCGATCAAACTGCTGGCTTTCACGCCGGATCCACGGGTGCGAAGCCAGTTGACCCTCGTATGGGGGGTGGAGACCTTCCTCGTCCCCAAGGTCGCGCACACCGACGACATGGTCCGGCACGTCGACAAGGCCCTGCTGGAGATCGGCCGCGCCACGGTCGGCGAACGCGTGGTGATCGTGGCAGGTGTGCCTCCCGGGATTCCCGGGACGACCAACGGCATGCGCGTGCACAAGATGGGGAGTGGCGGAACACCGAGCGGAGTGTGATCGCCTAGGATCGTAGTGCCCGACAACCTTTAAGCCCGTCCCGTGAGGCGGGGAAGGGAGTCCCGTGGACTCTGCGCGCACCGTCCTCGACGACGCCGATATCTCCCGAGCCATCCGACGCATCGTCCACGAGATTGTGGAGACCGCGAAGGGCACGGAGTCGCTCGTCCTCCTCGGAATCCCCACCCGCGGCGCCTATCTCGCCCGCCGGATCGCCGATGCCATCACGGGCATCGATGGAGTCGAGGTTCCGTGCGGCACCCTGGACATCACGCTGTATCGCGATGACCTCCGCCTGCGTGCGGTCCGTCCGCTTGAGCCCACCTCCATTCCTCCGGACGGAATCGACGGCCGCATCGTGGTGCTCGTCGATGACGTCCTCTATTCCGGGCGGACGGTGCGCGCCGCACTCGACGCACTCAACGACATCGGGCGTCCCGCCGCGGTCCGGCTCGCGGTCCTCGTCGATCGAGGCCATCGGGAACTGCCCATCCGCCCGGACTACGTCGGAAAGAACCTGCCCACCGCGGTGAAGGAAAACGTCGCCGTGAAACTCCGTGAAGTGGACGATCTCGATGCCGTCGAACTCTCGGAGGTGGGTGCATGAGACACCTGCTGTCCGCCGGCGAGATCGATCGCGACCAGGCGGTCCTGATCCTGGACACCGCGGCCGAACTCGGTGCGGTGACGGACCGGTCGATCAAGAAGCTGCCCACATTGCGCGGGCGTACCGTCGTCAACCTCTTCTACGAGGATTCCACCCGAACCCGCATCTCCTTTGAGGCGGCGGCCAAACGGCTCTCGGCCGACGTCTTGAATTTCAGCGCCAAGGGATCCTCGGTGTCGAAGGGCGAGAGCCTCAAGGACACCGCACTCACCCTTCAGGCCATGGGCGCCGATGCAGTCGTACTGCGGCACGGATCGTCCGGGGCAGCCCATCGCCTCGCGCACGCGGGCTGGATTGATGCCTCGGTGATCAATGCGGGCGACGGCACCCATGAGCACCCGACCCAGGCGCTGCTCGACGCGTTCACCATCCGGCGCCATCTGGCTCCCGAGGGAGGTGACCTCGCGGGCCTCTCCGTCGCCATCGTCGGCGACATCCTGCACAGTCGGGTGGCGCGATCGAATGTCCACCTCCTCACGACCCTCGGCGCGCGCGTGACCCTCGTCGCCCCGCCCACTCTCATTCCCGTCGGGGTCGAGTCCTGGCCCTGCGCCGTGTCCTACGAACTCGACCCCGTCCTCGACTCGGTCGACGCCATCATGATGCTGCGGGTGCAGTCGGAGCGGATGCAGGCGGCTTACTTCCCCTCGGCGCTGGAATACTCCCGGCTCTATGGCTTGGATGCGGCACGCCTCTCGCGGCTTCCCGAACATGCGATCGTGCTGCACCCGGGCCCGATGAACAGGGGTATGGAGATCTCGGCAGACGTGGCCGATTCCTCGCGCGCGGTCATGGTCGAGCAGGTCGCAAACGGCGTCAACGTCCGGATGGCCGTGCTCTACCTGTTGCTCGCGGGTGACGGAAAGGACGCGGGATGAGCATCGTCCTGCGCGGCCTGCGCCCCTATGGCGAGCAGCCGGCCGATCTGGTCCTCGAGGAGGGGCGGATCGCGGATGTCTGTGCACCCGGTCGCGGCGTAGGCGACGAGGTCATCGAGTGCGATGGATTGATCGGTCTCCCTGGATTCGTCGATCTGCATACCCACCTGCGCGAACCGGGTCGCGAGGATGCCGAAACCATCGATACCGGGTCGCACGCCGCAGCCCTGGGTGGTTTCACCTGCGTCCACGCGATGGCGAACTCCTCACCCGTGGCGGACACGGCCGGTGTGGTCGAGCAGGTGTGGCGGCTCGGCCAGCGCTGTGGGCTGGTCGATGTCCGCCCCGTCGGTGCCGTGACCGTGGGGCTCGGGGGAGTGCAGCTCGCGGAGATCGGCGCGATGGCGCACTCGGCTGCCGCGGTGCGCGTCTTCAGTGACGACGGTGAGTGCGTGCACGATCCCCTCCTCATGCGCCGCGCTCTCGAGTACGTGAAGATCTTCGACGGCGTGATCGCGCAACACGCCCAGGACCCGCGCCTGACCGAGGGCGCACAAATGAACGAGGGTGCTCTCTCGAGTCGGCTCGGCCTCGCCGGTTGGCCCGCTGTCGCAGAGGAGGCGATCATTGCGCGGGATGTCCTTCTCGCAGAGCACGTCGGCTCCCGTCTGCATGTCTGCCACGTGTCCACGGCCGGTTCCGTCGAAGTGTTGCGCTGGGCGAAGGCGCGTGGCGTGCCGGTGACCGCCGAGGTCACCCCTCACCACCTCCTGCTCACCGAGGAACTCATCGCGGGTTACGACCCCGTGTACAAGGTCAATCCACCACTGCGTTCACAGGAGGATGTGGAGGCGCTGCGCCACGCAGTCGCCGACGGAACGATCGACGCGATCGCCACGGACCATGCGCCGCATCCGCGCGAGGACAAGGACTGCGAGTGGGCCGCCGCCGCGATGGGGATGCTCGGTCTTCAGACTGCCTTCGGGGTCGTCGTCGAGACGCTTGTCGCTACCGGGCTCCTGACATTGCGCCAGGTTGCCGAACGTATGTCGCAGGCCCCGGCGCGCATCGGTCGGGTCGCGAACCAGGGTGGGGATCTCGTTCCAGGAGCACCTGCGAATATCACCGTCGTGGACACCATCTCGCGAACGGACGTGCGTGCCCGTGACCTCGTCTCCAAGAGCGGCAACTCGCCGTACGTGGGAATGGCCCTTCCCGGTCGTGTGTGGCATGTCGCGTACGAGGGTCGCATCACGGTCCGCGACGGGGTGGTGGCGTGACCCGGGATCCCGCTGTCCTCGTCCTCGAGGATGGCCGCGTCTGGCACGGCCACTCGTTCGGTGCGGTGGGGACGACTTTCGGAGAAGCGGTGTTCAACACCGGGATGAGCGGTTATCAGGAAACCCTCACCGATCCCTCGTATCACCGCCAGGTCGTGGTCATGACCGCTCCGCATATCGGCAACACCGGCGTCAACGACGAGGATCCCGAGTCGAGCCGGATCTGGGTATCTGGCTACGTCGTGCGCGATCCGTCGCCGATCGTATCTAATTGGCGGGCGCGCCGCTCGCTCGAGGATGAACTGCGGGGCCAGGGCATCGTGGGCATCTGCGACATCGACACGCGCGCACTGACCCGGTACCTGAGGGATCGCGGTGCGATGCGCGTGGGGATCTTCAGCGGAGAGGTCGGTCGGACGCCGGATCTGCTTGCCGCGGTGCAGGCGAGTCCGTCCATGGTCGGTGCGGATCTCACCGCCGACGTCACCACTCCCGAGGCCTACGTGGTCCCGGCACTGGGCGAGGAACATTTCCGTGTCGTAGCTGTAGACCTCGGTATCAAGGCGATGACTCCCCATCGCATGGCCGAGCGGGGCATGACGGTGCACGTCGTTCCCGCGGGCTGGTCGTGGACACAGATCAGTGCCGTCCGACCGGATGGAGTCTTCTTCTCGAATGGTCCCGGCGACCCCGCCACCGCTCGCCACGCAGTGGAGGTCATGCGTGATGCGCTCGGTGCCGGCGTGCCCGTGTTCGGTATCTGCTTCGGGAACCAGATCCTGGGACGGGCACTCGGACTGAGCACGTACAAGTTGCGATTCGGTCATCGCGGGATCAATCAGCCGGTCATGGACCGCGCCACGGGCAAGGTCGACATCACCGCCCACAACCATGGCTTCGCGGTCGATGCACCCCGGGACGCAATCTTCGACACTCCTTTCGGGCGTGCCCGGGTGTCGCATGTCTGCCTGAATGACGACGTCGTCGAGGGCCTCGAATGTCTCGATGTCCCCGCTTGCAGCGTGCAGTACCACCCGGAAGCCGCAGCAGGTCCCCACGACGCGGCGTACCTGTTCGACCGATTCGCCGACCTGATGCGGGGTGCACATGCCCCGGCGTAGCGATATCCGCACCGTGATGGTCATCGGCTCCGGACCGATCGTCATCGGGCAGGCCTGTGAGTTCGACTACTCCGGAACCCAGGCATGTCGGGTGCTCCGTGCAGAGGGACTCCGCGTCGTGCTCGTGAATTCCAATCCGGCGACGATCATGACCGACCCGGAGTTCGCGGACGCAACGTACGTGGAGCCCATCACACCCGAGTACGTGGAGCGCATCATCGCCAAAGAACGCCCGGATGCGCTTCTGGCCACCCTTGGAGGTCAGACGGCGCTCAACACCGCGATGGCGCTCCATCGTGCGGGTGTCCTGGATCGCTACGGGGTTGAACTCATCGGCGCCGACGTCGAGGCGATCGAACGCGGCGAGAATCGTGAGCGGTTCAAGGAGATCGTCGCGCAGATCGGAGCGGAGAGCGCCCGATCGGCGATCTGCCACTCGATGGCCGACTGCCTCGAAGCCGTGACGGATCTCGGCTACCCGGTTGTCGTGCGCCCCTCCTTCACGATGGGGGGTGCAGGTTCCGGAATCGCCTACGACGAGGCGGATCTGCAGCGCATCGCCGGCGCCGGACTCCAGGCGAGCCCGACTTCGGAAGTGCTGCTCGAGGAATCAATCATCGGCTGGAAGGAGTACGAGCTCGAGCTGATGCGGGATCACCGCGACAACGTGGTGGTGATCTGTTCGATCGAGAATCTCGATCCCATGGGCGTCCACACCGGTGACTCGATCACGGTTGCGCCCGCCTTGACCCTGACCGATCGCGAGTATCAGCACATGCGTGATGTGGGTATCGCGATCATTCGCGCAGTGGGTGTGGATACCGGTGGCTGTAACATCCAATTCGCCATCAACCCGGATAACGGGCGCATGATCGTCATCGAGATGAACCCGCGGGTGTCCCGGTCATCCGCGCTGGCATCGAAGGCGACCGGTTTCCCGATCGCCAAGATCGCTGCGCGCCTCGCCATCGGTTATTCACTCGACGAGATCCCCAACGACATCACACAGAAGACACCTGCGTCCTTCGAACCCACACTCGATTACATCGTCGTCAAGGTGCCCAGGTTCGCATTCGAGAAGTTCCCCGGTGCCGACACGACTCTGACGACCACGATGAAGAGTGTGGGCGAGGCGATGGCGATCGGACGATCGTTCTCCGAGGCGCTGCAGAAGGCTCTGCGTTCCCTGGAGAGTCGCGGGGCCAGTTTCGCGTGGCCACGCACGCGCGAGGACGTGGATGTCGCGGGACTCCTCGGGCGCATGCGTCGTCCGCACGATGGGCGGCTCTCCCTCGTCCAACAGGCACTGTGGGCGGGTGCGGGCATCGATGCTGTCCACGACGCAACAGGTATCGACCCGTGGTTCCTCGAGCAGATCGTTCAGATCAATGACGAGGCGGACAGGATCCGTGCCGCGGACACCCTCGATGCCCAGGTGCTGCGCCATGCCAAGCGGCGTGGATTCTCCGACGCGCAGATCGCGCAGTTGCGCGCGCTGAGCGAGCGGGAGGTCCGCGAGTTGCGGCACGCCCTCGGTGTCCGACCGGTCTACAAGACCGTCGACACCTGTGCGGCCGAATTCGAGGCGTACACGCCGTATCACTATTCCTCCTACGACCAGGAGAACGAGGCCATCCCCTCTGATCGCCGCAAGGTGATCATCCTTGGCTCCGGCCCCAATCGCATCGGTCAGGGAATCGAGTTCGACTATTCCTGCGTGCACGCGGCACTGACTCTCAAGGAGGCGGGCTTCGAGACCATCATGGTCAACTGCAACCCCGAGACCGTGTCCACCGACTACGACACCTCCGACCGCCTCTACTTCGAGCCGCTCACCCTCGAGGATGTGCTCGAAATCGTTCACCTGGAAGGCAGTGTCGGCGAGCTCGCCGGTGTGGTCGTGCAGTTGGGAGGGCAAACCCCCCTCGGCCTTGCGCAGGCACTCGAGGATGCCGGTGTTCCGATCGTCGGCACGCCGCCGCGGGCGATCCATCTCGCAGAAGAGCGGGGCGCCTTCGGCTCTGTGCTCGCGGCTGCGGGTCTTCCCGCCCCCGCGCACGGGACCGCGCGCTCCTTCGCGGAAGCGCGTGCCATCGCGGAGCGCGTTGGATACCCGGTGCTCGTGCGCCCCAGCTACGTCCTCGGCGGGCGCGGTATGGAGATCGTGTACGACGACGGGATGCTCGCGGACTACCTCGAACGTGCCACCACGGTGAATCCCGAACATCCCGTGTTGGTGGATCGCTTCCTCGACGACGCCGTCGAGATTGATGTCGATGCGCTGTTCGACGGGACGGATATCTACATCGCGGGAATCATGGAGCACATTGAGGAGGCCGGAATCCATTCCGGGGACTCCGCCTGTGCCCTGCCCGCGATCACCCTGACAGAGGCGGACGTCGAGCGAATTCGTCGATCGACGTCCGCCATCGCCGAAGGCGTGGGTGTGCTTGGCCTCCTCAACGTGCAGTTCGCGCTCGCGGACGGTGAGTTGTACGTCCTCGAGGCGAATCCGCGCGCATCGCGGACGGTCCCCTTCGTGTCGAAGGCCACGGGTGTGCACGTTGCGAAGGCTGCAGCGCGCATCATGCTGGGGGCGAGCATCGCCGACTTGCGGAGTGAGGGGCTGCTCCCATCGACGGGTGACGGCTCGACATTGCCGCGTGGGGCACCGGTCGCCGTGAAGGAAGCGGTCCTTCCCTTCGGCAGGTTCCACGGCGTCGACACCGTGCTCGGTCCCGAGATGCGATCGACGGGGGAAGTCATGGGCCTTGATGACACTTTCGGGGTTGCGTTCGCGAAGTCGCAGGAAGCCGCCTACAGCGGTGGCCTCCCCACCCAGGGGACGGTCTTCGTCTCCCTCGCAGACCGAGACAAGGTGCGGGGTGTCGCTTCGGTGCGCCGCCTCTCCGACGCCGGCTTTCGTATCTTCGCGACGGACGGTACGGCGGCTGCCCTACGTGAGGTGGGTGTTCCAGTAGACGTGGTGCGCAAGCAACACGAGGGGCGTGGTCCGCAGGGGGAGCCGACGACCGTCGATGCGATCATGGCCGGAGACGTCGATTTGATCGTCAACACCCCGTACGGCGTCGGGCCACGCGTCGATGGATACGAGATCAGGACGGCTGCCGTGGTGAAGGGGATCGCGTCCATCACCACGGTGCAGGGCCTCGCCGCAGCCGTGGCTGGAATCGAGTCGATGCGATCGGGCACACCGGGAGTACGGTCCCTCCAGGAGCACGCCGCCGCGTTGACTGCGCTCCGAGCCCGGGAGGGTTGATGCCGCACCAAGTCATGGGTGAGGCTCTCGACGTGCGTCGCGCAGGCTCGTACTTCGTGCTGTCTTTGACCGCCCCCGGAATCTCCGAGGATGCGCGCCCCGGACAGTTCGTCACGGTTGCCATCGGGGGCCTTGAGTCGTCCATGCTTCTGCGCCGCGCGTTCGCCATCCACCGGGTCCAGTCCCGCGGCGTCTACGGCGGAACGCTGGAGATAGCGGTGTCCCCACACGGACTGGGAAGTAGGTGGCTCACCGAACGGCGCAGACATGACCAATTGAGCATCGTCGGCCCACTCGGCAAGCCCTTCTCCATCCCCAGTCGGCGAGTTTCCTGCGTCCTCGTCGGAGGTGGCTACGGGTCGGCGCCGCTCTTCATGCTCGCGGAGCATCTGCGAGATAATGGATGTCGAGTCGATGTCCTCATCGGAGCATCGACTGAGGAGAAGTTGTTTGGTGTCCTCGACTTGAAGCGTCTCTCATCGTCGATCACGGTCACCACGGAGGATGGGTCCTCGGGCGAGACCGGTCGAGTCACGGATCGACTCGCGGAACTCATCGATCGATCCAGCGCCGACATCGTGTACGCCTGCGGACCCATGGGCATGTTGAGCGCGATCTCCGCGATCACCGCGAAGCGGCGGGTCTTCACACAATGTTCCGTCGAAGAGTCCATGGCCTGCGGAATCGGCGTGTGTATGACCTGCGTGCTACCGGTGATCGGCGACGACGGCGTGACCCGCATGGTGCGCTCCTGCGTGGAGGGTCCGACCATGCGGGGCGATCGAGTGCGATGGGCGGATGTCGGCACCATCCCGGCCGACGCCTGGGGTGCGGCGGAGGCCCCATGACCCGCGCCATCATCGGATACGGAGGAACCGATCGCGGGCCGGTGGGAGCACGCGCGGACATGACGACCGACCTTGCCGGGATCGAACTTCCGAGTCCGATTCTCACCGCATCAGGGTGTGCCGCGTCAGGCAAGGAGCTTGACGCCTACTTCGACATCACGGCCATCGGTGGTGTGATCACGAAGAGCATCATGCTGAAGCCGAGGGCCGGTCGTGCCACTCCGCGGATGGCGGAGACACCGAGTGGGATGCTGAATTCGATCGGATTGCAGGGGCCGGGGATCGAGGCTTTCATTGAGGAAGACCTCGCATGGCTCGAGTCCCGGGGAGCTCGCACGATCGTTTCCATCGCAGGTGAGACGGTCGACGAGTACGGAAAACTCGCGCAGAAGTTGCGCAATGTCGGTGGCTTCGAGGCTCTCGAAGTCAATATTTCCTGTCCCAATGTCGATGACCGTGGGCTAGTTTTCGCCTGCAATCCGGACTCGGCGGCTGCAGTGATCCAGGCGGTCCGGCGCAACAGCGATGGTCGCACCCCGATCTTCGCGAAGCTCTCTCCCGACGTTACGAGCATCGTCGAGATCGCGGAGTCCGTCGTGCGTGCAGGTGCAGCGGGCGTGACCTTGATCAACACGCTCCTGGGGATGGTGATCGATACGGGAACGATGCGCCCGGCCCTCGCAGGTCTCACGGGTGGACTCTCGGGACCCGCCATCCGTCCGGTAGCCGTCCGGTGCATCTTCCAAGTGCGGCAGGCGTTCCCCTCGCTTCCGATCATCGGCGCGGGAGGCGTGCGCACCGGGAACGACGCCCTTGAGTTCCTTCTCGCGGGAGCCTCCGCAGTGTCGGTCGGCACTAGCATCTTCAACGACCCTTCGGCACCGATGCGCATCCATGATGAACTCGCGCGACTCGTCGCCGAACGGGGCTTTGCACGGGTGTCGGATATCGTCGGCCATGCCCATCGCGAACGCGATGCGATCGTCACCGAAGCCCAGGCGGATCCAGTCGAATCTCCCGAAGGCGCTCCCGCATCCGATCCTGACGATGAACTCTCGGCATGGGATTTCGTCCGGGAGTGAGTATGCGAGCTCCCATCGCCGTCGCCCTCGACGCCCCCGATCTCGCCACGATGACGTCGTGGGCTGGTGTTGTCGGCCCACACGTGGACACCCTCAAGATCGGACTGGAGGTGTACTGCCGCGATGGAGCGGTCTCCGTGCAACGGGCGCGTGACGTCGCCCCCGGGTGTCGGATCTTCCTCGACCTGAAGTTGCACGACATCCCCGCGACGGTCGCGGGTGCCGCGCGTGCCGTGGCGCCCCTGGCGCCGGACTTCCTGACCGTGCATGCCGGGGGAGGTCCGGCGATGGTTGCTGCGGCGGTCAGCGCGTTGCCCGATACCCGCATCACGGCGGTGACGATCCTCACGAGTCTCGACGAGGCGGACCTGGAGAACATTGGAATCGTCGGTCCCGCGGAGCGCGCGGCGGTCCGGCTCGCGCACCTGGCGGTGGATGCGGGTGCTCGGGCGATCGTCTGCTCACCGCTCGAGGTGCGCGCGATACGTGCTGCCGTGGGCCCCGAGGTCACGGTGATCACCCCCGGTGTTCGTCCCGCTGGCGGCCCGACACAGGACCAGGCGCGCGTGACGACCCCCGATCAGGCTCTCGCGTGGGGAGCCGACCTCCTCGTCATCGGTCGCCCCATTACTGGCGCGGTCGATCCCGGTGCGGCCGCAGCCTCGCTTGCCGCGGGTCTGGTGCACGTATGAGCGCACCGCTCGTCGTCGTGTCTGGGCCATCCGGGGTGGGGAAGTCCACGGTTGTTGCTGAGGCGTTGCGCGCCGATCCCCGACTATGGCTGTCGGTCTCCGCGACCACACGTGCGCCGCGACCGGGTGAGGCGAACGGGCAGCACTACTTCTTTGTCAGCGACGGTGAGTTCGATCGCATGGTCGACGCGGGGGAGTTGCTCGAATGGGCGGAGTACGCGGGGCACCGGTACGGAACCCCGGGAGCCGAGGTGTCGCGTCAACGGACGGCGGGTCGCCCGGTGATCCTCGAGATCGAGGTCCAGGGCGCCCGCCAGGTGCGCGACGCGGTCCCCGACGCGGTCCTGGTCTTCATCGAACCTCCTTCCATGGGCGTGCTTGAGGATCGCTTGACCTCGCGGGGGACGGAGTCCGATGCGGCCCGCGCGCGCCGGCTCGAGGTTGCCCGACGGGAACTCGCGGAGGCAGAGTTTTTCGACCACCGTGTGGTCAACGACGACGTAGCCACGTGTGCGCGGTCCCTCCTGGCCTTGGTAGACTCGTCCTCCCCGTGAGGAGTTCCCCCTGCAGATAGAGGATCCGTGACCAGCACGCAGCCCGAGGGCATCACCTACCCGTCCATCGATGGTCTTCTCGAGAAGACCGATTCGAAGTACTCCCTCGTCATCTACGCCGCGAAGCGTGCCCGCCAGATCAATGCCTACTACTCCCAGTTGAGCGAGGGGCTCCTCGAATACGTCGGACCGCTCGTCGAGACCTACGTACAGGAGAAGCCGCTCTCGATCGCGTTGCGTGAGATCGATGCGGGACTCCTGACCTCCGAGCCGTTCGACCCCTCGGCTCCGGCGCCTGCCGCCGCAGAGAGCGACGACTAGGGCCCTGCGTTGTCCGCGCACATCGTGGTCGGTGTCGCTGGCGGTATTGCGGCATACAAGTCCGTCGAGGTCGTGCGCCTCTTGCGCGAAAGCGGACACCGAGTCACGGTCGCTCCCACCCGCAATGCACTGAACTTCGTAGGCTCTGCCACCTTCGAGGCGATCTCCGGTGAGCCGGTGGTGACGTCCCTCTGGTCCAACGCCGCGGACGTATCCCATGTCCACCTGGGTCAGCATGCGGATCTCGTCCTCGTGGCCCCCGCGACCGCGGATCTGCTCGCACGCGCCGCCCACGGCATCGCCGACGACGTCGTGACAAACATTCTGTTGACGGCCCACGGTCCGGTCGTGCTCTCACCCGCCATGCATACCGAGACGTGGCGGCACCCGGCTACCCAGGCGAATGTCGCGACACTGCGCGACCGCGGAATCCATGTCCTGGATCCGGCTGTGGGGCGCCTGACCGGTTCCGACTCGGGACCGGGCCGACTCCCGGAGCCGGCGTACCTTGCCGATGTCGTGGCCGACTTCCTCGATCAGTCGATTACGCGGGACATGGCCGGCATGCACGTGGTCGTCAGCATAGGTGGCACGCGCGAGGAATGGGATCCGGTTCGATTCCTCGGCAATCGCAGCAGTGGCCGTCAGGGCGCTGCCCTCGCGCGGGCGGCCCTTGTGCGCGGTGCGCACGTGACCGCCGTCGTCGGGCATGTCGAGTGCCCGGTGCCTCCGGTTCAGGTGCGCGTCGACGTCGAGTCTGCGGTTGCCATGCACAAGGCGATGCAGGAGGTTGTTTTCGCGCCGGATGCCCGCGTCGACGCAGTTGTCATGGCCGCAGCGGTCGCCGACTTCACCCCGTCGAGTGTGAGTGCGGGCAAGGTCAAGAAGGACGGTTCCGTCCCTGAACTGACGCTGACCGAGACCGACGACATCCTCGCGGGTCTTGTTGCATCCCGCGGGCACGGGTCCGGCCCCGTTCTGGTGGGGTTCGCCGCGGAGACCGCGGGAGACCGCACCTCCCTGGAGTCACTCGCCAACTACAAACTCGCCCGCAAAGGCTGCGACCTGATCGTGGCCAACGACGTGTCCGACGGGGTCTTTGGCTCGGACACCAATGCCGCGCTCATCGTCTCTGAGGCTGGAGTGGTGGATGAGATCCCCACCGCGCGCAAGGGATTGGTTGCGCATCGGGTGTGGGATCAGGTCCTGCGCGCCCCGGGCCTCGGCATCTACGACGCCGACTAGGATTCTGCGGTCCGTCGCTTCATCTCAGGGGAGTCCATGGCGCACCGCTTGTTCACATCCGAATCCGTCACCGAGGGCCATCCCGACAAGATGGCGGACCAGATCAGCGACGCGATCCTCGACGACCTCCTCCGCCAAGACCCGCGAAGTCGGGTGGCGGTCGAGACCATGTTGACCACTGGGCAGGTGCATGTGGCCGGCGAGGTGACCACCGACGGCTTCGCCGACGTGATGAAACTCGTGCGCGACACCGTCCTCGAGATCGGGTACGACTCGTCCGTGAAGGGTTTCGACGGCGAGTCGTGCGGAATCTCGGTGTCCATCGGCAAGCAGTCACCGGATATCGCCCAGGGAGTCGATGACGCCCTGGAGGAGCGCGAGGGGCAGAGCACCGATCCGCTCGATCGCCAGGGAGCCGGGGATCAGGGACTGATGTTCGGGTACGCCTGCCGCGACACCGTAGACCTCATGCCCCTGCCGATCTCGCTCGCGCACCGACTCTCGGAGCAGCTCGCCGCGGTGCGCAAGGACGGCACCGTCCCCTACCTCCGACCCGATGGCAAGACTCAGGTGACCATCGCCTACGACGAGGCGGGGGTCCCTCAGCGCATCGACACCGTCGTCGTGAGTTCACAGCATGCACGGGACATCAGCCTCGAGAACATGCTCACCCCGGATATCCGCAAGCATGTGGTGGACCCGATTCTGGAGACCGTGGAACTCGACAGCCGCGACTACCGCCTGCTCGTCAACCCCACGGGTCGGTTCGAAGTCGGTGGTCCGATGGGCGATGCAGGTCTCACCGGTCGCAAGATCATCGTCGACACCTACGGCGGCATGGCCCGCCACGGTGGCGGCGCTTTCTCTGGCAAGGACCCGTCGAAGGTCGACCGTTCTGCCGCGTATGCCCTGCGTTGGGTTGCCAAGAACGTGGTGGCGGCGGGCCTGGCATCGCGGTGCGAGGTGCAGGCGGCCTATGCCATCGGGAAGGCGCATCCGGTAGGTGTCTTTGTCGAGACGTTTGGCACGGGTGTGATTGCGGACGAGGCCATCCAGGAAGCGATCCTGCGCGTCTTCGATCTACGACCGGCGGCGATCATTCGCGACCTCGACCTGCTGCGGCCGATCTACCGCGCCACAAGCGCCTACGGCCACTTCGGCCGACCGCAGGGGGTCAATGTCCTGCTCGACGACGAGGATCCGGCGCGACGCTCCACGGTCGGTCCGACGTTCACCTGGGAGAACACCGACCGAGCGGAGGATCTCCGCTCGATCTCCGGCATCTAGTCGCGCGTTGAGCAGGCGGTCGAGATGAGCCCATCGATCGCGCGGGTGCGCATCGATGTTCCCGTCCGTCACTTGGATCGCGATTTCGACTACGTCATTCCCGAGGGCATGGACGTGCACGTCGGATCGCGCGTCCGCGTTCGCTTCTCTGGACGTCTCGTGGACGCCTACGTCGTCGACCTCGCGACGGAGGCCGAGGTGGAACGGGTGTCGCCGATTCAGCGTCTGGTTGGCGAGATCCCGACCCTGACACCTGCAACCCTCCCGCTTGTGCACGCGGTCGCGGAGAGGTACGCGGGCACCTTCTGGGATGTGGCGCGCACCGCCGTACCTCCTCGGCATGCGAAAGCCGAACGTGAGGTGCTCGCCGTTCCCCCGCCGGGGGTGACGGCGGTGGGACCCACAGGTGCATGGCACCGCTACTCCGGCGGCGCAGAGCTGCTGGCTGCCATCGCATCGCGGACGGTGACACGTGCCGTGTGGTCGAGTGCGCCCGGTACCGACTTCGTGGACGAGGTCACGGAACTGGTCGCGGCCAATCCAGGTGGCACCCTGGTGCTCGTCCCCGACATGCGCGATGTTCGGCGCATCACCGCGTCGCTGACGCCCATTGTCGGCGCCGAGGCGATGTCGACTCTGGTCAACGAGATGGGCCCGCAGCGTCGGTACCGCGAGTTCCTGCGCACGCTCGTCGGTTCCGCGCGCGTGTGCGTCGGAAATCGCTCCGCTGCATTCGCCCCGGTGGTGGACCTCTCGCTCGTCATCCTCTGGAACGACGCGGACGACACCTACTGCGAGCCTCGCGCCCCGTACTGGGATACCCGGGAGGTGTGCGCGCTGCGCTCGCATCTGGCGGACTGCTCCCTTGTTGTCGGTGGTCCCGCTCGATCGGTGGTCACCCAGGCGTGGGTCGAACGCGGATGGGCGAACTCGATCGTCACGGCTGAGAGGTCGACACTGCGAGTCCGTGGTATCCGCTCAGAAGATGCAGCGGGAGACGAGGCTTCGGCCTCGGCGCGCATCCCGCGACGCGCCTGGGAAGCGGCGAAGGAAGGGCTCGCCCACGGTCCCGTCCTCGTGTCCGTTGCGCGCCGCGGGTACATCCCCGCGCTCGTGTGCCAGGGATGTGGAACACCCGCGCAGTGCCTGTGCGGTGGTCCGTTGCGCATGGCGTCGTCGGGCGCCGTCGAGTGCCGCTGGTGCGGGAGCACCGCCCCGACCGGTCCATGTCGCGTCTGCGGTGATGCGCGGATCCGGGCGACGAGTATCGGCGCGGAGCGCACGGCGGAGGAATTGGGACGAGCTTTCCCCGGAGTCCCGGTCACCTTCTCCCAGGCGGAGCACATGGTGGACCGCGTGAAGGACCGACCGGCGATCATCGTCGCGACGGCGGGCGCGGAACCCATCGCCGACGGAGGGTTCGCCGCCGCCGTGATCCTGGATGCGGGGAGTCGCTCCGTGCGATTGACCCAGGCCGAGGACGCCGTCCATCGATGGTTCTCGGTGGCGCTCCGCGCGCGAGCTGACGCTCCGGTGTTCGTGACCGCCCCCGAATCGGATGCGGGAGTCCAATCACTCCTCCGTTGGGATGCGCCGTGGGTCGCGGCACGCGAACTGGGCGAGCGTGAATCCGCGCGCCTACCACCTGCAACCCGACTCGCGTCGATCTCGGGTGCTCGCGCAGACATCGATGCCGTGGTTGCCGCGCTCACGTGCACGCATATCGTCCTCGGGCCAGTCGAGGTCGATGATGCCTGGCGCGTCATCGTCATCGCACCCCGCGCGGAAGGAACCGCGTTCACCCGTCAACTCCGGCACGCAGCCATGACGCGTTCGGCGCATCGCGGCGCTGGGGCGATCTCGATCCACGTCGATCCGCGCGATATCGACCAGTAGTTCTCGGGCCCGTAGGGTTGAGGTATGTCGATCAAGCCCATCCGACTCTTCGGAGACCCGGTGCTGCGTACGCCCGCTGCTGAGGTCGTGGACTTCGACCGGGAGTTGCGCACGCTGGTGAAAGATCTCACCGACACCATGCAGGACGCCCCGGGGGTGGGGCTCGCTGCGCCGCAGATAGGCGTCTCGTTGCGCGTCTTCACCTACTGGGTCGATGACGAGTTGGGTCATTTGATCAATCCGAACCTCGACCTCTCGAGTGACGAGCAGGACGGTGAGGAGGGGTGCCTGTCCCTCCCGGGCCTCTCGTTCGACACGAAGCGCGCCCGCTCCGTCGTTGCCCGCGGATTCGACATGCATGGTGAGCCGGTGACCCTGGAGGGATCGGATCTCCTGGCGCGCTGCGTCCAGCATGAAACGGACCACCTCGACGGCATCGTGTTCATCGACCGCCTCGATGCGGAGCAACGCAAGGAGGCGATGCGCGCCATTCGTGCATCGGAATGGTTCGGAGAGGATCCCCTCACCGTCAAGACCAGCCCGCACCCTATGTCCGCCAAATGGCTCTGAACACGTGCGCATCGTTTTCGCCGGCACTCCCGATGTCGCCCTTCCGACACTTGATGCGCTGCTGGCATCCGACCACGAGGTCGTTGCCGTTCTCACCCGCCCTGATGCGCCGGCGGGTCGTGGGCGACGCGTGACCCCCTCGGCGGTTGCCGAGTACGCGCGGTCGCACGGAATCCCCGTTCTGATGCCGGCATCGCTCGCCGACCCGGATGTGCAGGCGGAACTCGCGGAACTCGACGCGGACCTGGGTGTCGTGGTCGCCTACGGTGCGCTGATCCCGGCAGCCGTGCTCGGGATTCCCGCGCACGGCTGGCTGAACCTGCACTTCTCCCTACTTCCCGCCTGGCGGGGTGCTGCCCCCGTGCAGCACGCCATCTGGCGCGGAGACTCCCAGACCGGGGTCTGCGTGTTCCAGCTTGACAAGGGAATGGACACAGGCCCGGTCTATGCCCGCACGAGCTATCCGCTTGCTTCCAGGCAGACGACGGGTGAGGTGTTGACGGACCTCGCTGGAATCGGCGCCGGCGTGGTACGCGAGGTAGTCGACACGATTGCCGCTGGCACCGCACACGCGATCCCCCAGTCGCAGAATGGCGTGAGTCGGGCACCGCGGATCACTGTGCAACAGGCGCGCATCACGTGGACCGAGCCGGGTGCCACCATCGATCGTCAGATCCGCGCCTGCACTCCGCATCCCGGCGCGTGGACGACGATCGACGGTGTGCGTGTGCGCTTAGGCCCCGTCCAGGCGTCACCGGGCACGGACCTGGGACCCGGGTGCGTACGTGCGTTCGATAGTGAGATCCGCATCGGGACGGGTGATGGTCAGGTGACGTTGGGGTGGGTGCAACCGGCGGGGAAGTCGAGCATGAGCGCCACCGACTGGTGGCGCGGGCTGCGTGTCTCCGAGGCGCGGTGTGACTGATCGTGCGCGGAGCGCCGCACTCGAACTGCTGACCCGGGTGCGCACCGATGATGCCTACGCCAACGTGGTGATGCCCAGCATCCTGGTTGCGCACGGATGCGAGGGTCGCGACGCTGCGTTCGCCGTTGAGGTGGGCTACGGCACTCTGCGCATGCAGGGATTCCTCGACGCGGTCCTTCAGCGGTGCGTCACCCGTGAGTGGGATCGGGTGGAGTACGAGGTCCGCGACCTGCTCCGTCTCGGTGCCTACCAACTCCTCTTCATGCGGGTCCCACCACATGCAGCAATCGACACCACCTGCGAACTGGCTCGACGGCACGGTGATGCGGGCCGAGTCGGATTCATCAACGCGGTCCTCCGCAAGGTCTCCCAGCACGATCGATCGGCATGGATCGACGAGCTCGGAGTCGCGGACCCGATCACCGACGAGCAGTGGTCGGTGCGCGAGTCGCACCCGGACTGGGTGGTGCGCGAGTTGCGTCGAGCCCTGCCCGATCCCACCCAGTTGGGTCCCGTGTTGGAGGCGGACAACATCGCCGCCCGCCCCGTCCTCACGGCCCTCGACGGCGATCGCGATGCACTCGTGACGGCGACGGGCGGACAACCCGGCCGGTGGTCCCCGCGGGCGGTGGAACTCACCGGCGGATCGCCGGGGACGGTCGCCGCAGTGATTGACGGCTCCGCGATCGTCCAGGACGAGGGAAGCCAGCTCGTTGCTCTCGCGCTTGCCGCCGCGACTGTCGATCCGCCCGAGGCGGCGTGGTTGGACCTGTGCGCGGGTCGGGGGGGAAAGGCGGCGCTCCTGGCGCGCATCGCCGGAGAGAGGAATATCGGTCTTGTCGCGGTGGAACTGCACGAACATCGGGCATCGCTGATGCGTCGTGTTCTTCCCGACACGGTCTCGGTGTTCGTCGGGGATGCACGGGCGCGGCCCTGGGGAAATCAATTCTTCGATCGCGTGCTCCTGGACGCGCCGTGCTCGGGTCTCGGGGCATTGCGCAGACGTCCCGAAGCGCGCTGGCGTCGTTCCGCGGCGGACCTGGCTCCGCTGCAGGCGCTTCAGGTCGACCTTCTGGATGCGGGGGTCGGTGCCACCCGATCCGGGGGAGTGATCGGGTACGCCACCTGCTCGCCTGTGGTCGAGGAGACCAGCGAGGTGGTGGAGGAGGTGCTCGCACGCCGCAGCGATGTCGTCGTCGAGGATGCGCGACCGCTCTTCCCCTCCGGCATGGAACTGGGGAAGGGTCCGTGGGTGCAACTGTGGCCCCATATTCACGGCACCGATGCGATGTTCTTCGCGCTCCTCCGGCGCCGGTAGACGCGCCCTATCCTGACGCCGTGGGTCTCCTCATCTCCCCGAGTGTGCTGAATGCGGATCTTTCACGTCTGCACGAGGAGGTTGCGCGGGTTTCCGCGGTTGCGGACATGATCCACCTCGACGTCATGGATGCCCACTTCGTGCCTAACCTGACCTTCGGGTTGCCGGTGGTCGAGTCACTGCTCGCTGGAACCGAGATCCCGGCCGATGTTCACCTGATGATCGAGGACCCGGACACCTGGGCGCCGCGATACGCCGAGGCCGGCTGTTACAGCGTCACCTTCCATATCGAAGCAGCCCGGGACCCGGGGATGACCGCGCGAGCTATTCGTGGCGCAGGTGCTCGCAGTGCCATCGCGCTGAAGCCCGCAACCGACATCGAGGCTATCGACGCGTACCTGCCGTTCCTGGACATGATCCTCATCATGACCGTGGAGCCCGGCTGGGGCGGTCAACCATTCCTCGACACGATGTTGCCGAAGGTGCGCGAGGCGCGGCGGCGCGCGGATGACACGGGGCTGGACATCTGGGTGCAGGTGGATGGTGGGGTTTCGGAAGACACCATCGGCCCCTGTGCCGACGCGGGTGCGAATGTTTTCGTCGCCGGTTCGGTGGTCTACCGCTCGAGCGACCCGTCCGCCACCGTGCAGGCCCTGCGCACCCGCGCCGAGGCGGCCGCACGGTGACGTGGAGCGAGGCGATGCGCGAGGCGATCGCCCTGGCCTGCGATCCGGGCGCGCCGCGGGGGAGAAATCCCCGGGTGGGATGCGTCATCGTCGACCGGGAGAACGTCGTCGTCGGGCGTGGCTTCCACCGCGGCTCGGGAACGGCGCATGCCGAGATCGCCGCACTCCAGGAGGCAGGGGAACGTGCGCGCGGAGCCACTGCCGTCGTCACGCTCGAACCGTGTCGGCATATCGGTCGCACCGGACCGTGCGCGGCCGCACTCATCGAGGCTGGTATCGCACGAGTCGTATACGCCATCGACGACCCCACTGACGCCGGTGGCGGCGCAGCACTCCTCACCCAGGCGGGATGCGAGGTGATCGGAGGCGTGTTGGCCGCAGAGGCCACCTCCATCAATCGCGAATGGCTGATCGCCGCCGCGCGCGGGTGGCCATTCGTACGCCTGAAGATGGCAGTGTCGATCGATGGACGCGTCGCCGGACCGGAAGGGGAGGAGTTGACGCTCACCGGACGGGAGTCCCGCCGCTACGTGCACGCGCTACGGGCGAGCGCGCAGGCGGTGATGGTGGGAACGGGGACTGTCATCACGGACGATCCGAAGCTCACCGTGCGCGATGCACCGGTGCTCGCGGCGGGACAGCCCATGCGGGTGGCGTGGGGGATGCGCGACGTCCCCGAAACGGCGAACATCCGGAACTCCGACGCCCCCTTCCACCAGGTGCGCGGCCATGATCCGGATGCCGCCCTCGCCGAGCTCTTCGCCATGGGGGTGCGCGAGGTCCTGGTCGAGGGCGGTCCCACGGTGGCCGGGACCCTGCTCGCCGCCGATCGAGTCGATGAGGTGGTGTGGCTGATCGCTCCGGTCTACCTGGGCGGGGGACCGGGTGCGGTGCAGAGTCTGGGCCTGTACCGGACCCTTGATGTCAACAGCGTTGACAAAGTCGGGGACGATGTGCGCATCATTGCCGTCCCGGGAAGGGGGTGACCATGTTCACCGGCATAGTCGAGATCCGTGGTCGCATCGCCCACCTGGAGGCGCGCCCGGAGGCGATCCGGGTGCGCATCGAAGCCCCCGGTGTGATGGAGGGTGTGCGGCCTGGGGATTCGATCGCGGTGAACGGGGTCTGCCTCACGGTCGTGGATCCCACCGCGGAGGGGTTCGACGCCGACGTCATGCAGGAGACGATGCGTCGCAGTTCACTCGGGGATCTGCAACCCGGGGGCACGGTCAATCTGGAGCGGGCTGTTCGTGCCTCGGACCGACTGGGGGGACACATCGTTCAGGGGCATGTCGACTGCACGGGGACCATCGCATCGATCGACCCGCGTGAGGACTGGACGATGATGCGCATCGATGTACCGGAGGCTATGGCCCGGTACATGGTGGAGAAGGGTTCGATCTGCGTCGACGGCGTATCGTTGACGATTGTGTCCATCGACGACAGCGGTTTCACGGTGTCCCTAATCCCCACGACTCTCGCCGAGACCACCCTTGGTACCCGGAACGTTGGAGATCGGGTGAATATCGAGGTCGATGTCCTTGCCAAGTACGTCGAGCGATTGTTGGAGTCACGATGATTCCGGCGGATGAGCTCTTCGCGGCGGCCGCTGACACGGACATCGCGAACGTGACGAACCTTCCCACTCCTCCCACCACCGGGGGCGAAGTTCGCCTGGACTCCATTGACGATGCACTTCGGGAGTTGCGTGCGGGGAGGCCGATTGTCGTGATCGATGATGCGGATCGGGAGAACGAGGGCGACCTCATCTTCGCGGCCCAGATGGCCACGCCCGAACTCGTCGGCTTCATGATCCGGCACACCTCCGGCTACATCTGCGTGGGAATGACCGGCGACGACCTCGATCGCCTCGGCCTTCCTCCGATGACCGCGGTGAACGAGGACCGCAAGGGCACCGCCTACGCAGTTTCGGTGGATGCACGGAACGTGGTGAGCACCGGGATCTCCGCGGCGGATCGCGCGCTGACGATCAAGGTGCTCGCGGACAGCGCCACGGAGCCCTACGAATTGACGCGACCCGGTCACGTGATGCCGTTGCGTGCCGTTCCCGGTGGCGTGCTGCGCCGCGCCGGGCATACCGAGGCCGCAGTGGACCTCACTCGCATGGCCGGGCTCAATTCGGCGGGAGCGTTGTGCGAGTTGGTCAACGACGAGGGATCGATGATGCGGGCCCCGCAGTGTCGGGTTTTTGCGGACGAATACGGGTTGGTGCTCATCTCGATCGAGGATCTGATCCGTTTCCGTCGGCGCAACGAATCACAGATCGAGCGGGTTGCCGTGGTTCCGCTACCCACCGAGTACGGCACCTTCGAGGCCCACGGTTACCGCAGCACGATCGATGGTTCCGAGCACGTCGCGCTCGTGGTGGGGGAGATCGGGGATGGCGAAGATGTCCTGGTCCGCGTGCATTCGGAGTGTCTGACCGGTGATGTGTTCGCGTCCCAGCGCTGTGACTGCGGCCCCCAGTTGCATGCCGCGATGCGTCAGGTGGTGGACGCAGGCCGCGGTGTGGTGCTCTACGTCAAAGGACACGAGGGGCGCGGAATCGGACTTCTGGATAAATTGCGCGCGTATGCACTCCAGGACACGGGGAGAGACACGGTGGATGCGAACCTGGACCTGGGACTTCCCGCCGATGCGCGTGACTACGGCACCGGTGCGCAGATCCTCGTCGACCTCGGCGTGCGATCCATGCGCCTGCTCACCAACAATCCGGCCAAGCGCGCAGGTCTGGAGGGTTACGGACTGACGATCAGCGAGCGCGTCCCTCTGGTAATCGACAGCAATGACCACAATCGTGAGTACCTCCAGACCAAAGTGACCCGCATGGGGCACGACCTCGGTGGTCTGGGGGGTGCGTCGTGAGCGGGGCGGGGGGACCGACCACCCCGGTGGGCCCTGTCAATGCGCGTGTGGCGATCATCGCCGCTTCCTGGCATGAAGAGGTGATGGAGGGTCTCGTGGCGGGAGCCACGCGCACCTGCGACGAGGCTGGGGCTCGCTGGCAGCTCATTCGCGTTCCGGGAAGCTTCGAACTCGCCCTGGGCTGCTCGATTGCCGCGGCCACCCGGCGATTCGAGGCACTGATCGCTTTGGGCGTCGTCATCCGTGGGGATACTCCCCACTTCGACTACGTCTGTCGCGCCGCGGCGGATGGAATCATGCGGGTGAGTCTTGATTCCGGCGTTCCGATCGGCTTCGGACTCTTGACGTGCGACACCGAGGCCCAGGCGCTCGACCGTGCCGGATTGTCAGACTCCACCGAAGATAAGGGTGCCGAGGCGGCGCACGCTGCCCTCACCATGGTCACGGTCATTCGCGCCCTAGGCTAGGTGCGTGAAGACTTTTGACGATCTCTACGTCGAGCTTCGTGACAAGTGTGCTCGACGCGACCCAGACTCCAGCACGGTGCGTCTCGTGGATTCGGGTGTGCATGAGATCGGGAAGAAGGTCGTCGAAGAGGCCGCCGAAGCCTGGATGGCGGCCGAGCACGAGGGTCCGGAACGGGCAGCGGAGGAGATCTCCCAGTTGCTCTATTTCGCGCAAGTCTTGATGATCGCCAGCAACATCACTCTGGATGACGTCTACCGGAGGATGTGACGATGCTGCGCGTCGCCGTGCCCAATAAGGGCCAACTCGCTGAGCCTGCCCGAGCCATGTTGCAGGAGGCCGGGTACCTACGTGGTGCGGGTCTCCGCGACCTGAATATCCAGGACCCGGAGAACGACGTTGAGTTCTTCTTCCTCCGTCCGCGCGACATCGCGCTCTACGTAGGTGAGGGAACCCTCGACCTTGGCATCACCGGCAAGGACATGCTTCTCGACTCCCAGGCGGAGGCCGAGGAGGTCATTCCGCTCGGATTCGCCCCATCGACATTCCGCCTCGCCGCTCCCGCAGCAACAGCGAAGGAGCCCGAAGGCCTCCGGGGACTCCGCGTTGCGACCAGCTACGCAGGCTTG
>VGCC01000008.1 GCA_016870195.1 Actinomycetota bacterium
TACCGATCGATTGGACACCCAGAGTGGTCGCCTGACCGAGTGCATCAGCAAGCAAGGGCTGGCGCCCAATCGTGGCCCATGCGACGACCGTCGCACCAAAGAGGAAGTTCGCGAGGAGGAGTAGAAGTCGGGCATCGCGTCCCAGGCCTCGAGGTGAGTGTGCCGGTTCCGCGCCGTCGGTGAGGAAACTCCAGACCAAACCGACGACGATCACAGCCGTCGCAGAGCCACCGATGACCAACGTGAAGGGCTGTGCGAGGACGTCAGGCTGTCGGAGGAGGAGGGTCAGGGCCAAGGCGAGTAGCGCTGTGCCGGACAGTTCACCCCACCTCTCGCGGTGGAACCACAGTACGCGCAGGAGCCACGCACAAACGCCGATGAACGCCACATCCGCGAAGACCGGTGGAGACCACACGACGCCGGCCGCCGACAGGGAGTTCACGGTAATGAGGAGTGCCCCCAGCCCAGCGACACCTGCGAGCAGCGGCTTCGATCGTCGCATGATGGCGCTGAGCACCACCAATCCGATGATCACAGCGATGCGGTTGAGCCATGGCCCGGGGGAGTCGAGGAAGCCGGTGACCACGGGTTGGAGCGCCACGCTCGCGCCGGGAACCAGCGTCAGGCCTAGCACCAGCCCAACCATGCCGATGATTCCGCCGAGTATGACGGTGAGCGAGAGGCCGTAGGCCGTGGGCCCGGCGAGGCTTCCAGCGTCGTCGCGGGCGGTTGCCTCACCGGCACCGCGAATCCGCAGCAGGGTCCACACCACGGCACATGCAAGCGCCGTGGAGCCGGCGATGAGCAAGTGTTGCCGTACGGATGAATCGCGGAGATCGGAAATCGTGAGGATGCTTTGCGTGAGGATCAGGACTCCGATCACAACCACAACGACCTGCGGGCGAATCTTCGTTCCTAGGCCCCGTGCGATTCCGGTGACGAGTCCGGTGCCCACGTCGACTGCGGCGAAGCCGGACAGCACGGCGACGGGCAGTGCGAGCGCGGCGATGAAGGACAGGGCGAGCGCCACCGTCACCACATCTACTCGAATCCCGGAAGCGGTAGCTATCTCCGTGAATCCGCGTTGTGCCAGAGCCATGGAGCTGAGGATTGGTGCGAGAAAGATGATGAAGTCGCGTGCTGTTCCTCCCGGCCGGAAACGTGCGCCGATGAACAGCGCGGTAACTATTCCGAGGAGTGCGAAGGCCGCGACCGTGAGGGTCGGATTCGTTAAGGAATTCACGCTGCTTGCGACGATTGCGGTGAGCACCAGTATGGAGACGACCACGAGCGGCAGTGCAATGAGTGGACTACAGCGCACAGCACCAGTCAAAGCGAGAGCTGCGGAAACACCCAGGAGCGCCAAGATCGCCGGAATCAGGTAAGCAGGGACGACGATCACTTCGGTTTCACCTGGGGCGGCGATCAGTTCGGCGCTGGCGCGCAGTGGATTGGCGGCGAGGATCGCGACGATGACGAGGCTGAAGAGAACAGCTATGCCGATCGTGATTCCGGCGGTCTGAGTCGATCGCCTGTGGAGGTTCAACGTTCCGAGACGCACCGGGTCGACGAACGTAGTTCTGAGTGAGGTCAACATCCCAAGGGGCTCATTTGACACGGGTCACACCACCCGCGGCATCAACGCTTATCAGGTGGCTACCGAGCAGCTGGGGCCCTGTCTTCACTCGATCCATCGCATACGCGCGCTCTCGATCGCGCACCTTCCCTGACGAAGGATCCAGGATGAGACGTTCCCCGGAAACAAGCTCCACGTGTACTGCGTCCTCAGTAATGGGATCGATGTGACGAGCAACATCTGTCAGTTCCGCACTCCAGCGCAGTTGTCCGGCAGCGTCCACGGCGACGAGGGTGCGCACAGAGGTCGCTATCAGGACGAGGTTGCCGGTGCTGTTAAGCGCGGTAATCAACCCTCCGGGATGGTGCCACCATCGAATTGGCGAGTCGTCGCCGGGCACCCAGGCCAGTAGATCGCCCGATGTGCGATCGGCGACGACGATCAGGCCACCGAGGGTGGTCCAGTCACGGACGCTGAGCTGCGGGAAAGGTGCGGGGTAGGTGGTTGCCACTTTGAGCATTGGGACGTCGGGGACGGGTGCAACCGTCGGTTGTGACGTGGGTGCCCCGAACAAGATCGTCGAATCACTCTCAACGTTGCGGGAGCGCACCTGGCCCTCGCCTGGACACCAGGTTGCCTCGGTGGTCGATGTGACCGCGGCGCTCGTGGTGGAGGATTCGACGAGTACGCAGGTTCCCTGCTCGCCGATTACCCGACCCTGCGACAGGTAGGGCTGCTCGGCATTGATGAACCCTTCGCTCATCCAGTTCTCATCCGGGGAAGGGTTCGCCGGAAGGTGCTGCCGCATGGGCAGGTTGGTCAACAGGTTTCCAGAGCTATCCCAGGACAGTGCCTCCCAGAGTGCTTCACCGTCAGCGACGTCAACGGAGAGCAGCGCCACCACGCTGCCATCGGGTTGGGGTATCGCGGCGAGATTGCGTTGCGAGAGCGCCTTGTCGATATTGATGCCGTTGGCGCTGATCGCCGCGAGTAAGGCCGTGCCGTACTCCGTACTGGGAAGACGCGCGATCGTCTCACCGATTGATTCGATGGATGAACTGATGGTCGCTAGCAGGTTGCCGTCGGGGTCGACCACCGTCTGGATTCTCGGCTCACCGAGCCATTGCGCCGACGCTGGTGGTGAAGTGTTCTGCTGCGCCTGGGAGAAGATCCCCGCCACCCCGATGCCAATGAGGGCGAGGCTGAGCAGGGCGACGCCCATGACCGCCCGGGAGCGACCCATGTGCCGCACCCTAGGGCCTCCGCACCCTCGGCCAACAGGAATTCACCGAGAACGAGAGAGCCTTAACTCCCTGGTCTGGTGGCCTCAAGGAGCAGGGTTGCGACGTCCTTGACTTCCACGCCGGGTGCCTGACCTGCCTGCTGGCGTGCGGTGACCGCGTCATGGAGCATCACCGAGCAGAACGGGCACGCCACGGCGATTGTCCCGGCGCCGGTGGCAATGGCTTCATCCGCTCGATTCACGTTCACCTTCGTCCCGAGTTTTTCCTCCATCCACATGCGCGCACCACCGGCGCCGCAGCAGAAAGACTTCTCCCCGTGCCGCGGCATCTCGACGCGCGTGGTGGTGCTGACGTTGATGAGTTCGCGCGGAGGTGCGTAGACGTTGTTGTGACGGCCGAGGTAGCAGGGATCGTGGTAGGTGACCGAGCCCGAGGCTTCTTTGACCGGAGTCAGGCGACCCTCGCTCACGAGTTGATTCAGCAACTGGGTGTGGTGCACCACTTCGTAGTGCCCACCGTTCTGCGGGTACTCGCGGCCCAGGGTGTTCAGGCAGTGCGGGCAGGTGACCACGATTCTGGTCGCCTTGATCTCGTTGAGCATCTCGACGTTTTGCATGGCCTGCATCTGGAACAGGAATTCGTTGCCCGCACGCCGTGCTGGGTCACCCGTGCAGGTCTCGTTCTCGCCAAGCACCATGAAGTTCACCCCGGCGGTGTGTAGGAGTTCCGCGACTGCCTTGGTGGTGCGCTTGGCCCGGTCCTCGAGTGCTCCGGCGCATCCGACCCAGAAGAGGTACTCGACATCGACCGGGATCTGCTCCTCGCCCTCCATGCCGAAGACGCGGACCGGGAAGTCCACCTCCTCGATCCACGCGTTGCGGGCCGAGGCGTTCATCCCCCAGGGATTGCCCTTGCTCTCGACGTTCTTGAACAGTCCGTTGAGTTCGCTGGGGAACTCAGTGGCCACCATGACTTGGTGGCGACGCATGTCGACGATGTGATCGATGTGTTCGATATCGACCGGGCATTGGTTCACGCAGGCGCCGCAGGTGGTGCAGGACCACAGGACGTCGTCGGCGATGATCGGCAACTCCGGGCCCATCGACCGATGACCATCGAAGGTGTAGCCGTCGTCGGCTGCGCGCTCCGTTCCCTCGCGGGATCCGATGAAGGGTGTCTGTACGAGTTCCTGCACGCTCGCCGGCAACTGCTCGAGAGTTTTCTCGTCGATGTCGCCCTGGGGGAGATCGTTCCCCGCGGTCTTCATCAGGTACGGCGCAGTGCCATACATCTGGTCACGAAGATCGAGGATCAACAACTTGGGGCTGAGCGGCTTCTCCGTGTTCCATGCTGGGCATTGCGACTGGCAGCGCCCGCACTCCGTGCACGCCATGAAGTCGAGGTAGTTCTTCCACGTGAAGTCCTGGATCTGGCCCTTACCGAAGCGCGCGTCTTCGGGCGGATCCTCGAAGTTGACCGGCTCGCCCTTGTAGTAGATCGGGAGGAGCGGACCGAGAGCATTGGGTCGCCGTGACGTGTACACGTTGATCGGTGAGCTGAAGATGTGCAGGTGCTTGCTATGCAGCACGATCAGCAGGAATACCAGGATGACCGATACATGCGCCCAGACGAACACCGTCTCGATCCAAAGATTCGCGTCCTTGCCGAGGGGTTCTAGGACCACACCGAACCACTGGGATGCGAACGCACCGTCCATCTTCCATTCGTGATCGGGGTTTCCGGCGATCATGTTCACCTTCGCGCCGCGATAGGTGAGAAGCGTGAACACCACGAGGAAGATCATCACGAGCACCAACCACGCACCCGTGGTGTGTGACCCGAAGAAGCGGGATGCTCGACCCTGCTTCGCGGGATTGTTGACGATGCGGATGATCGCGAACATCACGATGCCGATGAAGACAAGGACCGCGAAGAGGTCCTCCATGAATCGGATGACCGCCCAGTTGCCGATGATCGGGAAGGCGAAGTACTCAATGACGAGTTCGCCGAAAGCCTCGACGACCGTGATGCCGAGGATGACGAATCCCCAGAACGCGAAGAAGTGGGCAAGGCCCGGGATGGTCCACTTCAGCAGCTTCTTTTGCCCGAAGACCTCGGTGGCCTCGGCCTCGATGCGCTTCGGGGCGTCGGTGGTCCGGCCCACGGCGGGCTGGCCGGACTTCGCCAGGGAATAGAGGAACCAGCCGCGCTTGAGGGCGAAGGCCAGCAGCACGAGGGTGATGGCGATGCCCACGGTCGCCCGGATCGCCATGTGCTCCACGGGCCGACGCTAACGCCCTCGGGGAACCGGGCTTGAGAGGCCTACCGCGGGATGCCCGGTGCACCCGCCGGGAGGTGTCCGACATGTGGCTTTCCCCAGTCGGACCGTGCTCCGGTGTATATGAGTCAATACGACTCAAAGAGTATGAGTCAGAATTTGCAATTTCTCTGACAAGCGGGCACACTTGTGGTCCAGACTTCCGGGGATCCCCCCGGCGTAGGTAGTCCGGGTGAGGCACCCGGTGGAGATAGAAGGAGTACGACACATGGCTCGTGCAGTGGGTATCGACCTGGGAACCACCAACTCCGTGGTCTCGGTCCTCGAAGGCGGCGAACCCGTCGTCATTGCAAACGCGGAAGGCTCCCGGACCACCCCGTCCGTCGTGGCCTTCGCCAAGAACGGCGAGGTGCTCGTGGGCGAGGTCGCCAAGCGCCAGGCCGTCACGAACGTCGACCGCACGATCCGCTCGGTCAAGCGCCATATGGGCACCAACTGGACCATCGAGATCGACGGCAAGAAGTACACCGCGCAGGAGATCAGCGCGCGCACGCTCATGAAGCTCAAGCGCGACGCCGAGGCCTACCTGGGGGAGAACGTCACGGACGCGGTCATCACCGTGCCCGCGTACTTCTCCGACGCCCAGCGTCAGGCCACCAAGGAGGCCGGCGAGATCGCGGGCCTGAACGTGCTGCGCATCATCAACGAGCCGACCTCGGCCGCCCTCGCCTACGGGCTCGACAAGGGTGACAAGGAGCAGACCATCCTGGTGTTCGACCTCGGTGGTGGCACCTTCGACGTCTCGCTGCTCGAGATCGGTGACGGCGTCGTCGAGGTGAAGGCCACGAGTGGCGACAACAACCTCGGTGGCGACGACTGGGACAACGCCGTCGTCGACTGGATGGTGACCTCGTTCAAGAACGCACACGGTGTCGATCTGTCCAAGGACAAGATGGCCATGCAGCGCCTGCGTGAGGCCGCAGAGAAGGCGAAGATCGAACTGTCGTCCTCGACGCAGACCTCCATCAACCTGCCGTACATCACCGCGAGCGCCGACGGCCCGCTGCACCTGGAGGAGACGCTGAGCCGTGCTCAGTTCGAGTCCATGACGGCGGATCTGCTCAATCGCACCAAGGCACCGGTGCAGTCGGTCCTCAAGGACGCGGGAATCACCGTCGACAAGATCGATCAGGTTGTGCTCGTCGGTGGCTCCACCCGTATGCCGGCTGTTGCCGATCTGGTTAAGAAGGAGACGGGCAAGGAGGCCAATAAGGGTGTGAACCCGGATGAGGTCGTCGCGATCGGCGCGGCCCTCCAGGCGGGTGTGCTCAAGGGTGAGGTCAAGGACGTGCTCCTGCTCGACGTCACCCCGCTGTCCCTCGGCATCGAGACCAAGGGTGGCGTGATGACGAAGCTCATCGAGCGCAACACCACGATCCCGACCAAGCGCTCGGAGATCTTCACCACGGCCGAGGACAACCAGCCGTCGGTGCTGATCCAGGTGTACCAGGGTGAGCGCGAGATGGCCGCGTACAACAAGCAGCTCGGCACCTTCGAGCTCACGGGTCTTCCGCCCGCACCGCGCGGTATCCCGCAGGTCGAGGTCACCTTCGACATCGACGCCAACGGCATCGTGCACGTGTCCGCCAAGGACATGGCCACGGGCAAGGAGCAGTCGATGACGATCTCCGGCGGCAGTGCGCTGTCCAAGGAGGACATCGATCGCATGATGCGCGACGCCGAACAGCATGCCGAAGAGGACAAGCAGCGCCGTGAGGAGGCGGAGGTCCGCAACAACGCGGAGGCCCTCGTCTACCAGACGGAGAAGTTCCTCGCCGACAATGCCGACAAGGTCCCGGCGGATGCCAAGGCAAACGTCGAGGAGCCGTTGAACGAGCTCAAGAAGGCGATCGAGGCGAACGACCTGTCCGGCATGCGCACGGCAACCGACAAGGTTGCTGCAGCGAGCCAGGCCCTCGGTGCCGCGATGTACACGATGTCGCAGCAGGAGGGCACCGCGGGTGCTGCGGGAGCTGCCGATGCCGCAGCGGACACCGCTGAGGACGATGTCGTCGACGCCGAGATCGTGGATGAGGACGAGTCGAAGTGAGCCAACACCCCGACGAGGAATTCGAGTCGGAGGGCGTGCGCATCAGCGACAAGCGTCGCATCGACCCGGACACGTTCGAGGTTCGTGAGGTGCGCCAGTCGGAGACCCCGGCTGGCGCACCCGCACCCGCCGAGGATGCGAAGGTGGCGGAATTGACCGCGGACCTGCAGCGCGTCACCGCCGAGTATGCGAACTACCGCAAGCGCGTCGAGCGTGACCGTGAGTTGATTCGCGAGATGGCGGTGGGCAACGTGCTCTCCGATCTCCTCCCGATCCTCGATGACGTGGATCGTGCGCGCGAACACGGTGAACTCGAAGGCGCCTTCCGCGCCGTCGGTGAATCACTGGAAGCCGTCGCGACCAAGATCGGTCTCGAGAGCTTCGGCACCGCCGGCGATCCCTTCGATCCGGCCGAGTACGAGGCGCTGACCAGCGAACCCAATCCGGAGATCACCGAGCCCACCGTGGTGCGAGTGCTCCAGCCGGGGTACCGGTTCGCCGGCCGCGTGCTGAGGCCTGCACGCGTGTCCGTTGCAGGCACTGACTGACAAGAACGTGAGTAGATGAACAAGGACTGGTTGGAGAAGGACTTCTACGCCGTCCTGGGTGTGTCGAAGGATGCATCCGCGGACGAGATGAAGAAGAAGTACCGGAAACTGGCCCGCGAACTCCACCCGGACAAGAATCCAGGTGACGCCAAGGCCGAGGCCCGGTTCAAAGAGGTCTCTGAGGCCTACGACGTTTTGTCCGACCCGGAGAAGCGCAAGGAGTACGACGAAGCCCGTGCCCTCTTCGCCTCCGGTGGATTCGGCGGCGGTGGGTTCGGTGGTGGCGGCTTCGGTGGCGGTCAGTACAACGTCAACTACGAGGACCTGTTCGGACAGGACTCCGGTGGTTTCGGCGACTTCCTCGGTGGCGTGTTCAACCGCGGACGCGGCGGCGGCCGCGCGCGGCAGCCGCGTCGTGGTCAGGATCTCGAGAGCGATCTGACCCTGTCCTTCGAGGACGCCCTCGATGGCGTGACGGTCCCGCTACGTCTGAGTAGCGAAGGATCCTGCGCAACGTGCAAGGGCACCGGCGCGAAAGCCGGCACCGTCCCGCGCATGTGCCCCACCTGCAACGGCTCGGGACAGACCGCGCGCAACGCCGGAGGGTTCGCCTTCGCCGAGCCGTGCCCCACCTGCAAGGGTCGCGGGCTCTACGTCGACGACCCGTGTCCCTCATGCCGCGGCTCCGGTCGCGGCATGAGCACCCGCACCGTGCAGGCTCGGATCCCGGCAGGCGTGAAGGACGGCTCGCGCATCCGACTCAAGGGCAAGGGAGGCCCGGGCGAGCGCGGGGGTCCCGCGGGAGACCTTTTCGTCAAGGTGAGCGTGGCGGCGCACCCGGTGTTCGGGCGCAAGGGCGAGAACATCACGGTCGACGTACCGGTCACATTCGCGGAGGCCGCACTCGGTGCGGACATCTCGGTTCCCACACCGCGCGGAGAGAGCGTGAAGGTGCGGATCCCGGCTGGCACCGCGAATGGTCGCACCTTCCGAGTGCGTGGCAAGGGGGTTCGCGGCAAGGACGGAAAGAACGGCGACGTGTTGGCCACCGTGCACGTCGCGGTGCCGCAGAACATGTCTAGTGAAGCTCGCGAAGCCCTGGAGAAGTTTGCGGAGGCGACGGCGTCGGAGGATCCGCGCAAGGACTTGTTCACCATGTCCGGTGGTGCATCATGACCGCGCCTCGCGAGGAGTTCAGCGTTCCCTCGAGTACGCCCGTCTACGCAATCTCGGTGGCCGCCGAGCTCGCCGGTCTCCACCCGCAAACCCTGCGCCAATACGACCGTCTCGGACTCGTATCGCCCACCCGCGTGGGCGGGCGCAATCGCCTCTACAGCGCGATGGATGTCTATCGCCTACGCGAGATCGCGCAGTTGTCCGCCGAGGGTCTGAGCCTCGAGGGCATCCGTCGCGTCCTCGAACTCCAGGCCGAGATCGAATTCCTCCGCACGCGGCTGGAGGAATTCACCGCACAGGCACGATCACGTGCACTCGAGGTATGGCAACCCCAGCGCCGCCTACGGAACCACTAGAAAGCGAACGACATAGCCATGGACATGCAATTCACCACCAAAGCCCAGGACGCGCTCGGCGCGGCCGTGCGTATCGCCGCCGCCAATGGCAACCCGCAGGTGGAGCCGCTTCACATACTGGACTCGCTGCTGCAATTAGGACCCGGCATCTCGTCGGCGCTCCTCGACGCAGTGGGTGCGAACACCCAGCAACTCACCGGCGAAGTGCGTCAGGCGCTCCAGTCCCTGCCCTCGGCGCAGGGGAGCTCCGTCGCCGCACCGAAGTTCAATCAGGGAGCACTACGCGTCCTCAACGACGCGCAGGAACTCTCGAAAGAACGCGGTGACGAGTACGTCAGCACCGAGCACCTGCTCATCGGCCTGGCCAAGGACGGTGGCCCCGGGGTCTCCGACCGTCTCGCCCAGCAGGGAGCAACACCCGCAGCATTACTCGACGCACTCCACGAGGTAAGGGGATCAGCGCGCGTGACAACCCAGGATCCGGAGGGCACCTTCCAGGCTCTCGAGAAGTACGGCGTGGATCTCACCGCCCGCGCCCGCGAAGGCAAGATCGACCCGGTCATCGGCCGTGACGAAGAGATCCGACGCACCATCCAGGTGCTCTCGCGCCGCACCAAGAACAACCCGGTGCTGATCGGAGATCCCGGTGTGGGTAAGACCGCCGTGGTCGAGGGGCTGGCCCGTCGCATCGTCGAAGGCGACGTCCCCACCTCGCTGCAGGGCAAGACCCTGATCGCACTCGACCTGGGTGCGATGGTCGCCGGTGCCAAGTACCGCGGTGAGTTCGAGGAGCGCCTGAAGGCCGTCCTCGACGAGATCAAGGAATCAGACGGTCAGGTCATCACGTTCATCGACGAATTGCACACGGTCGTCGGTGCGGGCGCGGGTGGAGATTCCGCGATGGACGCGGGCAACATGCTCAAGCCCATGCTCGCGCGCGGCGAACTCCGCATGATCGGTGCCACGACCCTCGACGAGTATCGCGAATACATCGAGAAGGATCCAGCACTCGAGCGTCGCTTCCAGCAGGTGTACGTGGACCAACCGTCGGTGGAGGACACGATCGCGATTCTGCGCGGTATCAAGGAAAAGTACGAGGCGCATCACAAAGTGGCGATCTCCGACGCCGCTCTTGTTGCTGCGGCAACCCTGTCCGATCGCTACATCACCTCGCGTTTCCTCCCGGACAAGGCCATCGACCTGATGGACGAGGCATCGAGCCGGCTCCGCATGGAGATCGATTCCTCTCCCGTGGAGATCGACGTCCTCCAGCGCCAACTGGATCGCCTGCGCATGGAGGAGTTGGCCGTCGCCAAGGAGAGCGATGACGCATCCAAGGCACGACTGGAGAAGATCCGTGCGGAGATCGCGGACAAGGATGGCGAGTTACGCGGTCTGCGTGCCCGCTGGGATGCGGAGAAGCGGGGACTCGATCGCATCGGTGAGATCAAGGTGCTCATCGACGACCTGCGTGCCACGGCCGAGCGTGCCCAGCGTGAGGGTGATTTCGAGCAGGCATCGCGCATCCTGTACGCCGAGATCCCGACTTTCGAGGATGAACTCGCGCGGGTGACCGCTGAAACCCAGGCCCGCGAAGCCACCATGGTCAAGGAAGAGGTCACCGCCGACGACATCGCCGAAGTGGTCGGCGCATGGACCGGTATCCCTGCTGGCCGCCTGCTCGAAGGCGAGAGCCAGAAGCTGCTGCGCATGGAGGACGACCTCGGCCATCGTGTGGTGGGTCAGCACGAGGCGGTCAAGGAGGTTTCCGATGCCGTGCGTCGTGCCCGGGCCGGCATCGCCGACCCGAATCGACCCACGGGCTCCTTCCTCTTCCTTGGTCCGACGGGTGTGGGCAAGACCGAGTTGGCCAAGGCCCTCGCGGAATTCCTGTTCGACGACGAGCGCGCCATGGTGCGGATCGACATGAGCGAGTACTCCGAGAAGCACTCGGTGTCACGCCTCGTCGGTGCGCCACCCGGTTATGTCGGATACGAGGAGGGTGGACAGCTCACGGAAGCGGTGCGTCGTCGGCCCTACTCGGTGATCTTGCTCGACGAGGTCGAGAAGGCCCACCCGGAAGTCTTCGACATCCTCTTGCAGGTCCTCGACGATGGTCGACTCACGGACGGCCAGGGTCGCACCGTGGACTTCCGCAACGCGATCCTGATCCTCACCTCGAACATGGGCTCCCAGTACCTCATCGACACGGACATGCCCTTCAACGAGCGCAAGAAACTGGTGCTCGACGTGGTGCGCCAGCAGTTCCGTCCCGAGTTCCTCAACCGACTCGACGCGATGGTGATGTTCAATCCGCTCGACCGCAAGGAACTGCACCGCATCGCGGGCATCCAGATCGAGAGCCTTCAGCGTCGCCTTGCGGATCGTCGCATCGAGATCGAGCTCACCGAGGACGCCAAGGAGTGGCTGGTGAACACCGGCTTCGATCCGGTGTACGGGGCGCGACCGCTCCGTCGCCTGGTCCAGACCGCCGTGGGGGACAAGCTCGCGATGGCGATCCTGTCCGGTGATGTGCGCGATGGCGACAAAGTCGTGATCGGATCGCAGCCTTCGGGTGAGGGACTGACGTTGACGGTGGAGGGCCGCTAAGGCTGCCAGGGGATCTGCAATGGGCCGAGGCGCGTGATGGCTTCCTGCAGAACGGCGGGCCGCTTGCAGAACGCCCAACGGACGTAGGGCTTGCCCACCGACTCGTCGTCGCAGAACACCTGGTGCGGAATCGCCACGACGCGGGCGCGATGTGGCAACGCCCGGCAGAACTCGAGTCCGTCCGGCGCCCCGATGCTGTGCACGTTCGTCGTGACGTAGTACGAGCCCTGGCTGGGGATTACGTCGAAACCGAGTGTGGCCAGTCCGGCAGACAGGATGTCGCGCTGCTCGGACATCGAGCGTCGGTATTCGGTGTAGTACTGATCGGGCATGCCGAGTCCGTGCGCCATCGCGTACTGGAATGGCCCCCCCGAGGCGTAGGTCAGGTGCTGCCGCACCACGCGCACGGCGGCGATGAGGTCGCGGGGCCCGCTCGCCCACCCGATCTTCCAGCCGGTGAAGGAGAACATCTTTCCGCCGGATCCGATGGTGACGGTGCGCTCGAACATTCCCGGCAGGGTGCTGATCGGGATGTGCACGTCGTCGTCGAACCACAGGTGCTCGTACGCCTCGTCGCTGATGACCAGAAGGTCGTGCTCGATCGCGATCGCTGCGATGGCCTCAAGCTCGGCCCGCGTGAACACGATTCCGCTGGGATTGTGCGGGGAGTTGATCAGGATCACTCGGGTGCGCGGAGTGACCGCGGCGCGGAGACGATCGATGTCAGGACGTAGCCCCGGCCCGGACAAGGGAACCGCGACCCGCACACCGCGTGCCAGCGAGATACCGGCGGCGTAGACGTCGAACATCGGCTCGAAGACCAGCACTTCGTCCCCGTCGTCGATCAGCCCGAGGAACGCGGAGTTCAGCGCTTCGGACGCCCCCGTGGTGATCACGACCCCGGTATCCCCGTCGACGTCCAGGTCGTAGAAGCGCTTCTGGTGCGCCGCGACTGCCTCCCGGAGGGCGGGGAGGCCGTGCGGTGGCGGGTACTGGTTCCCGCGGCCCGCACTGATGCACTCCCGTGCGATCTCCTTCATCTCCTCGGGGCCGTCGGTGTCCGGAAAGCCCTGTCCGAGGTTGATCGACTCCGTTGCGGCCGCAAGCGTGGACATCTCGCCGAAGATCGACGTGATGTGCTCGGACATCCGCGGCACCAGGTAGCGCACGCCGCAACGCTAGCGGCGTTAGCGTGACCGGGTGGATCCCATGGGCCCCGCGGTCGCGCCGCTCCCCCCGGACGCCAGCGCGCTCCTCGATCACATCGACGACGATGCGGCGCGGACGGACGCCGAGGGAGTGCAGCGGTCCACGATCGACGCGCTCGCGCGCGCGGGCCTGCTTGGCGCACCCCTGGAACCCCCGAGCCAGCAACGCGAACTGGCGGAGCGACTCGCCATGGCCGACGGGTCGGTGTGGTTCAGCTGGACCCAGCACTTCGGGTGCATGCGCACGCTCGCGTCCGCGCAGGTCAGTGAGCTGTCGCCGAATGCACGCGGGATGCAGGACCGATGGCTTGCCGGCCTCAGCACAGGTGCCTACCTCGGCGCGCTCGCCTTCGCCCACGTCCGCAGACCCGGGCCACCGAATCCCCTCGCCACCCGCACCGAGGGTGGATGGGTCGTCAACGGTCGACTCGATTGGGTGACGAGTTGGGATATCGCCGACGTCGTGATGATCATGGTGCGGGGCAGCGGTGAGTGGGCGGACCACTTCATCACGTTCTATCTTCCGGCGGGACACTCGGATTCCAGCCCGCTCGCGGGAATGGAGGTCGGTGAACCCCTACGACTGCTCGCGATGGGGGGAACCCACACCCGGCCCATCACGTTCACCGACGTCGTCATCCCCGACGCGTGCGTGACATCCGTGCAGTCGGTGGACGCGTGGCGGGAGCGCGATGACCGCACGACGTCGGATGCGGGTCCCGCGATCTTCGGCGTGGTGCGGGGTGCTGTAGCGGAACTGGTGGGCGCATCCCGCTCAAACGAAGCCACGGAACTCGCGGAGGAGATCACGTCCGTGGGACGGAGCCTTCGAGCGAGTGCCTATGCCTTGGCCGACGCGGATGGCGACCCCGAGGTGCGCCGCGAGGTCCGTGCCGCCTCCTTGGACCTGGCCGCGCGCGCGGCGCAGGCCGTGGTCGTTGCGCGTTCCGGTGGCGCGATGGTGACCGGGACTTCGGCCGAGCGCCGGGTGCGCGAGGCGATGTTCCTGCAGGTGCAGGCGCAGACCGCCGATGTGCGCGCAGCTCAGCTGCGGCTGATTCGCACCGGCGTGGGACTCGATTCCGCCGCCCCGGCCGCGGTCTCGATGCGCACCACGCACGAATAGGTCCCCGGGGGAAGTGCCAGCGTCGCGCGCCCCCGTGAGATGGGTCCACGGATCGCATCCCCTTCGGCAGGCGTGCAGATCACGATGTCAGCAGAGACCGATTGGCCATTGGGTTCCGAGGGCGTAGCGCGGAACCGCACTCGGCCACTATCGCGCTTCCAATCGCGGATCACTCCAGCGATCGGTTGTGTCGAGGGAGTCACCTCGGTGTTCGGCGAGACGGGGGAGTTGCCCAGCGGGCTCCCGTAGATTGCGTTGACTAGGTAGCGAGTCCCGTTCGCGAGTCCGCTGACCGCACACGTTCCCGAGCGCCGGGTAGGTGCCGATGCACACGTGCGCACCTGACCGGTCGTGGCATCGATGACACTGACGGCGAATCCGGTCACCTCCGAGCCATCCGAGGGAGCGACGGTCGTCACGCGCACCTGCCCGTCGAGGCCCACGGCCGTCACACGCGGTGGCGCGCTCGGTGCGACGGCGGGTATTGCCCCCGTCACACGCAGGAATTCCAGTTCGGAACTGACGCGGGTGTAGACACCGGGGAAGTAGCTGGCGCACCGCTCGCCCCAGCTCACCACACCCACCAGCCGGCGTTCTGCTCCCGTGCCAACGAGGAGAGGACCACCCGAGTCGCCCTGACACGCATCGATCACCTCGGCGTCCGCGGTCACCCCCGCCGCACAGATCATGTTCGCTGCGGACGCCTCGCTGGAACGGTATCCGCGGAATCGCACACCGTCCACGACGTAGGACTTCCCGTTACCGCACGACATGCTCGGGAAGATCTCCACCTGACCGCTGCGCAGGGCATCGGGGAAGACGTTGCCGCTCGATGCGGTGTTGCCCCACCCGACGATCGTCGCCTTGGTACCCGCCGTGGTGTAGTCCTCGAGCTTGGCCAGACTCACGACGGGGATCACGGGAATATCCGTGACCGGCTGCGCCAGGGTCACAACCGCGATGTCGTTATCCGCGGTGCGCAGGCGGTAGTTCGGGTGCACGGTGATCTCGGTGATCCCGATCACGCGCGGGGTGGCGTTCTTCAGGGTTGGCCCGAAGCTGACCAGGATCTCCGTGGGATCGAGTCGCTCGCCGGTCTTCTGGTCCACCACGCAATGTGCCGCGGTGACCAGCACAGAGGGCGCGGTGAGGCTCGCGCCGCAAAACTGCGCCTGGTAGACCCCCTGCTTGCGGTAGGAGTCTGCGTCGAGCAGGGCTGCAACGAAGGGGAATGCAGCGGGATCCGCGGGGGCCCCGTTCACGATCCGTGGCGTCGGCGCCGCCGTCGCAGCCGGAGCGATGCCGAGAACCAAAAGAACACCGAACGCGATGGCGATCACCCTGCGCACCCTTCTACGGTACGGCCTCCCGGGGCGTCACGATCCGCGCAAGGATGTGCCCATGTCGGAACGGTCAACCGCGGTCATCACCGGCGCAACCTCGGGGATCGGCCTGGGCTTCGCTCGCCTCCTGGCCCCCACACACGACCTCGTGCTTGTGGCTCGGGACCGCGCACGTCTCGACCAGGTGGCGGCCGAACTCTCGGCCCGGACGAGAGTCACCGTGGAATCGGCGGATCTCGGCGTCCAAGCCGAGGTGGATCGCGTCGCGTCGCTTATCGCGAATCGTGCCGACGTCCTGATCAACAACGCGGGCTTCGGTCTCCGCGAATCCTTCACCCAGGCGTCGGTGGAACGCGAGCAGCAGACCATCGATGTGATGGTCAGCGCCGTGATGCGCCTGACCCACGCCTGCCTCCCGCGCATGGTGCAGCGCAATAGCGGGATCGTCATAAATGTGAGCAGTGTCGCCGGGTGGATCACCTCCGGCACGTACTCATCTGCCAAGGCGTGGGTGACGAACTTCAGCGAGAGCCTCAACGCCACCTATCGCGGCACAGGAGTTCACGTGACCGCGCTATGCCCGGGCTACGTGCGAACAGAGTTCCATCAACGCATGGGTGTGGGTATGAAGGGCGTACCCGCGTGGATGTGGCTCGATGTCGACCGGGTTGCTAGCGACGCATGGCGTGATGCGATGAAGGGAAAGGCGATCAGCGTGCCGTCCGTGCGGTACCGATTGCTTGCCCAATTCCTACGTATCGCACCGCGCTCGCTCGTGCGCAAGGCGACCGCGTCGCGCGTGCGCTCCGCGCTGATGTCGGACTAGTCCGCGTCGCGCGCGATCTGCTGGATGGCTGCGACAACATCGAGTTCGCTGACCGACCAACCACGCAATGCTGATAATCGGGCGATCTGTGCATCGCCGGTGACCACGGTCACCGGTGCATCGGGCCAGGCGTCCGAACTCGTGGGTGGAAGTGGATCGACCAACACGTAGGCACCCACCCGTCGATGCGCGGTGCGCTGAGCCAGCGCGATCGCCGGTAGGTACGCGCACGATGATCCATGTGCGACGACGACCAGGGGTGGATCCGGGTTGATCCGAACCAACTCGCCGCAAACCTTGGTCGCACTCGTTCCACAGACATCCACCGCTTCGGGGATCCCGTCGATGACCTTCTGACGGGCAGGCCATGCGTCATCGGGAAGTACGACGACGGTGGCCATGTCCTCACCTTATGGTTGGCTCATGCCGTCAGATCCCTGGTCCGCCCTCCGTCAGCAGATCCTCGACAAGGCCGTGGTGCACGGCCGCGTTGTCCTCTCGAGTGGTCGTGAAGCCGATTACTACGTCGATCTTCGACGCATCACTCTCGATGGGACCGCAGCGCCACTCGTCGGCACGGTCATGCGCGAACTCACCGCGGATCTCGACTACGAGGCCGTGGGCGGATTGACCCTCGGTGCCGATCCGGTGGGAACCGCCATGCTGCATAGCGCTGCGGCGGATGGTCAGTCCCTCGATTCCTTCGTGGTGCGTAAGACCGAGAAGACGCATGGTCTGCATCGCAGGGTCGAGGGTCCCGATGTCGCGGGGAAACGCGTCCTCGCGGTGGAAGACACCTCGACCACGGGCGACTCCGTTCTCGCCGCCGTCGATGCACTTGAAGAAGCGGGCGCCACGATCGTCGCCGTTGCGGTGATCGTCGACCGCGGAGCGCAGGCCGCCGTAGAAGCGCGCGGCCTCACCTACCTCGCCGCGTACTCGCTCGCTGACCTCGGCCTCGCCTGATCCATGCCGGACGTGGGTGTCGGGCCGTGGGTTGGCCCGTGGCCCGATGACGATCGACTCGATCCGGAGCTGCTCGCCGAGGGTGACGCCCGCAATGTGGTCGATCACTATCGCTACTGGAAGCTCGAGGCGATCGTCGCAGACCTCGACGCCCGTCGGCATCCAGTGCATATCGCGATCGAGAATCTCGAGCACGACTTCAACATTGGGTCGATCATCCGCACGGCGAACGCTTTCCTGGTCGCCGAGGTGCACATCGTCGGGCGCAAGCGGTGGAACCGCCGGGGTGCGATGGTCACCGATCGCTACCAACACATTCACCACCATCCCCATCCCGGCGATCTCGCCTCCTGGGCGCATGAATCAAGCCTTCCGTTGATCGGCATCGACACCGGGGATACGTCGACCCCGTTGGAGACCACGCGATTGCCCGAGGCGTGCGTCCTGGTCTTCGGTCAGGAGGGCTCGGGGCTCTCACCCGCGCTCGCGGCCCTGTGCGCGCAGACCATCGCGATCACCCAGTTCGGGTCCACGCGCTCCATCAACGTGGGTGCCGCTGCGGCCATCGCGATGCACACCTGGGTGCGCCAGCACGTGTTCGGTCAGGCCCTCTAACCGAATGGAAACGCTTGCACGTTCATCGCTAGGCTTGGGGTGACCTCCAGAAAGGGATTACGCATGAACCAGGAGATGGCCACGAAGTTCTCCTCCGCCCCGGGCTTCATCGCCGCGCTCGACCAGAGCGGTGGCAGCACCCCGAAGGCCCTCAAGCTCTACGGCATCGACGAGAGCGCCTTCTCTAATGATGAGGAGATGTTCGACCTGGTGCACGCGATGCGTGCCCGCATCATCACGAACTCCGCATTCACGGGAGATCGCGTCCTGGCTGCGATCCTCTTCGAGGGCACCATGGACCGCGACATCGAAGGAATGGGAACGGCCGAGTACCTCTGGAAGGTCAAGAACATCGTCCCGGTCGTCAAGGTGGACAAGGGTCTCGAGAACGAGGCCAACGGTGCCCAGGTGATGAAGGCGATGCCGGACCTCGACTCACTCCTCGCACGCGCGGTCTCCAAGGGTGTGTTTGGAACCAAGATGCGCTCGGTCATCAAGTCCAACAACGACGCGGGTATCAGCGCGGTCGTGGATCAGCAATTCGAGATCGGCCTGCAGATCCTCAACGCGGGTCTGGTCCCGATCCTCGAGCCCGAGGTCGACATTCACAGCCCGGAGAAAGCAGCGATCGAGGCGACACTCCTCGACAAGTTGCTCGCGGGCCTGGATCGCGTTCCTGCGGATAAGCAGGTGGTGTTCAAACTCTCCCTGCCGAGCCACAACGACTTCTACGCACCGCTGATCAAGCACCCGCGCGTCATGCGCGTGGTCGCACTCTCCGGTGGCTACTCGCGCGATGAGGCTTGCGACATCCTGGCCAACAACCACGGGATGATCGCGAGCTTCTCGCGGGCACTCAGCGAGGGACTCACCGCGCAGATGTCCGACGCCGAGTTCACCGCCACGCTGGATGCGGCGATCGCGGAGATCTACGCGGCGTCGATCACCTGAGATGAGCGTCGGCGAGAACCTGCTCGGTGGTCCGCCACCGACCCTGCTCCCGGTCGATCCGGCCGCGCAGGCGCTGGAGTCGGGGGCCGATCCCAGCCAGGTGGTGCGCGATTTCCCCACTAGCTCCCTCGCCTGGGCTGTCCTCGCCGACGACGCATGGGCGCAGGACCGCGTCCTGGAGTCCTACGCCTTCGCGCGTGTGGGCTACCACCGCGGTCTCGATTCACTGCGGCGCAATGGGTGGAAAGGACACGGTCCGGTGCCGTGGTCGCATGAAGCCAATCGCGGGGTGCTGCGCTGCTTGCGTTCACTCCATCGTGCGGCGTCATCGATCGGCGAGACTGATGAAGTGGTGCGGCTCGACGCATTCATGACTGACTGTGATCCGGGAATGCCCCGCGCGTGAAGGCGGCGGTGCTCGGGGCCGGCATCGCGGGTGTGGCCTGCGCGCGTGTGCTTGTCGACGCGGGATGCGACGTCGCGATCCTGGATCGTGGGCGTGCCCCGGGCGGACGAATGGCATCCCGCCGGCTCCGCGATACGGGAACCCGATTCGACGGACGCATCGTCGACTACGGCGCGTCGTATTTCACTGCGGGGGACGAGGGATTCACCGCCGTCGTGAAGGACTGGACCGATCGGGGCCTCGCCCGTCCCTGGACCGACACCTTCCACGTCTACGAGCCGGGCGGAATCATCGGTGTGCGCACCGGTCCGATCCGCTACGCGGCGCCCGAGGGATTGCGCTCCCTCGTCGACGATCTCGCGTCCCACCTGCCTGCCATCCAGCAGGAGCGGACGGTCACCGCGCTGGCGCACGATGGCGCCGGTATCACCGTCGACGGAGAAAAGTTCGACAGAGTTGCGGTGTGCATGCCGATGCCCCAGGCAGAGCGATTCATTCCGGGCGATCTTCATCCCGAGGACACACCTCCGTGGGAACCGGTCATCGCGGTGACGATGGTGTTCACCGAGCGCACGTGGTCGGAGATCGATGGGGTCTTCGTCAACGACGATCCGGTGCTGACATGGATCGCCGACGACGGACGCCGACGCGGTGACGATGCACCGGTGCTCGTGGCGCACGTCAACCCGGTTCTCGCGGCCGCGCACCTCGACGATCCGAGCGGAGTGAGCCCGTTCGCGGTTGCGACCGTGCGTCAGGTTCTCGGTATCGATGCCCTGCCCGACTGGGTGTGGGCGCACCGCTGGTCCATTGCGCGTCCCATCGAGGCCAGGCCGGAGGCGTGCTGGGTGCACCCGAACGCCCCCGTGGGATACGCCGGTGATGCGTGGGCGGGACGCCCGCGCGTGGAGGCGGCCTGGGCCTCCGGAACTGCGTTGGGGCACGCGCTCATCCGATAGCCTCATCCCTCGTGCCTACGATCGTGCTCCTCGGAGCTCAGTGGGGGGACGAGGGCAAAGGAAAAGCCACCGATCTCCTCGGTGAGCGCGTCGACTACGTCGTTCGGTATCAAGGCGGCAACAACGCCGGTCACACCGTCGTCATCGGCGACAAGAAGTTCGCCCTCCACCTCCTGCCCAGCGGAATCCTGACCCCAGCGGTCATTCCGGTGATCGGCAACGGCGTCGTCATCGATCCGCAGGTCCTCCTCGATGAGATGAAGGGCCTGCAGGAGCGCGGCGTCGACACGTCGAAACTCCTGATCAGCGCGAACGCGCACCTGATCACGAGCTACCACGTCACCCTCGACAAGGTCACCGAGCGATTCCTCGGCAAGGCGAAGATCGGGACCACCGGCCGCGGCATCGGACCGGCGTACGGCGACAAGATCGCACGCATCGGCATCCGCGTGCAGGACCTGTTCGACGAGGGGATCCTGCGCCAGAAGGTCGAGGGCGCGCTGACAAATAAGAACCAGACACTCGTGAAGGTGTTCAACCGACGGGCCCTCAGCGTCGACGCCGTCACCGAGGACCTGCTCGCTTTCGCCGCACCGTTGGCTCCCTACGTCGCGGACACCTCCCTCGTGCTGAACCGCGCCCTCGACGAGAACAAGGTGGTGTTGCTCGAGGGAGGTCAGGGAACCCTGCTCGACGTCGATCACGGCACCTATCCGTTCGTGACATCGAGCAACCCGACGGCGGGTGGTGCGTGCACGGGCAGCGGCATCGGACCCACGCGCATCACGCGCGTGATCGGGATCCTGAAGGCCTATACGACCCGCGTCGGCTCGGGACCGTTCCCGACCGAGCTCTTCGATGATGACGGCCAGAGGCTCCGATCCATCGGAGGTGAGGTCGGTGTCACCACCGGTCGGCCACGTCGATGCGGCTGGTTCGATGCGCCGATCGCGCGTTTCGCCGTCCGGGTCAATGGCCTCACCGACATCTTCCTGACCAAACTCGACGTGCTCACCGGCTTCGATCGCATTCCCGTGTGCGTGGCCTACGACGTGGAGGGCACCCGTGTCGACGAGATCCCGACGACGCAGACCGACTTCCACCACGCGAAGCCGATCTACGAATACCTCCCCGGCTGGACCGAGGACATCTCCACGGCGAAGTCACTCGCCGATCTCCCGGCCAACGCGCGGGCCTACGTCGAGTTCCTCCAGGAGATCTCCGGTGCACCGATCAGTGCCGTGGGTGTCGGTCAAGAGCGCAACGCGACGATCTCGGTGCGGGACCTCATTACGTGATCGCGTACGAGCGGGATGAACGGGGCAACCCGATCGGCATGCCTGTCGAGCCGCGCGAGGTGGTACCTCTGCCGGAAGCACACATCGTCGGCCACCTGGTCCGACTCGAGCCACTGGACGCGGACTCGCACACCCAGGGATTGTTCGCGGCGTACGAGGGTCACGATCACCTATGGACCTATATGCCGCACGGGCCGTTCGAATCACCTCAGGAACTGCGCACCTGGATCGAATCGAAGCAACACCGGCCCGACCCGATGTTCTTCGCAATCATCGATCAGCGCACGGATAAGCCGGTCGGAATCGCGTCCTATATGCGCATCGATCCGAATGCGCGCAGCATCGAGGTCGGCTGGATCACCTATTCGCCCCTCCTCCAGCGCACTGCAGGAGCCACGGAGGCGATCTACCTGATGATGCGCCAGGCGTTCGACCTCGGTTATCGACGCTTCGAGTGGAAGTGCAATGTGCTCAACGAGGCATCGATTCGGGCAGCCAAGCGCCTGGGCATGACCTACGAGGGAACCTTCCGTCAGGCGACTGTGGTCAAGGGTCGGAATCGGGACACGGCCTGGTTCTCGCTCCTGGATTCCGAGTGGCCCACGGCCAGGCAGGCATTTGAGACCTGGTTGGCCCCGGAGAACTTCGACGACCAGGGCCAGCAGCGCACACCCCTACGCATCCCGATCCACGGACTGACTTCCGCACCCTCATTGTCCTGAATATTTCCGCAGTTCTACAGTGCATCCACCACCGACTTCGCAGGAGTTGTCATGGCTGCTGATCCCGCCGAGGGCAAGCGCGTTTTCGATCTCGATCGTTCCTACGTCTTCCATTCGTGGAGTGTGCAAGGTGCGCTGAACCCGATGTGCATCGCGCGTGCCGAGGGTGCCTATTTCTGGGACTACGACGGCAACCGATTCCTCGACTTCTCCTCCCAGTTGGTCAACGTCAACATTGGCCACCAGCACCCGAAGGTCGTCGCCGCGATCCAGGAGCAGGCCGGGCGCTTGTCCACCATCGCCCCGCAACACGCCAATGACATGCGCGGCGAGGCGGCCAAGCGCATCGTGGAACTCGCCGGTCCGAACATGGGCAAGGTTTTCTTCACCAACGGTGGTGCCGATGCGGTGGAGAACGCGATCCGCATGGCACGGCTGCATACCCACAAGCACAAGGTGCTCTCCACCTATCGCAGCTATCACGGCAACACGGGCGCGGCGATCACGGCCACGGGTGATCCGCGGCGGTGGCCGAATGAGTACGCCAGTCAGCACGTGCACTTCTTCGGTCCCTACCTCTACCGCACGGAGTTCTGGGCAACCAATGAAGAAGAGGAGACGCAGCGCGCGCTGACCCACCTCGAACACGTGATCCAGTTCGAGGGATCCAATACCGTGGCGGCCATCATCATCGAATCGGTGGTGGGAACAGCGGGCATCCTCGTTCCGCCGCCCGGCTACCTCGAAGGTGTGCGTGCGCTGTGCGACAAGTACGGGATCATCTGGATCGCGGACGAGGTCATGGCCGGATTCGCCCGCACCGGGAAGTGGTTCGCCTTCCAGAACTGGGCTGCGCAGCCGGATCTGATCGTGTTCGCGAAGGGTTCCAACTCCGGCTATGTGCCCGTGGGTGGCGTGGTGATCAGCAAGGAGATCGCCGCGACCTTCGACGACCGCGTGTTCCCGGGCGGTCTGACATACTCGGGTCATCCGCTTGCGGCCGCGTCGATCGTCGCCTCCATCGACGCGATGAAAGAGGAGAAGATCGTCGCGAACGCAGCCCACATCGGCGCAACCGTCCTCGGTCCCGGGCTGAAGGACCTCGCGGAGCGTCACCCGGTGATCGGAGACATCCGCGGCCTCGGCGTCTTCTGGGGCGTGGATCTAGTGACCGACCGCGCTACCCGCGAGCCGCTGGCTCCCTACGGTGGAACGTCACCGGCGATGACCGAGCTCGTGGTGGAGTGCAAGAAGCGGGGGCTCATGCCGTTCACCAACTTCAACCGTCTGCACGTGGTGCCCCCGTGCATCATCACCGAGTCCGAGGCCAAGGAGGGTCTTGCGATCCTCGATGAGGTGCTCGCGATCACCGACAAGCACTACACCGGCTAAGTTCTGACGGGTGCACGTACTCGTCATCGGTTCCGGTGCTCGTGAGCATGCTCTGACTGTTTCGCTGCTGCGTTCTTCGGGCGTGCAGGTGACATGTGCACCAGGTAATGCCGGAATCGCATCGCTTGCCCCCTGCATCGGAGTTGATGTCTCAGATCCCGATGCCGTAGCCGCCCTCGCCGTAGAGGTGAGTGCGGATCTCGTGGTGATCGGTCCCGAGGTGCCGCTGGTTGCCGGTGCTGCGGATGCGGCGCGTTCCTCGGGCATTCCCTGCTTCGGACCCTCGGCTGCTGCGGCACGACTGGAAGGGTCGAAGGCGTTCGCCAAGCAGGTGATGGCTGAGGCGGGTGTGCTGACGGCGGAGGCACGGGTGTGCTCGTCTCTGGATGAGGTCTCCGTTGCCTTGGATGCTTTCGGTGCGCCGTACGTCGTGAAAGACGATGGGTTGGCCGCGGGCAAGGGCGTGGTGGTGACGTCAGATCGTGACGAGGCCCTGGCGCACGCATCGCGGTGTATTTCGGGGGGATCGTCGGTGGTGATCGAGGAGTTCCTCGATGGTCCTGAGGTCTCGTTGTTCGGGATCAGTGATGGCGTGCGCGTGGTGCCGCTGCAGCCTGCCCAGGACTTCAAGCGGGTGGGGGACGGTGATGCCGGACCCAACACCGGCGGCATGGGCGCGTACTCACCCCTTCCGTGGGCGCCCGCGGATCTGGTCGCGGATGTCACGGCACGCGTGTTACAACCGATGATCGATGCGATGGCCGCGCGCGGGACTCCGTTCCAGGGCTTGCTCTACGCCGGTCTGGCGTTGACGTCGCGAGGAATTCGCGTAGTGGAGTTCAACGCGCGCTTCGGTGATCCGGAGACGCAGGTGGTCTTGGCGCTGCTGCGCACACCCCTGGTGGATGTGCTGCGTGCGGCTGCTCTGGGGGACCTCTCTTCCGTGAGGGACCTGGAGTGGGAACCGGGGTACGCGGTGACCGTGGTGGTCGCGGCGTCGGGGTATCCGGAGTCCCCGCGCACCGGTGACGTGATCGGTGGTCTGGCTGACGCGGCGGCGGTGTCGGGAGTGGACGTGTTCCACGCGGGGACGCGTCTGCAGGCCGACGAGGTGGTGTCCGCGGGTGGCCGGGTGTTGTCGGTGACGGCACGGGGTGCGTCCCTGGCCGAGGCGCGGACCCGCGCGTACTCCGCGGTGGGCCTGATCACCCTTGAGGGCTCCCACCATCGGTGGGACATCGCCCTGCACGCCAGCATGGGAGACTAAGGCAGTGACCGGGCCACGCATCCCCAATGTGCTGGCCGATCGGTACGCATCCGCCGCTATGCGGGCCCTGTGGTCCCCCGAGGCGAAGATCCGCGCAGAGCGTGAACTGTGGCTCTCCGTGCTCCGCGCCCAGGCCGACCTTGGTGTGGACGTGAGTGCCGAGGTCATCGCCGACTACCAGCGCGTGATCGACGTGGTCGATCTGGACTCCATCGATGCGCGCGAGCGGATCACGAAACACGACGTGAAGGCCCGCATCGAGGAGTTCAACGCTCTGGCCGGACATGAAGTGGCCCACCTGGGCATGACCTCGCGCGATCTCACCGAGAACGTCGAGCAGATGCTGGTGCTGCGCTCTCTGCTGGTGGTTCGAGACAAGATGGTTGCGGCCCTGGATCGATTGGCCGGGCTTGCGGTGGCGTACTCCGAGCAGCCGATGGCCGGGCGTTCCCACAATGTTCCCGCACAGATGACGACGTTGGGCAAGCGATTCGCCACCGTTGCGGAGGAGATGCTCATCGCCTTCGCGCGTGTGGAGGACCTCATCGCGCGGTATCCGCTGCGTGGCATCAAGGGTCCGATGGGAACCGCGCAGGACATGCTCGACCTCGTCGGTGATGACACCAAGTTGGCCGACCTGGAATCGCGCGTCGCCGAGCACCTCGGTTTTTCTGTGGTTCTCGACAGCGTCGGTCAGGTGTATCCGAGGTCGCTGGACTTCGACGTAGTCAGTGCGCTCGTGCAAGTTGCGTCCGGCCCCTCGGACTTCGCCACGTCCCTGCGCTTGATGGCCGGCTCGGAACTTGTCACGGAAGGGTTCCGTCCCGGGCAGGTGGGATCCTCGGCGATGCCGCACAAGATGAATGCGCGCAGTTGCGAGCGGATCAACGGATTCCAGGTGATCCTGCGCGGATACGCGGTGATGGCCTCCGACCTCGCGGGCGCGCAATGGAATGAAGGTGACGTGTCCTGCTCGGTGGTGCGCCGCGTCGCACTCCCCGATTCCTTCTTCGCCATCGACGGCCTCCTCGAAACGTTCCTCACCGTGCTCGATGATTTCGGTGCGTTCCCTGCCGTCATCGATCGTGAGATCGAGCGGTACCTGCCGTTCCTGGCAAGCACCGCGATCCTGATGGCGGCGGTGAAGGCCGGTGCTGGTCGTGAGACCGCCCACGAGGCGATCAAGGAGCACGCGGTGGCGGTGGCTTTGGAGATGCGCGAGGGACGCGTCGACAACGATCTGCTGGACCGCATTGCTGCGGACGCGCGGATCCCTTTGGATCGCGTGGCCTTGGAGGCGTTGATCGCCGACCCGCTGGACTTCACCGGTGACGCGCGCGGCCAGGTGACCCGCGTCGCCACCCGCGTGGAGGAAGTGGTGAACCGGTATCCCGAGGCGAGTGGCTACCGCCCCGGTGACATCCGATGATCACCCGCACCGAGTACGGACTGCCCGCGGAGTATGTGCACGTCTATTCCGGGAAGGTGCGCGACCTCTACGAGGCTCCGGGTGGTCGACTCCTCTTCGTCGCCAGCGATCGCATCTCCGCGTACGACTGGGTGCTCCCCACCGAGATCCCGGACAAGGGGCGCATCCTCACCCAGTTGTCCCTGTGGTGGTTCGAACGCATCGCCGACATCGTCCCGAGCCACCTGACCACCGCATCCGTGCCACCGGAAGTCGCCGGACGCGCAATGGTCTGTGAGCGGATGGCGATGTTCCCGATCGAGTGCGTGGTGCGCGGGTACCTCGCTGGGTCGGGGCTGTCGGACTACCGCGCGCAGCAATCGATCTGCGGTAACGGACTCCCCCCCGGATTGAAGGATGGGTCTCGCCTGCCCAAGCCGATCTTCACCCCGGCTACCAAGGCTGCCCTCGGCGACCACGACGTCAACATCACCTTCGATGAGGCTGTCGTTGCCATCGGGCAGGAGGAGGCGCAGCAACTGCGCCGAGTGACCCTGGCGATCTACGAGCGCGCCGCACAGATCGCCGATGATCGCGGGCTGATCCTCGCCGACACGAAGTTCGAGTTCGGCGTTCCGAGTTCGGGTAAGTACGCGGGTCGCATCGTCCTCGGCGATGAGGTCCTGACTCCCGATTCCTCGCGGTACTGGCCCGCGGACCAGTGGGAGCCGGGTCACGCACAACCCTCCTTCGACAAGCAGTTCGTGCGCGATTGGCTCACCTCGCCCGCCTCCGGGTGGTCGAAGGACTCCGGTGATCCACCGCCCGCACTGCCCGACGATGTGGTGGAGCGCACCCGCGCGAAATATGTCGAGGCGTACGAGCGCCTCACCGGGGAGCGGTTCATATGAGCTGGTTGGTGACCGGCGGGGCCGGATACATCGGGGCGCACGTGGTGCGCGCGCTGCTCGATGCGGGTATGACCCCCGTTGTGATCGACGACCTCTCCCACGGTCTGCCCAACCGCGTGCCCGCGGGAGTGCCGCTGGTCGAGGCGCGGATCCAGGATCGCGCGGTGGTCGCTGCCGCCCTGCGCGAGCACGGTGTCACCGGCGTCATCCACCTCGCCGCCCTGAAGGCAGCGGGGGAATCCGTGGAGAAGCCGCTGGAGTACTACACCGAGAACGTCGGGGGCATGATCGATCTACTCGCGGTCATGCAGGAAGTGGGGGTCGCGAATCTCGTCTATTCCTCGTCGGCAGCGGTCTATGGCGCACCTGCAGCGAATCCGGTTGTCGAAGATGCTCCGCTCATTCCGGAGAATCCCTACGGCGAGACCAAGGTGATCGGCGAGTGGATGGCCCGCGATGCCGGTGTTGCGTGGGGCTTGTCCTGGGTCGCGTTGCGCTACTTCAATGTGGCCGGCGCCGGTTCGGACGACCTGGGCGACAACAGCGTCAACAACCTGATCCCCATGGTGTTCGCGGCCCTCGACGAAGGTCGTGCACCCCAGATCTTCGGTGACGACTACCCGACCCCGGATGGCACGTGCATCCGCGACTACATCCACGTGGTGGATCTCGCTGCTGCGCACGTTGCCGCAGCGAAGCTTTGTGAGGCGGGTGCGGCAGACGTGTTCAACGTGGGGCGTGGCACCGGTTCGACCGTCCGCGAAGTGATGAATGTGGTCTCCCAAGTGGTTGGTCGTGATGTGGGTGCCCAGGTAGTGGATCGTCGTGCTGGTGATCCCCCGGCCACGTTCGCGCAAACCGATCGGATCCGCGATCGACTGGGGTGGACAGCGGAGTTGGACCTTCGTGACATGGTCGCCTCCGCGTGGAGCGCCCACACCACCGAACGATGATCGTCCGTCTCGACGTCTGGGGCATCCGAAAGTCCGGTGTTCCCGGTGCGTTTCTCCGCATGGCGACCCAACGCCGGGTGATCCGGAGGATCCCTGGTGTTCAGTTCGCGAAGTTGATGGGAACCGGCTCCGGTGAGACCTTCACCATGCGGGATTCCGATCTGACGCACTGGGCGATCCTCACCGTGTGGTCGGATGACTCCGGCGCTGAAGGATTCGACGATCACCCACGCGCATGTGCGTGGCAGGACTCCTGCACCGAGCACGCGTGCATCACCATGCGTCCCCTGGTGAGTCGTGGTTCGTGGTCCGGGCATGAGCCCTTCGCCGTCCCCGACACCAAGGCCGGCCCGGGTCCGATCGCGGCGATCACCCGCGCCCGCATCAAGCCTCACCTCTGGTGGCGCTTCTGGTCCTCGGTGCCACCGGTCGCACTGGATCTGCGCAGTGACCCCGGCGTGCTGTTCACCCTCGGGATCGGCGAAGCACCCGTGGGACTGCAAGGCACGTTCAGCATCTGGCGCGATGCGGCTGCCCTGTCGGAGTTCGCCTACCGGCGACCCGCGCATGCGGAGGTGGTCACACGGACCCATGAGGTGCAGTGGTACGCGGAGGAGATGTTCACCCGGTTCCAAGTGCTGAGTGTCCAAGGACGTTACGACGGGCGGGACGTACTTCCCGCGAATTGAGCGACGAAGATCGGGATCTCGCGCTGGATGTTGCGCTCGTACATCCGGTAGGCGGACCACGTGTCGGCGAGTTTCGCGTAGATATCCCGCGCATGATTCCCGTGCACTTCGACGAATGTGCACGCCTGCTCCGCACCGTCGATCTCGATGCGTCCCTCGACGTGCGCGCGCACGTTGAATACCCAGCCTGGCACCTTCTCCTGGCCCGCATTGGATCCGGCGATACCCCAACCCGGAGCGCCGTCCAGGTGTGTCGGAACACCGAGGAGCGGTGTCCTCCGCCACTCACCCGACTTGCGCCCGAGGGTGGTGATCCACACCACCTGCGCCCCGCCCGGGAACTTCCGCATGAGTCGACCCCCGGAGACCCGATCGAGGAATCGGTGCGCCACCGTGGTGGCGCGCAGTGCACTACCCCACACGAGGTCGTAGGCCCGGGATCCCATGGGCCGAGGGTAGGGGAAGTGCCGAGGGCTGACGTATGGCAGCATGTATGGCATGACACCTGGGATGAAGCGCACCACCATCTACCTGCCCGATGAGTTGAAAGCCCGCCTCGAGGCGGCCGCGAAGCGGCGTGGCGTGACAGAAGCGGAGATCGTTCGCGCGGCTGTGGACAAGGAGTTGACGCGCGGACTTACAGGTGCGGGAATCATCACTGACCCGTTGCCCGACGGAGTCAGTGGACGCACTCTCCATGAACACATGGAGGGATTCGGAGAGATGTGATCGTCGTCGACACGGGAGTCCTCTACGCCTTCTTCATCGCGACGGACCCGGCCCACGCGGAAGCACGTGGATTGCTGGAGAGTGAGACGGAGGGGATCGTCGTCAGCCCCTACGTGGTCTCAGAGCTTGACTACTTCATTACCAAGAAGTTCGGACCCCCGGCTGAGGTACGTGTCTTAGATTCCCTCACCTCGGGAGTTTTCGAACTGCCCATCATGGGTCCGGTTGATGTGATCGCCTGCACGCGGATCCTCGAGTCCTACCCCGATCATCGAATAGGAATCACGGACGCCTCCCTCGTGGTGCTCGCCGATCGCTATGAAACCAGTCGGATCGGCACGTACGACCGGCGCCACTTTTCCTTCCTGCGCCCGCTGCGCGGTGGATGGTTCGACGTGCTGCCATCTCGATAAGGTTGGCCTCTTCCCCCTTCTACGCAGGGATGGAGTGTCCGTGGCTCGCGTGATCGTCGACGTCATGCTCAAGCCCGAGATCCTGGACCCGCAGGGACGTGCGGTGCAGGGTGCGCTGGGTCGGCTCGGACTCGAGGGAGTGACGAGCGTCCGTCAGGGCAAGCACTTCGTCATCGAACTCGACGGCGACCTGGATTCCGATCGTGCTGCGGCCCTCGATCGTCTGGCGGGTGAACTGCTGAGCAACCCGGTTATCGAGGACTTCACGCTGACCGTGGTGGACGCGTGAAAATCGGGGTCGTCACCTTCCCTGGCTCGCTTGATGATCGTGACGCCGCGCGCGCAGTCCGGATCGCCGGTGGTGAGGCCGTGGCGCTGTGGCACGGTGATGATGACCTGCACGGCGTTGACGCCGTGGTGCTGCCGGGTGGTTTCTCCTACGGTGACTATCTGCGGTGCGGGGCGATCGCCCGGTTCGCACCGATCATGCAGCAGGTTGTGGATGGTGCACGCGGGGGAATGCCGGTGCTCGGGATCTGCAACGGCTTTCAGATTCTCTGCGAATCACATCTACTTCCTGGCGCATTGACCCGCAACGACCACCTGCACTTCATCTGTCGCGATCAGCGGCTGCGCATCGAGAACACCACCAGTGCGTGGACCACGTCGTTCGCTGCCGGCCAGGAGATTGTGATCCCGCTGAAGAACGGTGAGGGTGGATTCGTCGCTGATGACGCAACCCTGGATGCACTGGAAGGCGAGGGGCGCGTCATCGCCCGCTACCTGGAGATCAACCCCAATGGCAGTCGCCGAGACATCGCCGGTATCTGCAACGAGCGGGGAAATGTGGTGGGCCTCATGCCGCATCCGGAGCACGCTGTGGAGTCACTCACCGGACCCACCACCGACGGCCTCGGCTTCTTCACCAGCGTGCTGTCTATGGTCGGGAGCAGCCGGTGACCATCGACACCGTCGACCGCGCGGAATCCTCCCCGGATGTGTCGCAGCCCTATGCCGATCTCGGATTGAAGGACGACGAGTACGCGCGCATTCACGAAATCCTCGGGCGTCGACCCACGTCGTCGGAGTTGGCGATGTATTCGGTGATGTGGAGTGAGCATTGCTCGTACAAGTCCTCGAAGGTGCACCTGCGTCTGTTCGGCGAGAAGAAGCCGGAGACCGACGCGCTGCTCGTCGGGATCGGGGAGAACGCGGGCGTGGTGGACATCGGTGACGGATGGGCGGTCACATTCAAGGTGGAGTCCCATAACCACCCGTCGTACGTCGAGCCGTACCAGGGCGCTGCGACGGGAATCGGCGGGATCGTCCGCGACATCCTGTCGATGGGCGCGCGTCCGATCGCTGTCATGGATCCCCTGCGGTTCGGTCCGCTCGACGCGCCGGACACCGCGCGTGTGCTGCCTGGCGTGGTTGCGGGCATCGGCGGCTATGGGAATTGCTTGGGATTGCCGAACATTGGCGGCGAGGTGATCTTCGACCCGTCCTACGCGGGGAACCCCTTGGTGAACGCCCTGTGTGTCGGGGCGATGCGCCACGAGGACATCCACCTGGCGAGTGCCAAAGGTGTCGGCAACCTGGTGGTGTTGTACGGGGCGCGCACCGGTGGCGATGGCATCGGTGGAGTCTCGGTGTTGGCGTCGGAGACCTTCGATGCGGAGGGCTCGGCGAAGCGGCCCAGTGTCCAGGTCGGTGACCCGTTCATGGAGAAGTTGTTGATCGAGGCGACACTCGAGGTCCTGCACGCCGGACTCGTCGAAGGGATCCAGGACCTCGGGGGCGCGGGTATCTCGTGCGCGACGAGTGAACTCGCATCCAACGGCGAGGGCGGGATGCACGTGTGGTTAGACCGCGTCCTGCTGCGTGATCCGACCCTGTCCCCCGAAGAGATCCTGATGAGCGAATCGCAGGAGCGGATGTGCGCGATCGTGCGCCCCGATCGCATCAACGATTTCTTGGCGCGCTGCGCGAAGTGGGAGGTGGAGGCCGTGGTCATCGGTGAGGTCACCGACTCCGGCCGTCTCACCATCGATTGGCACGGAGAGCGCATCGTGGATGTGCCTCCGCGCACGGTGGCGCACGAGGGCCCCGTGTACCAACGACCCTTCGCGCGCCCGAGTTCCCAGGACGCGCTCCAGGCCGATGGTCCGGGAAGGCTCGCACGCCCGTCGACCCCTGAGGAGATTCGCGCGGCAGTGCTGGCGTTGGTCGGTTCGGCGAATCTCGCGTCGAAGTCCTGGGTGACCAGCCAGTACGACCGGTACGTGCTCGGGAACACCGTGCTGGCCCAACCCGAAGACTCCGGCATGGTGCGCGTCGATGAAGTCACGGGTCGTGGTGTTGCGGTGTCCACGGACTGCAATGGTCGCTTCGCGAAACTGGATCCCTATGCGGGTGCGCAGTTGGCGTTGGCGGAGTCCTACCGCAATGTCTCCGTCACAGGCGCAACACCGCTCGCGGTCACAAACTGCCTCAACTTCGGCTCCCCCGAGGATCCGGGGGTGATGTGGCAATTCGCTGAAGCTGTGCGCGGACTCGCGGACGGCTGCCTGGAACTAGGCATCCCCGTCACCGGTGGAAATGTCTCGTTCTACAACCAGACCGGCGACGTTGCGATCCTGCCCACACCCGTCGTCGGCGTTTTAGGTGTGATCGATGACGTGACCCGCCGGACTCCGATGTCGTGGAGGAATGCGGGGGACTCGATCTACCTGCTGGGAGACACCCGAGACGAGTTCGGCGGTAGCGAGTGGGCTCACCTGCAGGGACACCTCGGTGGCGTTCCCCCGCGCGTGGACCTCGGACAGGAACGTGCACTGAGTCGTGTCCTGGTGGACGGATCGCAGTCCGGAGTCATCCGTGCCGCGCACGATGTGTCCGACGGGGGAGTGGCGCAGGCTCTCGTCGAGATGGCGCTGCGCTCCGGTACCGGGGCTGATGTATCCATCCCCGAGTCGATCGAGCCGTTCGTGTTCTGTTGCAGTGAGAGTGCCGCTCGAGCGATCATCGTCATCCGGCCGGATCAGGAATCGGCATTGCTCGCGCTCTGCAATGACTCGGCCGTGCCCGTCATGCGCATTGGCACCGTGACAACGGACGCACACCTCACCTTCGGATCGTTCGGATTCCCCCTCGATGAGTTGCGCCGCGTCCACGAGTCGCCCATCCCGGCGGCACTGGCGGGGTGACCATGGAGGAGGTGCGCTCCCTCCTGGCCGAGTGGGAGGGGGCACCGCGCGAGCGGATTCGCGATGCGGTTCTCACCACTCTCGATGTCCTGTCCGCGATCGCCCCCGGGCGCAGTGTCGAGGTGCGGATCCCGCCCTACGCCGCGATCCAGGTGGTGGCCGGGCCCACCCACAAGCGCGGAACCCCGCCAGCCGTGGTGGAGGCGGATCCGCGAACCTGGCTGGAACTCTGCGTCGGGGACCTGGACTGGGCGGCCGCGGTCGCGACCGGACGGGTCCGGGCCAGCGGAGAGCGCTCTGACCTCGGTCCCCTCCTGCCGCTCGTGGTGTGAGCGGCTGTCGCCGGACTTGCCCTCCGGGCCAGGTTTGCTTAGGATTACCTAAGTTAGGTTCCCCTCACTTCAGGAGTCACCATGTTCGCCAGCTTCCTCATCGGCCTACGCGAAGGATTGGAAGCCGCCCTCATCGTGGCGATCCTGGTCGCCTACCTGGTGCGGACCAGCAACGGTCACGCCCTCTCCCGGATGTGGATGGGCGTGGGGGCCGCCATCGGACTGTCCATCCTTTTGGGCCTCGGGCTCACCTTCGTTGAGGACAGCCTCACCGACACCACCGCAAAGGTGTTCGCCGGCGTCACCTCGCTCCTGGCCGTCGGACTGATCACCTGGATGATCTTCTGGATGGCGCTGAACGCACGCACCATCAAGGCGCACCTCCACGGGGAGATGGACCGAGCGCTGAAGACCAGCGCGGTCGCCGTGTCGATGGTCGCGTTCTTCGCCGTGGTCCGTGAGGGCCTGGAGACCGCGATCTTCCTCTGGGTCGGTATCCGCGCAACGGGAGATGCGTTGACCTCGGTCATCGGAGCACTCCTCGGTCTCGCCGTTGCCGTGGTCCTCGGGTTCTTCATGTACAAGGGAGCGGTGCGGCTCAACCTGACCGCCCTGTTCACCTGGACCGGTGCCCTCTTGGTCATCGTCGCCGGAGGCATCCTCCGCTACGCGATCCACGAGTTCCAGGAGGTCGGCTGGCTGCCCGGCATGGACAACATCGCCATCGACGTCAGCGGAACCATCTCCCCCGACGGAGTGGCCGGCACCCTGCTGCGCGGCCTGCTGAGCCTCTCGCCCACCATGTCGTGGTTCGAGGTCATCGCGTGGCTGCTGTTCGTGATCCCGGTGCTGATCGCCTTCTTCCTCGTCGTGGGGCGCAAGTCCGCTCGACCCGCGCAGGCGGAGCAGCCGGTATCCGCCCCCAAAGAGACGGTGTCGAAACACATCCGTGACCTTGGCCGGAGGGTCTGAACCTCAACGCGCGGATACAGTGCGGGGCACTCCCTAGGAAAGGCCCGAGATAGCCCCATGACGTCGGTTGCGATCCGCATTCGCGGACTCAGGCGCACCTTCGGGGACGTCGTCGCCGTGGACGACGTCGACATCGATGTCATGGACGGAGAGTTCTTGACCCTCCTGGGGCCGTCGGGGTCGGGGAAGACCACCGTGCTGCGCATGATTGCCGGATTCGAGCGGCCCGACGCAGGGACCATCGAACTCGCCGGGGTCGACGTCACCGAGATGCCGCCCTACGCCCGAGATGTGAATACGGTGTTCCAGGACTACGCGCTCTTCCCCCATATGACCGTGATCCAGAACGTCGAATACGGGCTGATGGTGAAGAAGGTGCCCAAGGCCGAGCGGCAACAGCGTGCGCTGGCCGCGTTGGAGTCGGTTCGTCTGGCCGGCTACGAGCGACGGCGGCCGTCTCAGCTCTCAGGTGGTCAACGCCAGAGGGTTGCTCTCGCGCGCGCCCTGGTCAACCGTCCCCAAGTGCTACTCCTCGACGAACCCTTGGGTGCCCTGGACCTCAAGTTGCGGGAGCAGATGCAGGTGGAGCTCAAGGAGATCCAGCGTGAGGTGGGCATCACCTTCGTCTTCGTGACACACGACCAGGACGAGGCGCTCACGATGTCCGATCGCATAGCGGTCTTCAACGAGGGACGGATTGCGCAGATCGGCACGCCGATGGAGATCTACGAGCACCCCGGATCGCCGTTCGTCGCCGGGTTCGTCGGAACCTCAAACCTGCTCACCGAGGAAGCCGCCCGCGCGGTCCTTGGTCGCGGTGGGGTCTGGTCGGTCCGGCCGGAGAAGATCCAGGTGGCGCGGGGGACCGTGGAGCCCGCACCGCATCAACATGCGGTGCAAGGGCGTATCCGCGAGGTCGTTTACGTCGGCATGAGCACGCGCTTCCTGGTGGATCTCACCGTGGGCGGGCAGTTGATGGTGGTGGAGCAGAACTCGGATGCCGGTGCCACCGAGCGACATGCCATGCGGGGTCAGGACGTGACCCTGCTCTGGGATTCCGATCACGAGTACCAGGTGTCCTCGTCATCGGATGGGCGATGAAGGCACCCGCGTTCATCGAATCGATAAAGAGGAGGATGCAGGTGCAGAAGAAGCGTCTGCTCACAATCGTTGCCGCCGCGTCGGCGTCAGCGATGCTCGTCGCCGCCTGCGGTGGCGACTCGGCCAGTTCCGGGGGCGCAGCTGCTCCCGAAGCCGCCGTCTACGAGGGCCCGGTGGGTGATGGCGAGGGAGAGCTGAACATCCTCGCGTGGCCCGGCTACGCCGAGAACGGGACCACCAGCCCCGATGTGGACTGGGTGACGCCGTTCACCGAGGCCACCGGATGCAAGGCGAACGTCAAGGTGTTCGGCACCTCCGATGAAGCTGTGAAGTTGATGCAGGGTGGCGGCTGGGACGTGGTGTCTGCGTCCGGCGACGCCTCACTGCGTCTGATCTACGGGGACAACGTGCAGCCGGTCAACATGGAACTGACACCGAACTACGCCGATGTCTTCGAGGGTCTGAAGAAGCAGCAGTGGAACTCGGTGAATGGTCAGGCCTACGGCATGCCCCACGGTCGCGGCGCCAACCTGCTGATGTACAACACCGAGCAGGTCTCCCCCGCCCCCGATTCCTGGTCGGTCGTGTTCGAAGGCGACACCCCGCTCGCGGGCAAGGTCAGTGCCTACGACTCGCCGATTGCGATCGCGGATGCTGCGGTCTACCTGATGGCCACCAAGCCGGAACTCGGCATCACCTACCCCTACGCCCTCGACAAGGATCAGTTCGCCGCGGCGATCGCCCTGCTCGAGCAGCAGAAGGGTGTCGTGGGCGAGTACTGGAATGACTACCTGAAGCAGATGGCGGCCTTCACCGAGGGCACGACCCTGGCAAGCACCACCTGGCAGGTCGTCGCCAACGCCCTGCAGGGAGAGGGGGTCAAGGTCGATGCAGTCAAGCCCAAGGAGGGTGCGACCGGCTGGTCCGACACGTGGATGATCGCGAAGGACACGCCGAACATCAACTGCGCCTACAAGTGGCTCGACTGGATCGCGTCACCGGAGATCAATGCCCAGGCCGCCGAGTACTTCGGTGAGGCCCCGGCCAACTCCAAGGCGTGCGCGCTGACGGCGAACAAGGATCACTGTGCGATCTTCCACGCCGATCAGCAGGACTACTGGAACGACGTCTACTACTGGAACACGCCGACCACCGCCTGTCTGGATGGCCGCACCGATGTCGAGTGCGTCCCGTACAGCGAGTGGGGCACTGCGTGGACCGCTCTCCGGAGCTAGTAGGTAGTCACGAGTGACGACCACGACCGCCACCCATCGGGGCTTCTGGTACAGGCACCCGAAGCTCCAGCTCGCGGGCCTGCTCAGTGCCCCGATGGCGTGGCTGGTCGTGGTCTACCTCGGTTCCCTCCTCGCGCTCTTCCTGACTGCCTTCTGGCAGGTCAACGACTTCACCAGCCAGGTCGAGCGCACGTTCACATTCCGCAACTTCCAAGAGGTCTTCACCAATCCGGCCTACTACGGCACGGTGTTTCGCACGGTGTCGATTGCTTTGCTCACCACGCTCATCTGCATTGTTATCGCAGTCCCGCTGGCCTTCTTCATGGCCCGTGTTGTGCGACCTCGCTACCAGGCAGTGATGATCGCGATGATCCTCACGCCCCTCTGGGCGTCCTATCTGGTGAAGGTGTATGCATGGCGCGCGATGTTGCAGCCGGAGAGTGGGGTGATCGCATGGTTCCTCCAGCCGTTCGGAATCGGTGGCCCTGGTTACGGATTCATCGGCATCGTGATCACCCTGAGTTATCTGTGGCTCCCCTACATGGTGCTGCCCATCTACACGGCCTTCAGCCGATTGCCGAATTCGATGCTGGACGCCTCCGCCGACCTCGGTGCGAGGAACGGACGCACGTTCCGTAGCGTCGTTTTCCCGATCGTCTTCCCCTCGATCGTCGCCGGCTCGATCTTCACGTTCTCTCTGAGCCTCGGTGACTACATCACCGCGCAGATCGTTGGTGGCAAGTTGCTGATGTTGGGCAACGTGGTCCAGCAGACCTATGTCACCAACCTGCCTTTCGCCGCAGCGGTCTCCATGATCCCGGTGGTCATCGTGCTCGCGTACCTATTCGCGGTGCGCCGGTCCGGAGCATTGGACAACCTCTGATGCAACTGACCCGCACTTCCAAGGTGCTGCTGACGGCCTTCGCAGTGGTTGCCTTCTCCTTCGTCTACATCCCCCTCGGTGTCATCCTCATCAACTCCTTCAGCGTGAACAAGTCTCTCGCGTGGCCACCGCGGGGATTCACCACGGAATGGTGGGGACGCGCCATCGACAACGAGGGTGTGCGCGAGGCTCTCCTGACCTCCGTCGTGCTCGGCCTGCTCGCCACGGCGGTTGCTCTCGTGCTGGGGACCCTCACCGCCTTCGCGCTCGGCCGGTTCACATTCTTCGGTCGGGAGTCCATCTCACTTCTGGTGATCTTGCCCATCGCCCTCCCGGGCATCGTGACCGGTATCGCGCTCAACAACGTGTTCACGTCGTTCCTGGGTGGTCTGACTTTCCTCACCCTCGTCGTGGCCCACGGAACGTTCTGCATCGTGATCGTCTACAACAACGCCCTCGCCCGCATCCGGCGCATGGGGCGCAGTCTCGAGGAGGCGTCGGCAGACCTGGGCGCCCGTGGCTGGACCACGTTCCGTCGGGTCACCTTCCCGATGATGAGGTCCGCGCTGATCGCAGGGGCGGTACTCGCCTTCGGGCTGTCCTTCGACGAGATCATCGTCACGACCTTCACCGCGGGGCCGGGTATCACGACCCTGCCGATCTGGATCTACCAGAACCTGTTCCGCCCCAATCAGGCCCCGGTGGTCAACGTCGTAGCGGCGGTCCTCGTCCTGATCAGCATCCTGCCGGTCTACGTCGCGCAGAAACTGTCCGGTAGCGAGAGCGAGCGCGGTGGGGGATTGATCTAGTCCTCACGTAGGGTTGAGGGGTGCCACGCGGTGACGGTCGCCTGACGCACGAACTCCTCCCCGGTGAGCGCGGTCCGCAGGATGCGTGCGGTGTCTTCGGAGTCTGGGCACCGGGCGACGAGGTCGCGAAACTCACCTACTTCGGCCTGTACGCGCTGCAGCATCGCGGGCAGGAATCAGCCGGAATCGCGGTCAGCGACGGCTCGCGGATCGTGGTTTACAAGGACATGGGCCTGGTGTCGCAGGTGTTCACCGAGGCGAGTCTGGAGTCGCTGCGCGGCCATGTTGCCATTGGACACACCCGATACTCAACCACGGGTGCCAGCGTGTGGGAGAACGCCCAACCCACGTTCCGCACCACGGCGACCGGGCATCTCGCCCTCGGACACAACGGAAACCTGACCAACACCGTGGACCTCATCTCCCGCCTGCGCGCGCGCGTGGAGGCCTCGGGAGAGCCGCCGTTCAACGCGGGATTGCACGCCACCACCGACACCGAGGTGATCTCGGGCCTCCTGGCCTCACACCCGGATATCCCTTTGGAGCAGGCGGCGTTACTGGAATTGCCAAACTTGCGTGGTGCGTTCTCCCTGGTCTTCATGGATGATGACTCGCTCTACGCGGCGCGCGACCCTCAGGGCATCCGTCCGCTGGTGCTCGGCCGGATCGAGCGCGGCTGGGTGATCGCCAGCGAGACCGCGGCACTCGACATCGTCGGCGCGTCCTTCATCCGCGAGGTGGAACCGGGTGAGCTCGTCGTCATCGACGCGCAGGGACTTCGAGCCCACCGGTACGCAGAGGCCGAGCCCAAGGGCTGCCTGTTCGAGTACGTGTACCTTGCCCGGCCGGATACATCGATTGCGGGCCGTTCGGTGCAAGCGACCCGCGTCGACATCGGCAAGCGGCTGGCACGTGAGCACCCGGTGGATGCGGATCTGGTGATCCCGGTGCCGGAGTCCGGTCGCTACGCCGCCATCGGATATGCCCAGGAATCCGGGATCCCGTTCGCCGAGGGACTCGTGAAGAATGCCTACGTCGGACGCACCTTCATCCAGCCCTCGCAGACGATCCGGCAACTCGGTATCCGACTGAAGCTCAATCCCCTGCGCGAGGTGATCGCCGGGCAGCGGCTCGTGGTGGTCGACGATTCCATCGTGCGCGGTAACACCCAGCGGGCCCTCGTGCGGATGCTGCGCGAGGCCGGTGCGCGCGAGGTGCATGTTCGGATCTCGAGTCCGCCGGTGAAGTGGCCGTGCTTCTACGGCATCGACTTCGCGACCCGTGCCGAGCTGATCGCGAACGGTCTGACCATCGAGGAGATCTGCTCGTCGATCGGGGCGGACTCTCTGGCCTACGTCGAACTCGACCAACTCGTCGACGCCACCACACTGCCCGCTTCGCGACTATGTCGGGCCTGCTTTGACGGGGAGTACCCGGTTCCCCTGCCAGAGGAGGATCAACTCGGCAAGAACCTGCTTGAGGGAATCGAGCGCCGCGTGGTGGAGCAGGCGGGGGGCGGCGCGACGGATGCGCTGAGCCGACCATGACCGACTACGCCGCCGCGGGTGTCGACGTCGATGCGGGGGAGCGTGCCGTTGCGCTGATGCGTGAGTCGATCCGCGCCACGCAGCGGCCCGAGGTGATCGGTGACATCGGTGGCTTCGCGGGTCTCTTTGATATCTCCAAGGCACGATCGATGTCACGTCCGGTGCTTGCCACGTCGACGGATGGAGTGGGAACGAAGATCGCGGTCGCTCGCGCGATGGATGTCCATCACACCATCGGAATCGATCTGGTGGCGATGGTGATCGACGATCTCGTCGTCTGCGGTGCGGAGCCGCTGTTCATGACGGACTACATCGCCACCGGCGCCGTGGATCCCGCACGGATTGCGCGCATCGTCGCGGGGATCGCGGAAGGGTGCATGCAGGCTGGGTGCACGCTCATCGGGGGCGAGACCGCCGAGCATCCCGGATTGATGGCGCCCGACGAGTACGACATCGCCGGTGCGGGCGTGGGCATCGTCGATGCCGATGCGATGCTCGGGCCTGCCCGGGTGCAATCGGGTGATGCCGTCATTGCGATGGGTTCCTCAGGACTGCATTCGAATGGATACTCCCTCGCCCGCATGGTCTTGCTCGGTGGGAATGGCCCAGGGCTCGACGGCCGTGTGCCGGAGTTCTCACGCAGCGTAGGTGAGGAGCTGCTCGAGCCCACCCGCATCTACGCCCGCGACTGTCTGGAGCTCATGCGCGCATGCGATGTCCACGCTTTCAGTCACGTGACCGGAGGCGGAATCGCGGCCAACCTCGCCCGGGTGCTCCCCGAGTCACGTGCGGTGGACATTGACCGATCGACATGGACACCCCAGGGGATCTTCACCAGCATTGCTCGTATCGGTGACGTGGATCGCTCAGATATGGAGCAGGCGTTCAATATGGGAATCGGGATGATCGCCGTCGTGGCTCCCGGTGACGCAGAAGCAGCTTTTGATCTGCTCCAGGCGCGCGGAGTGAGCGCCTGGCAGTGCGGTGTCGTCAGGTCGCGAGCCTTGGATGACGTCGGCGATGCCACCGCCAAGGGTGGCACTGGGGGAGCGGTGATGCTCCGAGGGAAATTCGCGGGCTAACCCGCCTGGGACTCCTCGTCCTCGTCCAAGTACTTGGCGTAGGGGTCGTAGGGGTCGACCTCGTCCTCCTCGGGCTCCGGCTCCGACGGATGGCCGGACAACTCGGCCTGGAGTCGCTCCAGGTCGGTTTGCGGTCCGCCGTACTTGAGAGCACGCGCAACCTTCGTCTGCTTGGCCTTAGCCCGGCCGCGCCCCATGGCTCGACCCCCTCATCCGGGATTCCCGGTGGTCTCTGAACGGTTCACGCCGCCGTGGCGGCGGGCTCCACATTACCCGTTGGGCCCGGGTCACGACAGGTGAGCCCCCGGTGGGGCCTGCCCCGGGGTCATGGAGGGGCGCCCCTTTCGTAGGCAAATGTGGGGATCCTGTTGCCGTGGCCGGTTGCGGATGGGAGGGTGTGGGGACGGTTCGAGCATGCGGGGAGGTGGCATGACGGTTCCCGGTCCTGAGTCAGAACCGCTGCTCACGCCCGCGGAGGTGGCGGCGCTCTTCCGCGTCGACCCCAAGACGGTCACCCGCTGGGCCAAGGCCGGCAAGCTGACCAGCATCCGGACCCTCGGTGGCCATCGCCGTTACCGGGCGAGCGAGGTGCATGCCCTGCTCGACGCACATGCGCCGCAGGGACCCACGTTCCAGACCCGTCCATGACATCCCCGGACACGCACATCCGGAACGACCGGGATCGCGCCGATGGCTGAACCCCTCTATCGGGGGATCGTCTGGTCGTTCAAGGGAGTGTTCCGCGCCCTCGGCATGAGGTTGTCCGTGGTCGGTGAGGAGAACATCCCCGAAGTGGGCGGCGCGATCATCGCGATCAACCACACGAGTTATCTCGACTTCGCCCTCGCCGGTGTGCCCGCGGATATGCGTGGGCGTCGCTTCGTGCGGTTCATGGCCAAGGATTCGATCTTCCGGCACCCGGTGGCAGGACCACTCATGCGTGGGATGAAACACATCCCCGTGGATCGGAGTTCGGGTTTGGCGGCGTACCGCGACGCCGTGACGGCCGCGAAGGACGGCGAGCTGATCGGCGTATTCCCCGAGGCGACGATGAGCCGCTCCTTCGAGATCAAGGAGATCAAGAATGGTGCTGCGCGCATGGCCCGCGCTGCCCATGTGCCGTTGATTCCGATGATCGTGTTCGGGAGTCACCGAGTGTTGTCCTACAACGTGCGGAACTTCTCGCGTGGCGTCCCCGTGTTGATCGAAGTGGGCGAACCGATTCCCACAGATGGGGATCCCGAGGAATTGACTCAGGTTCTCCATGACAGACTCACGGCGCTGCTCGATCGGGTGATCGATCGATACCCCGGCAAGGTTGCAGGTGCTCCGTGGCTGCCCGCGCGCTGGGGCGGGGGTGCGCCGACCCTCGAGGAAGCACGTGAGATCGAGGAAAGACGACGTAGGGAGAGGGATGAGCGACGCTGACGATCTGACGATCGCGCGCCATCTCGTCCATCGGCTTCAGGGGCTCCACGTCACCGAGGGCTTCGGGATCGTCGGTGACTTCGTCCTCAAGTTCGTCGGAGCGGTCGAGGCCGAAAGTTTCCCCATCTTGACCACCGCGGATGAACAGGGTGCGGGATTCGCTGCCGACGCCTACGCCCGGGTTCGCGGATTCGGTGTCGCTTTTTGCACCTACGGAGTAGGCGGACTGAAACTGGCCAACGCGGCCGCGGGCGCCTGGGCGGAACAGGTGCCATTGCTGATCGTCAGCGGCGCGCCGGGTGTGGCCGAGCGCGAACGTGATCCGATGCTGGACCACCGGGTGAAGGATTTCGACGCCCAACTGCGGGTCTTCCAGGACCTCACCTGCGCCCAAGCGGTGCTCACAAGCACGCACTCGGCGGCCGATGAGATCGATCGGGTGATCTCCCATATGTTGGCCGAGCAGCGTCCGGGCTACATCGAGGTCCCCCGCGACATGGTCGGTCGCAGCATCGAAGCCCCCGACGGCGGATTGGATCCGCACCTTCCGCCCGTGGATCGCGAGTCCCTCGAGCATGCACTGGCGGACGTCCTCGATCACCTGCGGCAGGCCCGCACGGCCGCCATCCACGCGGGTGCGATGGTCGATCGTCGCAACGTCGGCGATGCCCTGTTCCGCGTGGCGACGCAGGCGGGAATACCGGTGGCCACCAGTTCGCTCGGTCGGGGTGTCTTCCCCGAACGGCACGACCTCGGTTTGGGCGTCTACCTGGGTGCGCTGAGTCCCGAACGCATCGTCCGTCGAGTCGAGGACGCGGATGTGCTGCTCAGTTTCGGGGTCCTTCAGACGGATCTGACCCTGGGTGCCTTCACCGCGCACATCGATCACGAGAAATACATTCTCGCGACGGACACGGATGTCACCGTCGGCTACCGCACCTATCGCGAGGTTCCCCTCTGGGCTTTCCTGCCTGCGCTTGCGGATGCACTCGCAGGGGAATCACTCACCATCGAGCACACTCCCTTCGAGACCCATGAACCCTTCGTCCCCTCGGACGAGCCGGTCACCGTCTCCGATGTTGTGCACGGGATCGAGGTGCACCTCGACGAGCGTCACTCACTGCTGCTCGATCCGGGCGAAGCGCTCTTCTCCGCTGTTGACATGCGAGTTCCGACCTACGCGCACGCGAGTGCCTACTACGCCACGATGGGCTACGCCGTTCCCGGTGCCCTCGGTGTGGGGAAGGCCGATCCGCAGCGGCGACCCGTCGTGGTCGTCGGCGATGGGGCCTTCATCATGACTGCGCTGGAGGCGGCCACGTGCGCCTTCCACCAGGTGCCTGCCATCGTGATCGTCTTGGACAACTCCGGGTACGGGACGCAGCGGCCGATCCTGGACGGGCCGTTCAACGACATCCCGCCCATCGCCGCGGATCGGCTCATCGAGGCATTCGGCACTGGGCGGGGCTTCGACGTGACCACGCGTGCGCAGTTGCATGCCGCTCTGAATGAGGCTGTCGACCACGACGGCCTCTGCATCATCCGGGTGCATATCCCCCGTGATGCACGCAGTGCCGCCCTCGAGCGCCTTGGCGAGGCATTGCGCGCACGTGCTTAGGCCGGCTCCTCGGGGGGCTTGCGGCGCACGATGCGCCAGGCCTCCTTGCCACCCTTCTTGACCTTGTGCATGAGCACTTCCGCCCAGACGAATTCCGTTGCCAACACGGCCAGGCCCAAGACGATGAAGGCTATGCCCGGACCGGGGAGAACCAGCATCACGATTCCCGTGATGATCAGCACCCCGCCGACGATGGCGACGCCGACCCATCGGATGGGGTGGGGGAGCTTCTTCCAGCCCCCGAGTATGGAATCTCGATCCACGCTTCCAGAGTACGTGCGCTTTCGGTCGGCTGCGATGTCAGTGCTGTGTTTGGTTAGCTGCCGCGGAGTTTGCGAACGCCCGATATGAGGGCAGCCACCGATCCAACCAGGATGATGACGTCGAAAATCCCGAACTGACCCGCGGAGGCAGCGAGCCCGACGATGCCCAACCCGACGATGCCGACGCCCACGGAGACCCAGGGGGCCCAGGAGGGTTGCTCGCGAGGGGGCATGCTGTCACCCTAGGCGAGCCACCGCGGGCCGGCGACGACAGGGAGATCCATGGACGAGGCGCAGAAGAAGAAGGATGAGCACGACACCGCGCAGGTGGGCGAGGACGTGGCCAAGGGGCTTGGTGCGGCGGCCGATGTGCTCGTCCATGGAATCGCCGGGGCCGCATCAGGGATCGCCGCGGGTGTCGACGCTGTGCACGATTCGCAGGAGAAGCCTGATCGATGACCGGTCTGTTCGCGACCCTGATCATCGTGGTGTCGCTGGTGATCGCGGTCTGGTCGGCGGTTCACCTGCTCATCAACAGACCCATATCGCGCTATCTCCGAGCCTCCCTGCTCGTGCTCACGGCACTGTTCGTGATCTTCGCGATCGGGGGCATCGTTCAGATGGCGATGAGTGATCGCGATTTTGCGCGCCTAGAGTTCATTGGCTACCTAGTCCTCAGCCCGGTGATTCCGCTGGGTGCGTGGTGGTGGGTTCGTGGAGATACCAGCCGTGCCGGGTCGGCGATCCTTCTCGTCGTCGCCCTGGTGATGCCCGTACTCGTGATCCGCATCCAACAGGTGTGGGCCGGTGTCTGAGGTCAACCGCGGCTTCGGCCGCGTCCTCGTGGTGATTTACGCGATCTTCGCGATCGCGGCGACAGCGCGTTCCGTCGTGCAACTCGCCACACGTTTTTCCGAGGCTCCCGTTGCCTATCTTCTTTCAGCAGGGGCGGCCATCGTCTACATCGTCGCGGCGATCGCCTTGGCGCGAGGCGACCGCACGTCACGGCGCGTGGCAACGGCCGCGATCACCGTGGAGTTGATCGGCGTCATCGTTGTCGGCGCCATCAGCCTGATCCTCCCGGAGTATTTTCCGCGCGCCACGGTGTGGTCGGCGTTCGGCCGGGGTTATCTCTTCATTCCCCTGGTGCTGCCCGTAATTGGGCTGTGGTGGCTCAGGCGTTCGCGGGATTAGTTCAGTTCGCGAAGTTGCCGAAAAGGTCGGCGAGGGAGCTCGCGGCAGGGCCCATGACGCTGGTGAAGATTCATCGACTCGGCTCCAGGGCTACACCTCGACGTCTGGAGTTGCCTCCGCAAGCGTCGCCCCGTCGATGCGCCAGCCCTCGGACTGGCGGATCACTCGGTAGCGCAGGTCGATACTCGCATCGACGCGGACGACCATCTGGGCGAGATCATCGATCTGTTCACACTCGCGGAATTCAAGCCCAGGATCCTCGAGAAGGAAGTCGTATTGGGCCTCGATGATCTGCTGGAACTGCTGTGCATCCACGGTGGACTGGAAGCCGTCGCTGGCGAACGCCCGTGCACCGGCAAAATCTCCCTGGGCGAATTCGGCCTGCTGGGATCGGATGGTGTCCTCGATACCGGCTGTTGCCTCGCCGGTGCATGGACCGGGAATCTGCGGGGAGCGCGGAGATTCCGGGGCGGTCCGTGTGGGGGAGGGGCTCGCCGACTCGACAGCGGGTGCGGATGCCGGATCAGGACTGGACGCGCAGGACGTCAGAGCGCAGCACACCACCACAATCGGCACCCAACGCACACCTGCAGGCTAGACCGAACCGTCACACCCGCAACTTCATGAGTTGTCGTTGCGCCCCAGCACCTGGAAGAAGATGCCGCCGATGAGTGCCGCGATGACTGCGTAGAGCAGTCCGCTCCCGATCGCCTCGCCGTTCAAGGATCCCGAGATGGCGTTCATCAACAGCCAGATCACGTAGAAGATGATCGCGACGAGAATGGCCTCGCCCCACCACTTGGCCGGGAGTCGGGGACCGATCCAGGACATCGCGAGTCCGTAGATCACCGTCGACGCGGATGCGGCGAAGAGCGCGTAGTTCTGCTCACCCTCGGGTCCCTCACTCAACAGTTCGACTAGGCCTCCCACTGTCGAGAAGATGAGGAAGAAGGCGAACATCGAGATCGGGATCGAAACTGACCGAGGGATCAAGGGTGGGTTGGACATGGGTCCTCCAGTTCAGGCGAATGACCGCTGCGCTCTCGAATGTAGACCCGAATGTGCGCCCGATTCGTGATTGGGCACGGCGTGCCGCAACTACTCCGGCAGGACAATGCGGAAAGTATGCGTCCACCCGGCTGAACCCATGTTCACCGATACGACCTGTCCACGTGCTCCGAAGTACTCGCCCGATCCCCCGATGACGGGCCGCACCGTGCGCTGGCCAGGAGCCAATGTGGCGCCCGCCGGGGGATAGAGGGAGATGCCTCCGACCACGAGCTGGTTCGCCTCCTCGCCGAAGACGAACGTGAGGTTCGAACCACGCACCTCGAGGCCACCGCTCACGTTCTCGGCGAAGGTAGTGAGGGTGCCGGTGAGGTATTGGCCGTCTGCGGCCTTCCCGTCGACCGCGATCGGGATGAAGAACGTACGCACCGCTCCCACACCGCTTCCTGTGGTGCTGATCGGTGTCGCCGCCTGGTGGTAGACGCGCACCACTTCAGTGGTGTCCGCGTGCGCAGGGGCGGTGGTGAGTGCGGTGAAAGCAAACAAGACGGCTATGAGTTTCGCGATGCGCATGCACCAACCCTAGGAGGCGGCGGGAAGCCGCCAATAGTTGTACCCATGATCCATGCTCGTCGCGAGGTCAGCCGTGATCACTCCGATCGCCGGGTCGGGATCGTTCCCCCGAAGCACTGGAGTGTTCCCCGACCACCAGACGTATCCTGCTCTCAGCCGCACCCACTGTGGTGCCTGGCAACCCGATGGAAAACCCTGATACCTGAGACAAGGTTTACCGCCGCGGCGGTGGCTGACCCGGTGGACCGTCTCAGCCTTGGCGCCGCACCGTGCGCGACGCTGCGGCCGCAGGCGGTTTCGTTGTCTTTCCGTGCTTCTCCATGGCGGAGGAGAAGGCGCGGTTAGATAACCTACCTGGGGCGGCTGGACCGAAAGGCCCCGAAAGCCCGTGCCACAGTCCCAAGCCGCAGCGGCTTGCTTCTTTGATCAACACAAACCAACAGCACGGCTGCCTTTGGTAATATTATCCATGACTTCCACCATCATGGGTGATCAGGTTCAGCGGGATCAGATGCGAATAGCGCGTATGGCCTGGGGTATTCGCCGCCATGCATTCGATGTCACAGTCCGCGCCAACGGCTGCTACCTGGGTCAGGCGCTATCCGCAGCGGAGTTATTCGCCGCGATTCACACCGTCGGCCTCGATCGATCGCGCGGGGACATGTTCGTGCTGAGTCCCGCGCACTACTCCATCGCCGTCTACGCGACGCTGGTTGAACTTGGCGAGCTCCCCGTGGCTGCACTTGAGGAGTTCGGCAAGGACGGGTCGCCGATCGAGATGATCGGTGGCCATGATTCACCTGGGATGGAGTTCACTACCGGTTCCCTGGCGCAGGGCCTCAGTCAAGGCATTGGTGTGGCCCTTGGGCGCCGACTGCGTGGCAACGCCGCACACGTCTGGGTGATGATCAGTGACGGTGAACTCGAGGAGGGCCAGACCTGGGAAGCCTTCATGTCATTGGCGCACTATGGACTGACAAATATCACGGTCTTCCTCGATAATAACGACAGTCAGGTTGACGGCTCGCCAACCAAAGTAATGGGGGTGGAACCGATCCACGACCGTATTGCGGCCTTCGGCCTGGATGTGCGCAGGATCGATGGCCACGACGTCAAGGCACTGATGGCCGCTATCCAGGATCCACCCGGCGCCACGGCACGAGTGGTGGTCTGCGATACCGATATTGCGCGGGGGATTCCCTGCTTAGCCAATCGTGAGCACCCGCATTGGATCAGGTTCCGACCGGGTGAGGCCGAGGTTGCGTTAGCGGAGTTGCTGGCTGGGGAGCCGGTGTGATCGCTGTTCAGCAGGAGATCGTCATGGTGCCCTGCCCCTACGGCGAGGCCCTGGTCGACTACGGCCGCCGCCACCCGGACATGCTCTGCTTGTCCGGGGACCTTTCGTACTACACCGAGACGGAGCCTTTCCGGGCCGAATTCCCCGGACGGTTCATCAACGTCGGTATGGCCGAGGCCAACCTCATGGGTATTGCTGCGGGTCTAACGCGCGAAGGGTGGCGACCCGTCGTGCACACCTTCGGCACCTTCGCCACCCGTCGCGCCTTGGATCAGGTGCACATGTCAATTGCCGTTGCCCGAGCACCGTTGCGGATCATGGGATTCCTCCCGGGATTGACCACGCAGGCCGGCGTGACGCACCAGGCAATCGACGATGTGGCCATCATGCGTGCGGTGCCGGGGATGATCATCCTTGACGTGGTGGATGCTGCCGAGATTGCCAGTGTTCATGATGCACTCAACGCAATCGACGGGCCGGCCTACGTGCGGATCGCCCGCGGCGAGGTACCGGTCCTAGCCGAGGGGCCCATGGTGGTGGGCAAGGCGCGAGTGCTCGGGACGGGTGATGACCTTTGCCTGATCAGTTCCTCGGTTGCTTCGACGGAGGCGGTCGATGCTGCCACGGCCCTGCGTCAGGCCGGTGTGAGCGTGCAGCACTTACACATCAACTCCATTCGGCCGCTAGATGGTGACGTGATTGCCAATGCCATTGCAAGCACGAAAGCCACCGTGGTGGTTGAGAACCACCTGGTCACCGGTGGCCTGGGGTCGGCGGTCTGTGAACTCTTTGTGGATCGTGGGCTGGCGCGCCCGGTGGTGCGCCTCGGCCTGCAGGATTCTTACGGTGGGCCAGGGTCACTGCACTATTTGTTGACCAAGCACGGCATCGATGCGCAGTCGATCATTCGTGCCGCGGAGGGGGCGCTGGGGTTGGTACCGGGAATCCAGGTCGGTGCGCAGGCCAGTGCGCGGCGTAGTCTGTGGTGAGCTTCAACACGGTCGATGCGGTGACCGTCTACCCGCGAACCGATGGTCCCGGCGGTGACGTGCGCTGTGAGAAGACGCAGGTGGGCCAGCCGGAGCCGGGCTGGCTTCGGGTGGCACCCAGTTTTGTCGGCCTTTGTGGGTCTGACCTCGATCAGCTCGCCGGGAACGTCGATCCGAACTTCCCGGTGCACTACCCCTATGTATTAGGCCACGAGTGGTGTGGTGTCGTTGAGTCGGCCGGTGATGGCGTTCAGTTGCGCCCCGGTGACCTGGTGGCTGGTTACGCCTACCGCCCCGGATGTCGCAATCGTGGCGCGATGGCCGATCTGTTCCTGGCACATGCGCAGATGTGCTTTCTCATCCCCGAGGGCGTCACTGCGCGTCGGGGTGCCTTACTGGAGCCGCTGGCCTGCGTGCTGCAGGGGCTGCGGTCCATCGGCGGTACCGATGGCGGCGACCAGGTCGTGGTGCTGGGTTGTGGGGCACTTGGACTGGCCATGGTTGGGCTTGCTGCGATAACCGGCGCACGGGTGATGGCCGTCGACCGTAGTCAGGTACGACTGGATCTCGCCCATCGCTTGGGCGCGTCCGCGGTGCTCAATACTCAGGACTGTGCAGATGTGGCTGACTTGACTGCTGCAATCTTGGATCAGATCACCGGGCGTGGGGCTGATCTGGTGGTCGAGTGCACGGGTGCGCCGATGCTGCAGTCCGGCTCGGTTGCAGTTGCGGCGACAGGTGGCCGAGTCCTGTTCCTGGGCCTGGCCCACGCGGCTGCGCCGCAGGTGCCCCTCTTTCAGATTCAGCGCCGTGGACTTCGTCTACAGGCCTCTACCGCGGCGGAGGAACCTGCCTGGCTGGCCGCCATTCGCCTCCTCGCCGCGACCGACCTCGACCTGACACCGATCATCTCCGATGTCTTCAGTTTCCAAGACTGCGCTGCGGCCGTTGCTGCGGCCAATGATCCTGGCGCGCATGCGAAGGTGATGCTGCAACCCACCAGTTGACCTGGATGCCGGGGCCTGGGTATGACGGATCCGCTCTTCACCTCGCGCCACGCCGCCAACCTCGATGACGTCGTCACTAGTTGCGTACCAGTTGGTCCAGCGGGGTCGAGAATCCGCGGGCCAGATATCGATGCCATGGAGGGGGGTCAATGGCACAAGTTTGGCCGGTCACGTCCCACCGCGTGGTCTAATTCGGGCTGTTCGTGATCGGCTTCGCGTTGGTATTGGCCATATCTTGATGTGTTGAGTTTGGGGATGGCGACATCCTTGCCGTGATCGGTGGGCGGGGCGTTGATTTAGGCCGTGGATCCCTCGTTCAGGTAGCGGCGGTGGGAGACCTGCCTTTAGTAGTGGGAGGTGTTTATGCTGCTCCAATCCCCTTCTGGGGGGAGGATTATTTTGCCTAGAACCCAGACACACGACCATCTAGGGGCACGAGGCCAGCCACGCAAACCGTCCAGGATCGCAGCGATCCTCGAGCGTATCCAGGTGGACCGAAGCGGCGACCTTTCCGACGCCTTCGTTTAACACATGGACGAGCTACCACTGTGGCATGAATGATATCGCCATGGCCAGACTCTTCGACGATTTCGTGACAGGGGCAGGTGAGCTCTGGCAGGGCTATCTGCATCACCCCTGGATGGACGCGATCCACGACGGCACACTCACTCGCAGGCGATTCGCCTTTTTCCTGGCCCAGGACATGCCCTATCAACGCGACTTCCTCAACGCCCTCGTCCTTGCTGCAAGCAAGGCAGCGGATCCGCAGACTCTGCTCAACATGCGCAGCTTTATTGCTGATGAGGCTGCCTTCGAAGAATCCCTGTTGGCGGAACTCCAGACCTCGTGGTCCTATGACCGATGGTCAGCCGGCCCTGCGCGAGAGGGCTACATGAATCACCTGATCCGGGTGGCGCACGAAGAGGACGTGTCAACGATCTGCGCTGCCCTCTTGCCCTGTGCGGCCGGCTTCACTGGTGCGATGGCTGAGCGCGCACCCAAGGCCGGCCTGGACCCGCTCTTCGTCCGTTGGCTTGAATATTACGAGCGCCCTTCGCAGTTTGAGTTTTCTAATGCATTAGTCGACACCTTTGAGTTGGGTCTGCAGGAGGCGTCGAAGTGGCGCGTCGACCATGCCCGGATGATTTTCACTCGCAGCGTGCAGCATCAACTCAATGCGCTTGATGCCGCCTGGCGTACCGCTGATCTGTGGTGCGGTAGCCGTGAGTGATGGGCCATTGGCTGGCCGACGGGCTCTGGTCATTGGCGGCGCTGGGGCACTCGGCGCCGCCATCGCAACGGCGTTTCGTACCGCCGAAGCGCAGGTGGTGATTGCTGATCAAATTCTGCCCGCCGACCAGCCGGAGGCGCTCACCATAGATCTGCGCGTCCCGGAGCAGTTCTCGCCGACCTTCACCCACGCCACGCACCTGCTCGGCGGCCCAATCGAGATCCTTGTGTACAGCGCAGGGATTATCGATCGCTCACCAACATCAACCATGCCCTTGGCGCAGTGGCAGCAGATGCTGCAGGTCCATCTCACTGGAGCGTTCCTGGCCTGCCAGCGGGTGACACCTGCGATGGTGCAGGCCCGTTGGGGGAGAATCATTCTGATTGGCTCCAATCTGGGCAGCAAGGGCATGGCCGAACATGCGCACTACAGCGCAGCTAAAGCCGGGGTCATCGGCCTGATGAAGTCACTGGCTCGGGAGTTGGCTCCGAGCAACGTGCTGGTCAATGCGATTGCCCCCGGGCCATTTGAGTCGGTAATGGTGCAAGGACTCACGGCCAATGAGCGCCTAGCCAACGAGGCGGCCATGCCGATTGGCCGGTTTGGACTCGCGGAGGAAATCGCGCCGAGCGCCGTGCTGCTGGCAAGTGATCCTGGGGGCAATCTCTATGTCGGTCAGACCCTGGGCCCGAACTGTGGGGATGTGATGGTTTAGGCCCCCACGTATGCACTCATGCGCAGGTCAAGTCGGCTGGGACCGCTGGCGTCACCTGCGTAGTTGTGGCCGGTTTGATTTCACGGATCCTGCACGGCAATTACGCTCCGTCGCTGGGTTGAGACACCTCAGCACTAATCTTCCGCACCCGGCGTCGGCAAGACCGTGCTGGCCGTCGGGCTCGCATGAACTGCCGTCGAAGCGCTCCCCCTGACGCGCCACGGTAAGTCACTTTCCGGATACCGCACCTATTTGGCTGGCATTAGTGCGATGGACAGCAGATTCTTCATTCGATCATTAGCTCCCTCTCGGCTTTCCTAAGTCAACCCGCGAGCAGCCAACCCAGACTATCGGGCTGTCGATGAGCACCTTGCCCACATTTTCGCTGACGCCCTGCGGCACAGTCGGGAGGAGAAAGCTGACCAGAAGATCCCCGGATCCCCTCGCACCGGGTAATTTCAGCACCGCAGCGGATGCAGCCGAGTAGACCGTCCGATCGGCGAATACGTGCCCGCCGTTGGGGCAGAACGCAATCGCAGTATTGAGGTTCATGCTCGGCCAGCATTCGTGGGCAACATCGGGAGTGAGCACCTCGACGGCGAACTGGTTGGAGCGTAGGGACGCGGCAATCTCCTCGATTGCACCGGCGGAGCCATGGTCCACCTACCCGTTCTGCTCAAGGAGTACGGCACCGGAGTCAGCTTCCAACTCCCGCCAGAGGGGGAGGGAGTACTGGGCAAGTTCCGTGTACCGGGGATCGCGATAGGCGAACCGGAAGATACGTGTCTGCCCGTGCGAGGAGCCCCACCGGTGCAGGTGCTCGAACTGCTCGAGCACAGCGACGGAGCGCCCACGCTTGGCGAGTTGCCACGCCGTCGCGGCACCCATGCCACCCGTGCCGACGACGACGTCTACGCGCTCGGTCACGGTCCGAGCGTAGAGGCGCGCTATCGGGGGAGGGCGTCGACGAGTTCCTTGCTCCCGGGCGCGGGCTCCGGAATGGAGTCTTTGGCGAGCCGATTGGGCCACCAGGTGCGCTTACCGATATCGACCACGAGCCCGGGCACCACCAGCGTGCGGACCAGCAAGGTGTCGAGAAGGACACCGAGTGCCACGGCCAAGCCGATCTGGGCGAGTGCGACGAACGGTAGAACTCCGAGCACCGTGAATGTTGCGGCGAGCACGATGCCCGCGCTCGTAATCACCCCTCCGGTCACGGCCAAGGCTCGAAGCATCCCGATCCTGGTCCCGCACTTCGCCGCTTCCTCACGAGCTCGCACGGCGAGGAAGATGTTGTAGTCGACACCGAGAGCGACGAGGAAGACGAACGCCAGAAGTGGAAGCGAGACATCGAAACGCTCGAAGCCGAGCACCTCGCTGGACACGATCGCGGTGAGACCCATCGCCGCGGCAAAGCTCAGCACCGTTGTGCCAAGCAAGAGCAGCGGCGTGACGAGACTGCGCAGGAACAGACACAGCAACAGCAAGACGCTGCCCAACACGAGGGGCACCACCCGATTGCGCGTCTCGGTTTGTGCCACATCGAAGTCCAGGTTGTCCGCGCTATCCCCACCCACGAGTGCCTCGGTCTCGGGGAGTTCGGCTAACGAAGTGCGCATATCGCGTACCGCCTGATAGGCGATATCGCCTTGCGGATCCGCGTCGATGGTGACGAGGAGTTGCGACCAGGTGTCGTTCTGCGGTCCTGGTTCCACCGCGGCAACGTTGGTGATCCCGTCAAGCGCGTCCGTCGCTGTCGCTTCCGTCCCCGGGCGAACGAGCACGATCGTGCGGTTCGCTTCACCCTCGGGAAAATGCGCGGCGATGATCTTCTGGCCATCGACGCTGGCCGCCTCACCGCGAAAGTTATCCGAGAGTGACAGACCGAGATCGAGTTTGACCAAGCCGCCGGACAGGGCGACGAGCACGAGGATGCCGCCGACCCACACCGTCCGCGGCCGACGCGCAACCACACGCCCGACCCGGCCCCACACGGATTTCCCTACCGGGGGTGCGCTGCCCTCGCGCGGGACGAAGGGCCAGAACACCCAGCGGCCGAAGATGACCATGAATGCGGGAAGCAGTGTCATCGCGGCGAGCAGCGCGCAGATCACTCCGATGAAACCCGCGGGCCCCAGTCCACGCGTGGTGCCGACGGTGGCGGCGAGTAGGCAGAGCAACCCGGCCCCGACGGTTGCGGCGCTGGCGAGGATCGCTTCCCCCGCACCGCGCATCGCACGTGCCATGGCCTCGTGACGATCGCTCATCGTGCGGAGCTCCTCGCGGTACCGTGAAATTAAGAGGAGTGCGTAGTCGGTGCCGACACCGAAGACCAAGACGAGCGTGATGCCGGCGATCTGACCATCGACGGTGGCACCGAAGATCTCCACTAGATACGTCATGCCTGCGCGTGACAGGTAGTCGCCGATCACCACGGCGAAGAGTGGGATAGCCCAGAGGATGGGACTTCGGTAGGTGATGAGGAGGAGCAAGGCCACGACGATCGAGGTGGCCAGCAGGAGATTCGTGTTCACCCCGGAGAACACCTGGGACAGGTCGGCGATCACACCGGCTGCACCCGTAACGGCGATGCGCAAACCGGTGGCATCACCCGCGGGTGCCTCCCCCACGGCCTCTCGCAACTCATCGACTTTCCCGGTGAGGTCATCGCCGTCGACCGGGACGAAGGGCAGCACAATGATTGCTGCTTCACCATCGGCGCTGGGTACGGGTTGCGCTGCCTGCGGGGGAGCTCCGACGATGTTCGCGCCGTTGACCGCATCCGTCGCAATCTTCGCTAGGTCGGCCTCGGTCAGGCCACCCACCCGCTCGTACGCGATCACGGCGGGCACGGCGTCACCGCCGGGAAAGTCCTCGAGCGCTTGCGCGACGAGGGCGGACTGTGTGTCTGAGGGACGGGAGTTCGCCGGGTCGGTGGACTGCACGCTCTCTAGTCGTGCCGCGGCACCCGCAGTCAGGCCGAGCAGGATCACCCAGAACAGCAGGGTGAGCCACTTTCCCTTCCTGCCCGACGGCGCAAGCAGTACGCGCCAGATTCCCGTGCGAACCGTCGACATGTTCTTGGAGACCATCCCTACCCCCTCCACACCACCCCGCGTGGGCGACGGAGCACGAGCCTAGGAAGGGGGGTTTCCACGGGCACCCTCGGGTGGTTCGTGGTGTGCTGGGTCGGTCGCTCCCCACCCGCGGGACCTAGGTGCGCGTCCCCCGATAGCCTCGACCACGATATGGCTTAGCTGGGAGAAGATGAGGAGTGGTCATGGGACGTCGGATCACGGGTGCTGGCGTAGCGGGCTCACTCTTGGCGGTGGCGCTGGCGAGCGTGGCTGTTCCTGCGAGCGCGGACACGGGCAACCCGCTGGACTTTGGGCCGGTGTTCGCCCTCGCCGGTCCCGAGGGCTACCCCGCGAAGAATGGCTACTACACCCGACCTGATGCCACCAAGTGGGGCTGGAACGAGCAGGTGCTGCCCGTCGGCCTGGCTGACGGACGCGGCCAGAACAGCGCGTCGGCAGCGATCGCGATGAACTGCTTCCCCGTCACCGGCGAGGAGCCGAAGGACCAGCTGCTGGCCCTCAATCGCGCGCTGCTCGAGGGCGCGTGCAAGCTGCACCCCGGTTCGGTGACTTTCAACCTCGGCACCGCGCATCGCGGCCGCAATCGCGATGGCAACACATTCTCGACGCAAGACCGCCGCTACTTCATCCGCTATTCGCGCACCGCCGACTGTGAGTCTCCCACGGTCAACGGTGACGGCGCCGAGGTCGCTCCCGACATGACCGGCTACGGCCTGCGCATGGACGTGATCCGCGGCATCGCCGACGCGAATACCCAGATCACCCGGCAGATCCCCGTCGACAAAGTCGGCCAATACCTGTGCATCACGCAGGGGCATACGGGCACCCAGTTCGTGGAGAGCTGGATTCCCATCCTGGGCGTCGACGAGGCCTTCGCCTGGCGCGTGCGCGGACCGTGGACGGTCTTCAAGATCGTGGCCGCGGGCGACAGTGACAAACCGACAGGCGTGACGGCGACCGCTGGCAACGCCGAGGCACTGGTGCGCTGGGACTACACCGCCAGCCAGCTCGCGGCCACCACGTTCACGGCCACCTCATCGCCCGATGGCCGGACCTGTTGGGTCCTCGGCGCCAAGACCTGCCTGGTCACCGGCCTGCGCAATGGTGTCGCCTACACGTTCACCGTGCGCGCAGAGCGCGGAGCGCTGCGGGCGGACTCCGCACCCTCGGCCGCCGTCACGCCCCGCGATGCCAACGCCCCTGGGCCAGGTGGCAATGCAGCGAACGTGCAACCGCTGGCAGCATCTCGCCTCATCGTCGCGCCCGTGAACAGCAATGACGTCCGCCCTCTGGGCGCCGTGGAAGTGACGGCACCGCTGTCAGGGTCCCTCGCGGCCGGTCAGCAGATCACGGGTCGGTTCGTCCTTGCGTGTTTCGTTGACGATCGCGGGGACGGCTGTGGGGCCGAGCGGCGTCGATTGGAACTTCGCCCCACCATCGAACTCCAGAAAGTCCGAGTGTGGATTCCGAGTTCGGCCGCCGGAAAATTCCTGCGTCTGACGCAGACGGTCACAACGAATACCGTCGCACCATCCTCACCCGCCGTGTACTCGTTTGTGGTCCGCCAACCGGCTGTTGGTCAGGCGCTCGTGGATCCGCCCGCCGGCGCCGATCCCAACGCGGCCGTGCCGCAACAGGTGGGCGAGGTAGCCGCCGTGCCCGCGGGGGCGCAGAACGCGCCCGCGGATGCAGGGGCTGCGAACCCAGGGGCAGCCGCCCCCGGCGATAGCGCAGCGCCGGCGCCAGTGCCCGTCGATGCGAGCGCCCTGGGAGCCCTTGCGGGCGCTGCACGCGTGAATCTGGAGGTGGCACCCATCGTCAACACTGAGGGTGAGGGCGCGAATGGTGCGCAGTCACTGAAGTTGAATGCGCCCGCGGTGCAGAAGAAGAACTCCAAGATCCCGCTCTCCGCGGTGCTATCCCCGAAAGCTGCGGGCACGGTCACGTTCACGTTGACCCGCGTGACGCCGAAGGGTAAGTGGATCGTCGGCAAGGTGAAGACGGCAACCGTGAACTCGAAGGGCAAGGCGTCCTCGAAGTGGGTGCTCGAGCCGAAGAAACCGGCCGGTGCCTACACCGTCGTTGCATCCTTCGTGCCGAAGCAGAAGGGTGCTCCGGGCGTCACGGTGACAAAGGCGATCACGGTGCAGTAGCGAACGGCACGTCAGAGCAGACCGCGGCGTCCGCCATCGCCGCCAGCGCCCCCGTTGCCGGCGGTACCCGCGACTCCACTCACTCCGGCGTTCCCTCCGGCGCCACCATTGCCACCGTTGCCACCGGTCCCGACGCCACCGTTACCCCCGTTGCCGCCTGCGCCACCATTGCCACCGGTGCTGCCTAGGCCGCCGGCACCCCCGTTGCCACCATTCCCGTCGGTGCCCACGCCGAACGCGGTTCCGCCATCGCCGCCGTTGCCCCCGTTGCCAGCGGTCGCCCCGCTACCTCCGTTGCCACCGGCTGCGCGCGTGCCGGAAGTGGCGTTCCCTCCGTTGCCGCCATGACCGCCGTTGCCCCCGTTGCCGGAAAACAGCCCGCCATGACCACCGTCGCCACCATGGCCACCGTCGTTCGCGATGGATGCATGGCCTCCGTTGCCGCCGTTCCCTCCGTTGCCGGCGCGGCCGGCGCGGCCGCCGTCTCCGCCATGGCAGGCCGGGCACTCGTTCGCGGCATGGCCGCCGTTTCCGCCATTGCCGCCGTACCACCCGGCGTTGCCACCTTCGCCACCGTTGAACCCGTTACCACCATGACCGAGGAGATGACCTGCATCACCACCATCGCACTCGCGACCCGCGGTGCATGTGGTCGCGTCGAAGGAGAAGCCATTGCCGACGAGCAGCCCTGCGTCGGGATCGGTCGCGGTGCCATCGCGGAAGAGGATGTCGAGGCAGGCTGCGGACTTCGCCTTGATGAGTGCGATCAGTTCGGGGACACCGCGCTCACGTGCAGTGCCTGGGACGTCCACGGTGAGGAGCAGGGGTCGCGCCATGGCCAGCGCCTGGTTGACGCACTTCTGCGATGAACCCGGTTGAGCTGCATGGGCCGGCGCGGTTCCCACGACGAGGGCCGCACCTGCGAGTGCCGAGGCACCGAGGGCAGCAGCAATTGTCTGGCGTCGTGAGGACCGCATGGGTGTTCCCTTCCCTTGATCACGTTCCTGGGATGGTAAGCCTGGGTGGACCTGAAAACGAAACGACTTCCGAATACTCGTAGCATCGCGTTGCTCGCTCACGAGGGAATCGAGGCGCAATGGCCCCCCTGGACGACCTCGTTCGCGGTCAATACGAGCACTACGTCTACCCACGTCCCATCGAGGATCTGCCACTGTGGCTGGAATCCAACTGGCAGTGGTTCGACCCCAGACATGCACATCGCATGTTCTGGCCGGACCGGGACTATCCGTCCGGGCTGGACATCCTCGTGGCGGGGTGCGGAACGAGCCAGGCTGCGGTGCTCGCGTATACGAACCCGTCGGCGAAGGTGATCGGGATCGACGTCAGCGAAGCGTCACTCGCCCACCAGCGCCGGCTTGCCGATACCTACGATCTCGACAACCTCGAACTTCACCACCTTCCTATCGAACGCGTGGACTCCCTCGGTCGTGACTTCGATCTGATCGTTTCCACGGGGGTCCTCCACCACCTCGAGGATCCCGACGCGGGTATGGCCGCTCTCGCCTCATGTCTCCGCCGGGATGGTGTGCTCGCCGTGATGCTCTATGCACGGTACGGACGCGTGGGTGTGGAGATGCTCCAGTCGGCCTTCCGCGACCTGGGCCTGACCCAAAATCAGGAGTCCATCACGATGGTGCGCGAGATCGTGGCACACCTCGACGCGGATCATCCGGTTGGGACGTATCTGGGAATCGCACCCGACCTTGGGGACGACGCCGGGATCGTGGACACCTTCCTGCACGGGCGCGAGCGTGCGTATTCGATCGATGAGTGCGTTGCCCTGGTGGAGGGAGCCGGGCTCGTCTTCCAAGACATGTTCCTCAAAGCGCCCTACTACTCAGGATTCCTGGCATCCCAGGATCTCCGGGATGCGATCTCGACTCTTCCCCGTGAGAAGCAGTGGTCCATCGTCGAGCGGCTGAACCCGCGCAATGGATGCCACTTCTTCCTGGCTTGTCGCAGTGACCGCCCACGGGAGTACTTCGAGATCGACTTCTCGTCCGATCAGGCACTGGAGTTGATCCCGGAGTATCGGTATCGATGCTCACTCACCGACAGCCGACTGATTCGTTCGGACTGGAGCGTGGACCTCGATCCACGCGAGCGCGCGCTCGTGCAGCAGATCGATGGCCGTCGAACGATCCGCGAAATCGCTGCGATCGTCAGCGCGGAGACGGGCGAACCCGCCCCTCAAGCAGCGAGGTATGCCCGCGAACTTGTCCAATCACTCTGGGAACTCGACTTCCTCGCGATGGGTGTCAGCTCGCCATGAGGTGCTGCATGGTTGCCTTGCGCGCGTAGCCACACTCATTGCAGAGAACTATGAAGCCGTGGGTGTCACTTCGCACGATCTCGTAGTCGTCTGCGTGACAGAAGCCGCAGGTCACATCGTCGAAATTCACAGGTCCTCCCCTCCATCGTTGAGCGTTGAGTGGTGTGGGGAAGTAGTCCAACGATGAAGTGCTCCCGTGACGGCCCGTGGTGACGTGGGGCAACGTGTCGCGGAACAAAGGGAGAACAACGCGTTACGGTGCAGCCGTTGCCGTTGGGTCATCAACCTGATAGATTAGTTGAAGATTCAATCAAATGGGCAGGAGGTTCCCATGTGGCAGTCCGACACTGCGGGAGCAGCTTTTGATGCCCTGCTCCCTCAGGCTGTGGAGGCGTCAGCTCGCCACCAGGCCTGGCAGCCGGGTGATCCGCCGATGCCGTCGCTCTTCCTCAGCCACGGCGCACCACCCCTCTTCGACGACGGCCCGTGGATGGCCGAACTGCTGACCTGGTCCCTGTCCCTGCCCAAGCCGCGCGGCGTGGTGATTGTCAGCGCGCACTGGGAGTCCGCGCCGCTGGCGATCAGTGCGAACCAGGCTCCCCTGGTCTACGACTTCGGCGGCTTCGCTCCCCACTACTACGCGATGCAGTACGCAACACCGGATGCCGGCTGGTTGGCCGACCGCATCACCGCGGTGATGCCCGACACCGAGTCCGTGCACCAACACACCACGCGCGGTCTCGACCACGGAGCCTGGGTACCGCTGAAAGTCATGCTGCCCCTGGCGGATGTCCCCGTCATCCAAGTCAGCATCCCCACCCATGACCCGCAGCGCCTGATCGAGTTGGGCCGGCGCCTGCGTCCCCTACGCGACGAAGGCATCCTGATCATCGGATCCGGGTTCATGACGCACGGGTTGCCGTTCCTCACCGGCGACATGCTGCACGGCGACGCTGTTCCCGCATGGTCGAGTGAGTTCGACAACTGGGCGTGGGAGGCGGCAACCGCACTCGATGTCGATTCCCTCGCCTCGTACGGCAGTGCCCCCGGTATGCCCTACGCCCACCCCACCCCCGAGCACTTCTCACCTCTCTTCGTGGCGATCGGCGCCGCCGACGATGGTGTGAGGCCGGAGTCGAGCGTGGAGGGATTCATGTGGGGGTTGGCCAAGCGGTCGCTGACCTTCGCTTCTGCCAGTGTCTGATTCCGCGTCACTCCAAGGAGATGCGGGGAAGGACCTTGTCGAGCCAGCGTGGTAACCACCAGTTCGATTTCCCGACAAGGGTCATGAGGCTCGGGACGAGAACGAGCCGGACGAGGAACGCATCGACGATCACGGCGGAGGCGAGTGCAACGCCGAACAACTTGATGGTGTCGTTCGGGGTGGGGACGAAGGCGAGGAAGACACTCGTCATGATCGATGCGGCGATGACAACGACCCGGCCCGAACCCGCAAGGCCCATGCGCACGGCACGTCGGTTGTCGTGGGTGTTCTCCCAGTACTCGCGCATGCGGCTGACGAGGAACACCTGGTAGTCCATCGAGAGGCCGAAAAGGATCGCGAAGACCATGACGGGAAGGAACGGCAGGATCGGACCCGTTCCCCCGAGTCCGAGCAGGGACTGCGCCACCCCGTTCTGGAACACCGACACGGTGATGCCGAGTGCAGCAGCGAAGGACAGCAGGCTGGTGATGGCTGCCGTGAGGGGGATGACCAGGGAGTGGAAGAGCAAGGCAAGGGCGACGAAGCCGAGGCCGATGACGAGGATGAGGAAGACGGGCAGCGCTTTGGCCAACACGGTCGTGAAGTCCGCGGACACCGCCTGGGCGCCGCCGACGAGGATGCTCACGCGATGGTCGCTCTCCAGCGCGGGTGCGGTGGTGTTGCGCAGTGTGTCGAGCAGCGCAGAGGCTTCTTGCGACTGCGGGTCACCCTTCGGGTAGACGATGATGGATGTCAGACGACCTCCGTCACCGAAGACTGACTTGTCGAGCGCGACGAGCGGAAGCATCCCCGAATCAGGCATGGTCCGCGCAACGCCCGGCGTTCGCTCGATGGCCTTCACCGCCTGACCGAGTGCTGTGACGTCGTCCTTCTTCGGCATTTCCACCGCCACGACGTAGGGGCCACCGGTGCCCGCACCGAAGCCCTTGTCCATGAGGTCGAAGCCCACGCGCAAAGCAGATCCGGGCACCTGCGTGCCGTCGTCGGGGAAGCCCAGGCGCATCCCGAGGGCAGGCCATGCGAGGGCGCCCAGGAGCACCAGGCTGATGAGAAGCGGCACGATCGGGCGCCGCTGGAGGATGTCGGCGTAGCCCGCCCAGCGACTGTGTTCCGGATCGAAGGGCTTCAAAGTCCGTCGGCCCGGCAGGCGCAGGCCAATCGCGTGACGACCGAACAGAGAGAGGAGTGCGGGCAGGAACCACAACGCCGACGTCATCACCATGAGTACGGCAAGCGCTGCCGCAACAGCCAGCCCGTCGAAGAATCGGATTCCCAGCACGAACATCCCGAGCAGCGCCACGATCACCGTGGAACCGGCGAAGAGAACGGCCTTGCCCGCTGTCCCCACCGAGGTGAGCGCCGCATCGCGGGGCTCAGCTCCACCTTGCAATTCCTGATAGAACCTATTGAAGACGAACAACGCGTAGTCGATACCGACGCCGAGTCCGATCATCGCCGCCAAGGTTGGTGCAAACGACGCGACGTCGGTGAAGTGCGCGGCAACAATGATGAGCATCTGCCCTGCGAAGAGTCCGAAGCCCGCGATGATGATCGGCAGACCAGCAGCAACGACACTGCCGAACGCGATGAGCAGGATGATGATGGCAACACCGATGCCGACGAGCTCGGAGTAATCACCACCTCCGCCTGCCCCCTCCAGCGCGCCTCCCTGCGCGCCCACGGTGAGTCCGTCGCGGTTGGCGCCCTCGATGATGGCGAGTAACCGATCGCCCGTGGTTGTGCTCAGTGTCGAACCGTCGAACGTGACGGTGGCGAAGGCCACGCTCCCATCGCGCGACACCTGGGCCGCCGCGCGTTCTGTGGCTTTCGCAGCGCGGTGCAGGTCCGCAATCGCGGTACGGAGTTCTGCATCGAGTCGCTCTACCTCCGCCGCATCAGCAGGCAAGCGCTCCGCCGCGCGGGCGAGGGCGGCGGGGTCGGCCTTCGCGAGCTTCCGCAGGGTGTCCGGAGGGATCTTCGCCAGTGAGTCCAGGCCCCCGAGGGCGTCGGTGAGGTCGCTCGCTTCCTTCGTGGTGAGCTGCCCATCCGACTTAGCGACGAGGTCACCGATATCGACGAGACCGGTGAGCACATCCGGTGGCAGGCTTGCGACCTTCGCGGCCGTGGGAAGCACTCTGGCGACCTTGCCGAGACTCTGTGCGTCGGCGTGCGCGAGGGGCTCGAGTCCCCGGGCAATGGTGCCGATCTGTCCGGCCGTCAATCCGACCTTGGACTTCAACTCCGTGGCGATGCCCTGCGAGACCGCCGTGATAATCGGAACGTTGGTGTCCTCTGCGCACTTCGGCCCGAGGTTCTTTGTGAAGGGAGTCTGCACGCAACGGATTCCTGGAAGGGATGCGATGTCGGTGAGCATCCGCGTCGCGCGTTCGCGGGACTTCTCAGACCGGACGTCGTCGGCCTCCCAGACCACCGTGACACTCGTCGTGGCAGGACCCTTCGGGGCCAACTTCTGCAGAAGGTCTTGAGCCTGGGTGGACTGGACGCCGGGCAGGGCGAACGAGTCATTGAAGGTCCCGGCGAAGATCCGTGCCGAGGCTGCGATGGCGATGAGGACGACGACCCAGGCGAGGAGAGCGGGGATCGGGTGCCGCACCGCCCAGCGACTCATGTGGGAATTTTACTTCCCAGATGTGCTGAGGACCCTCCTTCATTAGGTGTGGTCGGGACCTGATGAGTGGGGATCACAGGGCAACGCACTACGGCGTGCCGGCGGCGATTCCCGCAGACGGGGAAGCCGTCTCTGGCTCGGTGGCGCCACCTTGACCCACTTGCTGGGCCCGGGAACAATTGAGGCGGCACAAGCGGTCCCGCGGTGTGACCCTTGAAAAGAAGCTGGTGTATCCCATGGGCCCTGGCGCCGCGATCAAGTCAGCCTCCTCAAACCTCACAAACTTCAGCGGGCGCGCCACGCGCTCGGAGTTCTGGTGGTGGTACCTCCTGATGTTTGTCACCTCGATCATCGTGATGGGCGTCGTGGGTGCCGCGCTCGGCGCGCTTGCGAGCGATGGCGTCAACTGGGCAGGTCTGGGCGTGTGGCTGTTCCTCATCGGCATCATCTTCCAGCTGCTCATCATCGGCGTCGGCTGCCGTCGACTGCATGACCGTGGACTGTCGGGCTGGTTCCAGCTGCTGCTGCTCTTCTCCGGAATCGGAACGATCATCCTGCTGATCCTGTGGCTGCTTCCGGGCAGTCACGGTGACAACACGTACGGCGCCGTCCCCGCCGCGTAACTTGGGGCCCACTTCCTGCCGGAGCCCTCGGCCCCATGGGTGACTGCTCAGATCAGGGGTCAGAGCGAACTGAAGTGCGCAGGGGTATGCGTTCACCGCATCAATGCCCTCTTGCTCCGAGTTGGTGCCACACGACTTAAGAGCAACGGCACGTGTGGTGGTCATGGCAGAACACGTTCGGCCCGCGCTCTCATCAGAGCGAAGTACGGGCGGGCATTCGAGACTCGAGTGCCAATGATGCTCGGCACGGCGGAACTTGCTCGCACGTCACGAAGCAAAAGCACCATTTTCGATGGCGTGCACGCCGACTACAGGTACAACGAGACGCGATGGAGCTTGTGAATTGAGCACATCTATGGGTGCATTCTCGTCACATCGGTGTGGGAGAAGTTACTGCCCCTGAAGAGGAGGGTCTCGCCGGTCACTTTCGCCAACGCGTAACTGAAGCAGTCGCCGAAGTTCAGCCGCGCCGGGTGGCCCGAACCTCTGCCAAATACGCGGTACGCAATGCGAGCGATCTCCGCCTGCTCGTGATCGAAGGGAACCACTGCTACTTCCAAGTTGGTCGTGAATCTGTCAAGTGCGCCGGGTCGCCGTGCATCCACAACGATTGCCGACTCGAGATACGAGGCGCTACTGATCTTCATGCCATCGGTTGTCTCCAGCACGTCATGAAGGCCTGTGGAGTCCGGCTCACCAAGACACACGGCAACGACGACGGATGAGTCCAGGATCATCGGGGCACACCCGTGGCGTCGTCATACAGATCTGCGATGGGGTCCGGTTCCATCCCGAACCCCTCGTCGCGGGCTGCGGCGACTTCCTTCTCCAAGTACTGCCGGCGCCGCGAGCGGCGCACCGCGTGCTCGGCGAGAGAGTGCTTGAGGGACTTTATGACCGCCTCCGTGAGGGTGGTGTCCTCCAACGCTGCCAACTCCTTGGCCAGGCGGTGTGCTTCGGGGTCCTTGATGTTCAGCATGACCATTTCTACCAAGTAAGCCTGACTTGTCTCCTAGTTATCCACAGGGTGATCTTGTCTGCGTGCTCGAGGGAGACCTTCGGGCTTCGACGTCTAATTGCGTTGGGAGAACCTGGTGGCCAGGGGCGGGGTCGAACCGCCGACCTTCCGATTTTCAGTCGGACGCTCGTACCAACTGAGCTACCTGGCCGTTGTTCCGGATTACTCCGGACTGGCGACCCCGACGGGACTTGAACCCGCGACCTCCGCCGTGACAGGGCGGCGCGCTAACCAACTGCGCTACGGGGCCTCTGGTGAGGCCGAGCATCCCCAACGGGATTCGAACCCGTGTTACCGCCGTGAAAGGGCGGTGTCCTAGGCCTCTAGACGATGGGGACCTGGTCTCCGTCGACCGATACGCCGTTGGCGACCGGGAAAGCATAGGACGTCTCGGAGGTGGTGGGGGAGTCGCCCCTGGGTGTGCGGGGGCGCTGGCCGTGGGACACGATGGATGGATGGTCGAGGTGGCCCCGGAGCGGTTCGAGGAACTCGTCTCCGATGCCCTGGACACCCTTCCCCCGGAGCTGGCTAGCCTGATGGACAACGTGGTTGTCCTGGTCGAGGACATGAAGCCCGGGCGTCCCTTCCTCCTCGGGCTCTATCACGGTGTGCCGCTGACCAGCCGCGGTCATTACTACGCCGGCCACCTGCCCGATCGGATCACGATCTATCGGCTTCCCATCTCGCGCCGCTGCCGCTCGGAGGAGGATGTGGTCGAGCAGGTGCGCATCACGGTGGTCCACGAGGTCGCGCACCACTTCGGAATCAGTGACGAGCGTCTGCACGAATTGGGATACGGGTAGGAGAAGCGCATGCAGTGGTCAGGGTCGGTTGTGTTGGTATCGGGCGGAGCGTCCGGCTTGGGCGAGGGGGTCGCGCGTGCAGCCGCCGCAGGTGGTGCGGCCGGAGTGCTCGTCGTGGACGTCAACGGCGAGCGGGCGTCGGTGCTCGCCAAGGAACTGGGCGACCACGTCATCGCGGTCCCCACGGATGTTCGAGACACGGATGCTGTCGAGCGCGCGGTGGCCGCGGCTGAGACCACTTTTGGCCGGTTGGACGTGACCGCGTGCTGCGCGGGTGTCGGGTTCGTGCATCGCGTGATGGACCGCGAGGGAACTCCGATGAACATCGATGACTACCGGCGTGTCATCGACATCAACCTCAACGGCACTTTTGACATCGTTCGCAGGTCGGCATCGCTGATGTCGCGCAATCAACCCGATGCCGATAGCCAGCGCGGTGTGATCGTGATGACGGCGTCGCTGGCCGCCTACGACGGTCAGGCGGGCCAGTCCGCCTACAGCGCCAGCAAGGGCGGCATCGTCGGAATGACATTGCCCCTTGCCCGTGACCTCGCTCCCGTGGGAATCCGGGTGATGACGATCGCCCCGGGAATCATGGACACTCCGATCTACGAATTCCTGCCACGTGAGACCTTCGAGGTGCTGTCGAAGTTGCCGCTCAATCCCCGGCGCATGGGCACAGCGCAGGAATTCGCGCACCTGGTCGGTGCCATCGTCGAGAACCCGTACCTCAATGGTGAAGTGATCCGCCTCGACGCGGGGGTTCGGCTCCCACCTAAGTAGTGCCGTGGGCTGCGCGTTCGAGCCGGTCGCGGATCGCTGCTTCGATACCGTCACCCTTGGGTGGGATCGCGAAGACGGTGTTGAGGTTCAACGCATCGGCCTCGCGCAGGGCGCGATAGAGGCTGGCCGCGTAGTGCGCGGAGGTGTCGGGCGCGGTGAGGCGCACCATCCCTGCGGGTGTCGGGATCGATGCAAGAGCGATGAGTCCAGCACCCGCCGTGTCACCCGGCACGGAGTCAGCAGCGATCAGGTGAACTCGCGCAGTGGGCGAGTAATGCGCGGCGAGCGTTCCGGGAGCCCGCACCTCACTGCGTTCCCCGCACGTCAGTCCCGTACAGGCCTCAATGTCTTCACACCCGATCTGCCCCGGACGCAGGATTACCGGCCGCTCCCCGGAGCAGTCCACGATGGTCGACTCCACCCCGACCGTGCACGGACCACCGTCCAAAACGAGTTCGTCGTCGAGGAACTCCCCGAGCTCGGTGACCACGTCCTGCGCACGCGTGGGACTGACCTTGCCGAATCGGTTCGCACTCGGCGCCGCCAACCCCACACCCGGATCACCGAGGATCTCGCCGACGCGACGAATCACCTCGCGCGTCAATGCGTTCCCGGGAATGCGCACGGCCACGGTGTCCTGGGTTCCGGTCACGAAGTCCTTGGCGCGCTCGCTCCGGCGTAGAACGAGGGTGAGGGGTCCCGGCCAGAACGCCGCGGCAAGGGACTGCGCATACGGCGGCATCGACGAGGTCCACGCGTCGACAGCAGCAGTACTGGCGAGGTGCACGATCAACGGGTGGTCGGCGGGACGCCCCTTCGCCGCGTAGACCCGAGCCACCGCTGAGGGTGAGCCGGCGAGCGCCGCGAGGCCGTAGACGGTCTCCGTGGGAATCGCCACCACTCTGGCGTCGGCCAGGTCCCGTGCCACTTCGTCTGGGTCGGTGGTGATGCGCACCGGCGCAATCTAGAGGCTTGCGGGTCTACCCCTGGTCACCATGGTCGTGACACGTGCATCGGGTTCGGCGAACTCGACCGAGCGATTCGACGAAAGCGATCCTGCTGCTGCGATTGCCGCATCCTCGGACACGGGTGTTGTGAAGTCGACCCGGAACATCCGGAAGCCAAGTGACTTCCGCACGGTCAGGTTCGACGCCAGCACATCGCCGATCGCGGGTTCCTGACCCGGCGTGAATCGCACGATCAGCGAGGACACGCCCGCCGGCGAACTGGCAGGGGGAGTGGACGCCACGACGAGAACCCCCGCAGGTCCAGACGATCGAGGGCTCATCGCTGGCCGCATACTCACCCGTGCGCCCTGTGATTGCAGGTAACGACCCACAGCCGCGGTCCGCTTCGCCGACAGATCCGCTCCTGCAGCGCCCGGTAATCCGACAACCGAGATCTCAACGGTGGACGCCTGGGTGGACTTCGCTATTCGCCGCAACTTGCCCTTGGCGCTGGGCGTCACCGACGAGCTGGAGCGCGGGAAAGCGATGAAGTTCGCACTCTCAGATGGTTGTGTTGCTGCAGGCGCACGCGCAGGTGCTGCGGATCCCAGCGTGAACCCGACCCCGAGGCTCATGGGTAGTTGCCCCTGCCGCACCGCATTGATCTGCAGGGTGTGTTGTCCCGGCGGCAAAGCCGGAATCTGGAACTCGACCGTGAATTCGTTCTCGTAGCTGACCACACCGGCGGCCACCCACACCGGGGTGGACAGCACGTAGACCCCGGTGGTGGTCAACCGCTGGAGTCCCTTGCCCGTGATGCGGACTGTCTGACCCGGCGCCAGAGTCGTGTTCTGCGAAGTGAGAGCTCCGCGTGAAGCGATCTCCCACCCGTTCCCGATAATCTCAAATCCGCTGGCCGTGAGCCCGGCGCGCTGGAGTGCGAGCGGCTGACCACTGCTGTCCACCGCGGCGAATGCACCCGGACGCGTGACCTGATTGGTTGCCACGGCGGGACGCGTCACCTGAATCTCATCCTCGGCACCTCCGCCACCGCCCTTGTCTGATGACGAACTTCCACCACCACCGGAACTTCCGCCACCACCACCGGAACTTCCGCCACCACCACCGGAACTTCCGCCACCACCACCGGAGCTTCCGCCCCCGCCGGAACCGCCGCCAGTGAACGAACGGACGTAGAGCAGTTTGTTTGGCGAACCCGTGCCGGGATCGGTGATGACGTTCTCGGTTGCCGAATCGGTCAACGCCGTTGCAATTTGGGCGGCCGTGGCAGTGGGATTCAGCGCGAGGTACACCGCTGCCGCCCCTGCCACGTGGGGGCTGGCCATAGATGTCCCGCTGATGGTGGCACTCGCGTTGTTGGACGTGTACCAGGCGCCGATGATCGACGAACCCGGTGCGAAGAGGTCGATGATGCTGCCGAAGTTGGAGAAGGAGGAGCGAGCATCCGTCGACGTCATCGACGCCACCGTGATCGCCTTCGGTTCCCGGGCCGGACTGAAATCGGCCGCGTTGGCATTCGAGTTCCCACCCGCGACCACGACCGGGATGTTCGCGTCATGGAGAGCAGCGACGGCGTCGTCAAGGGCCTTGGATCCCGATCCACCAAGGCTCATGTTGACCACAGCGCGGCCACCGCTGTGGTTGGTCCTGACCCAGTTGAGCCCGGCCACGACTCCAGAAGTCGTTCCAGAACCGGAACATCCGAGGACTCGGACGGGGACCACGGTCGCGGCTTTGGCCACCCCGTACGTCGTTCCCGCGACCGTCGAGGCAACGTGTGTGCCGTGACCGTTGCAGTCGGTCGTTCCGTACCCGTCTCCTATTTCGTCGCGTCCGGCAGCGGTGCGGCCACCGAACTCAACGTGTGTCGTGCGAATCCCGGTGTCGACCACGTACACCTTCACCCCGCTGCCCGTCCCGGCCGCTTCGTACGTCGTACTCAGCGGAAGCGCACGCTGGTCGATGCGATCCAGACCCCACGGCGCTCCTGTTTGAATCCCATCCGAGGGGGAAGGCGTCGGTGCCGGTGACGGGCTGCCACCCGAATCGATCAGATAGCGCCAGATCCCCGGCGTCGACGTGGGGTTGCCGCTGGCGATCAGGCGGGTGGCGACAGTGCCAGGGGCTTCCCCAGTGTTGGCTATCTGCACGGTGCCACCGGATTGAGACGGATTCGCGAAGCCGACTTCGAAAGTCGGGTTCGTCGACGACGCAGCTGTGCCCACGGTCGTGTAGTTGAATTCGATGCCGACCTTGCCAGCACCCTCATCGATGACGAGCATCTGGAAGGTGTACTTGCCCGCAGAGCTCGGGTACTCGCCGTAGTTGGTCCACTCCGCCCAGAAGACACTCTTGGTTCCGGAATCGGAGATGCTTCCCTGGCCGAATTGGAGGGTTCCGGACGTTGTCCCATCCAGGTCGGTGAAGAGTGGTAAAACATAAGGCCGGGTCGCGGTGGACAAGTTGATCCCTCGCCACGCGTTGAAGGGCCCAAGTCCGTCATCAAAAACAGCGCCACCGTTGCTGTTGACGAGAATACTGTCGTAGTTGACCCCAAACCAGTTGATCGTAAAGCCGAGATTCTGTGGTGCCGAACTCGCATCATCGAAACCATTCATGCTGGTCGTCGAGGTCTTCGTCACAGTGCGGAACGGGGCATTGATGCTGACGACCTCGTCATCTTCGATATAGTCCACCGCGACGGTGCGCTCCAACTTCCGCACTTCAGCATCAGTGAGCATGGCGGTGAATCCATCGACCATGCCGACGAGCACCTTGTCTGGGCGTGCACCCATCTCCTGGGCAGTCTCGATGGCTGATCGCGTGTAGGCACCGTTCTTCACCACGACGATGCGTGGGCGCGCATCGTCGGTCGGGGTGCCGGACGGGCTTGGCGTTGCCGACGTCGATGGACTCGACGTGGGCGATGACATCGGCGACGGACTCTCCGAGAGGGAAGGACGAGGACTCGGGGTGAGGGCGGGCGTCGGGGTGAGGCTGGGAGTCGGCCTCGGTGCCACGCTCGGTGAGGGTGACACATCAGGGGTCGGAGCGGGCGATGTGCTCGGAGACGGTGCGTCGGTGTCCGGCGATACCGCCCCACCTGGGGTGGCCAGCAGGCCTTGTGCCATCAGAGCTGCCACGGCCCAAGCGGCGATCCAGGTCAACTTCGTCCGCATGCCCACCCCCAGCTACGGTCCATCGGTGGTTTGACGAGGGTCCTCGGTCTCAGGTTCCCCTCAGTCCCCTGGATGAGACCAGCGACATCGTGGGGGAAATGTAAGGGGTGTGCAAGGGACGGGGGGAGGCGCAACCGTTGGGGGTGCCACAAAGTCCAAGCTCTAAGCGCGGGACTCCGCGCATGCAGACAGAGGAGGAGCAATGTCCCTGCACGACACCCTGGGCACCCCCGTACCCCCGTACACCCCACCGCAGCAGAAGCAGCCGGCCCGCTGGCCCTGGATGGCCGGGGCCGCAGGCATCGCGCTCGTCGCCGGCACCCTAGGTGGTGGCGTGGGCTACCTGATCGCCGATCGGTCGGCGACCGCAGAGGCCGTTGCGTCCGCCCCTGCCGCCTCTGGTCCGCAGGTCACGACACCCGTGTCATCCGAGATCGCCGACATCGCGGCGGCGGTGCAACCCGCCGTCGTCCAGATCAACATCGACGGATCCGACGGTGAAGGAAATGGCTCGGGATTCGTCATCAGCAACGACGGCTACATCCTGACCAACCACCACGTCGCCGGTGTCGCCGGCGACGGCGGGACCCTCGAGGTGATGTTCGCTGACGGTTCCAAGGCGACCGGGAAACTCGTCGGCTCGAACGCCGGGTACGACGTCGCGGTGGTCAAGGTCGAACGCACCGGACTGACCGCGGTGCCTCTCGGAACATCCGAGGACCTGCGCGTCGGAGAGACCGTAGTCGCCCTCGGCTCACCCCTGGGCCTTCAGGGGACCGTGACCGCGGGAATCGTGAGCGCACTCGACCGCCCCGTCACCGCGGGCGGACAAGGCGACACCTCGTTCATCAACGCGATCCAGACCGATGCGGCCATCAACCCCGGCAACTCGGGTGGTCCGTTGGTCAACGCCGCGGGTGAGGTGATCGGCATCAACTCGGCGATCGCCACGCTCGGGATGATGGGTCAGGCCGGGAACATCGGCCTCGGCTTCGCGATCCCGATCGACACCGCGCAGCGCATCGCCAACGAGATCATGACCACTGGGACCTCGCAGACCCCGATCATCGGTGTGCAACTCGACACCGCCTACACCGGTCCCGGTGCGCGGGTGGCCGAGGTCACGGCTGGCTCCCCGGCGGATACGGCCGGTGTCCTCGACGGTGATGTCATCACCGCGATCGATGGCAAGGTGCTCGCGGATTCGACCGAGTTGGTGGTTGTCATCCGCGATAACGCACCCGGTGACACCGTCACCCTCACCCTGCTCCGCGACGGGCGCACGCGGGACGTCGCCGTGACCTTGGTCGCATCCAAGGGGTAAGCCCGCGCGACCCGACCGGCCCGCCCACCTCCTCCAGGGCGGGCCGGTCGGCATGGCAGGCTGTTATCCCATGCAGTCCACCATGCCGTTCCGGTACCGCGACTCGGCCATCCTGTCCGTTGCCGCGGCGGACGCTCCCATCGTCGTCACATCCGAAGCGATCGACCAGCGACTCATGCCCACATATGAGCGGCTTGGAATGCAACCCGGCATGATCGAACGACTGGCGGGAGTCTCGGAGCGCCGCTGGTGGTCCGAAGACGTGTCCTTCATCGACGCGGCGAGCCTGGCTGGGGCCAAGGCCATCGCCGACGCGGGCGTCGACCCTCAGGAGATCGGGCTCTTGATCGACACCTCCGTGTGTCGGGACCGACTCGAGCCGTCAGCGGCCGTCGATGTGCATGCACAACTCGGACTCGGGACCGGCTGCCTTAACTTCGATCTCTCCAACGCCTGCCTCGGATTCATCAACGGGATGCAGCTCGCGGCGACACTTCTCGACGCGGGCCAGATCGATTACGCACTCGTCGTCGACGGCGAAGGCAGTCGGGGGATTTATGAATCCACCATCGCGCGCCTCCTTCAGCCGGACACCACTCGCGAGGACGTTCTTGCGAACTTCGCCACGCTCACCCTCGGCTCGGGTGGTGCTGCGATGGTGCTCGGTCGGGCGAGTGAGCATCCCGAGGGGCACCGGTTCGTGGGTGGGGTGGCACGCGCGGCGACCGAGCACACCCACCTCTGCGTCGGCGACCTCAACGGAATGTCCACCGATGCCCGCGGGCTTCTCGAGGCAGGAGTGGCGCTAGCGCGGGACACTTGGACCGACGCGCGAGAGCACTTCGATTGGTCGGATCTGGATTGCTACGTCATCCACCAGGTGTCGAAACTTCACACCAAAGCGATCACGGAAGCTATCGGGATCGATCCGGCGCGGGTGCCCCTCACGTTCCCGACCCGCGGCAACATCGGACCGGCGTCCGTCCCCTTCACTCTCGCCAGCGTCGCGCCGGAACTCGAGGGCGGGCAGCGCGTGGCGTGCATGGGTATCGGCTCCGGTCTCAACGCGGCGGTTATCGAGATCGCTTGGTGATCGAACACTGGTCGCGGACCATCACCGATGCGCGCGGTCGCACATGGCACTACCTGGATACCGCGACAGAGAATCCGCGGCTCACCCTGCTCTGCG